>CALDSI010000315.1 GCA_937911395.1 uncultured Labrenzia sp.
GGTGATTTTTCTTCAAGTCTGGACACAAGGACGAACGTTATGACGGGTTTTGCAGCAATTGCAGGGCTGATGAAGGGCATCAGCAACACGGGACTTGAACGGGCTCGCGCCAAGCGTGAAGCGACAAAAACAGCGCTTCAGCAGCAGGGGCTTATCCAGCGCCTTGAAATGCAGATGGACCGCGCCGATGCACGTGCAGAAGCCAACCGGGCGCACCAGACAGCCGAACGGGAAGCAGCGCAGCAGTTCAAGCTGGACAATGCCAAGCCCGCAAAACCAAACATCCAAACGATCTATACCGAAGATGGGCGTGAACAGAAGGCCATCATAGCTCCTGCTGATCCAACCAATCCCGTGCCGGTTGGTGGGGTGAAAGCTGATAGTGGCGGATTTGAGGTAACAACAGCTGATGGCACAACCGTCCGTATGGGAGGAGGTGCTGGCAAACTCACCGAACAGCAATCCAAAGACTTGGTCTTCTACGAACGGGGCGCTGGTGCACTCCCCACAATCGATCGGCATGAAAAAGCACTGACAAGCCTAGGAGAGAACCTAGCCGGAAATGCAGGAGTGGTGGGCAACTACCTGAAAACCGAGGAATACCAGCTAGCCGAGCAGGCCGGTCGAGAGTTTCTGGCCGCTATCTTGAGGAAAGATACCGGTGCTGCCGTCACTCAAGAAGAAATGACGCAATACGGTGTCGTCTATCTGCCGCAACCCGGAGACAGCACGAAGGTTGTTGAGCAGAAAAGAATTTCTCGGTCCCGTGCACTTGAGGCCATTCGCAAGGGTCTTGGGCCTGCTGAAGTGTTGGCGGCATCTCGTCCGGAGCCCATTGAACAGCCGCAATCAGGCATGCCGGCACCTGGAAGAATAGAAGGCGGATATCGATTCATTGGTGGTGATCCTGCCGCCCCCAACAGTTGGGAGATTGCCCAATGAGTGAAGGGCCTTGGACAAAGTACCAAACCGCGAATACCGGTAGTCAGGAGACTACATTCGGCCCATGGTTGAAGTATCAGTCTGCGACGACAACTGTAGCAGCGGCAGATGACGCTCCTGAAGTCGAACAGCAGGGTATGGTCTCGGGTATTATTGACAAGATCACCCGTGGCTTGACTATGGGCTTTGGGGAAGAGCTGACCGCAGCTGAAGCAGCGCTTCTCGGCAAAAACCCGGAGGGTGACTGGTTCAACTACGGCAAGACACTCGCTGCGCGGTACCGGGATGCACTAAACGCAGAGAACGAACAGCAAGATCAGTTTTCAGAAGACCACCCGGTTACTTCTGCTATTGCTGAGATTGGCGGTGCGCTCGCTACTGGAGCAGGAGCAGCGAAGGCCGGACTGACCCTGACGAAAAGCGGCGCTACTGGTCTGAGTAAGGCGGGTCGCGGCTTTGTCGAAGGAGCTGGGTATGGAGCTGTTGCTGGGGCCGGATACTCGGACGGAGACTTGATTGAAAATGCCAAGGATGCGGCTGCTGGGGCCTTGGTGGGAGGTGCAGTAGGAGTTGCACTTCCCGCGGCTATGAGCGCTGCCGGTAACGTGCTGGCCAAGAGGCTTCCTGTCCGAACCATGGCTGATCTGAGAAACATCAAAAACCAAGCCTACAAGCAAGTTGACGAAAGCGGGTTCTCCTACTCCAGCGACGATATCAAGGAGCTTGGACAGAATATCCAGTCCGTTATGAAGGTTGAGCATATCAACCCGGCCCGGCATCCGAAGGCGGCATCGATGATGGATGACATCTCTCGTCTGGGTGATGACCAAATGTCTTTGACGGATCTAGATCAACTCAGGCAGGTAGTTAGTCGCGATGTCGCTCGTGCAGTTGATAAGTCCGATGCCCGTTTGGGTAAGATCATGCTCCGCCAGATCGATGACTTCATTGATGAAAAGGGTGGCGGGGATCTGATCAAATCCGCGCGGGCAGCGCATTCCACTCTACTCAAAGCGCAGGAGCTGCAGAAGGCTGTACGCAAGGGGGAACTGCGGGCCGCTTCAACTGGCAGCGGGGGCAACGCCGACAATGCCGTTAGGCAAAACGTGCGCCGTATTTTAGAAAAGGCGGAAGACGGGGGAGCAAGTTACACCCCCGAAGAAAAGGCCCTTCTGGAGCGGATCGTGGTTGGCAGCGCATCGCAGAACGCTTTGCGTCTTGGTGGTAAGCTTTCCCCCAGCGGCAACGGATTGTTGGCTGCCTTAAGCCTTGGAGCCACAGCCATGAATCCGGTTTTTGCCATACCCGGAGCCATAGGGATTGTTTCAAAGACATTGGCGGATCGCGCCACGACGACAAACGTGGCGTCTCTCCGCAAAGCCATTCATGGGGTTGCGGGATCTGCGGAAGAAAAGAAGATTGCCGCTCGATTGGTCGCGGACTCACGCTTCATGCGGGCGCTGACCAATGCGGCGAGTGTGGATGCTGCGGAAATCGCTGTTGAAGTCAGAAGATGACGTAAGTACCCACGGCGACAATCAGCAACGGGATTATGATCAAGAGGTAATGTACCGTCTTGTCTTGACGATCCTCTTCACTCTTCTCGGCTTTGTTGATTTGGTAAAAACCGAACAATGCCGCGACGGTTAGCATGTTAGCAGCCACTACAGCGACGAGAACGGTAAAAAACAAATTCTCAGACATGCTCGGCACCCTAAAGGATCACTGAAGGGTTGGAAAGGATGCAAAGGGGAGGGAATAGAACCCGAGGGCTACAAATGGAAACCCCACCTCGGAAGGTGGGGTTGTCAACCATTCGGACTTGTTATCGTCCTACATAGGTCCGCCGTCGAAACGGACTTGAGGCGTACCGCATCGAAATGCGAACGCGATCAATCATGGATATGATGCGTTCAGCCCTTTTTGTCAACAATTAGCTGCTCCGCGAACTGTTCGAATCCTAGCGCAAAAAGCATTGCGATCTGTATTTTTTCAAGCTCTTGGGCAGGTAGCTTGATCTGAATGTACTTTCTCCGTCCGGTGTTTGGATCCCGCTTTGAATAAGGAAGCTCTAACCGGTGATAACCAACGGTCGCAAGCATGTCTGCCTTTGCCCACTTGATCTTGCCCGGGTATGGATCAGGGGCCTCTATGGGGAGCTCAACCTTGCACTGGTATTTGACTCCAGACCGGCTCGGAGAGGTGCTTAATGGTACGACCGTGCACAGCCCGTCTCGGTGGGGAAGGCGTTTGGACACAACAACACCAAGTCGCTCTTTCACCATTTCAGGTTTCTTGAAGCCTTTGGAATAGTCGCAAATCACGACCAAGCCAGGGGTAGGGGCGTATCTAATCGGCATAGTATGGCGGGCAAATTACTTCGGTACGTTGTTGCAGCTTCACCAGCGGAAAGGATCCGGAGGTTATCAGATGAGCAAACAGAATATCGTTAGAGCGAACCAAGTCATTCAAGAACTGCAGAACACCACAGATAGATTTACGGGAATGCCGGAAGCATCCGGATTTCGTTCCTGTGAACGCGTGGTTGATCTGGGAGACTTCGCACCTCAAATGGTGTTTCACTGGGCACCACCAGGTCATCAATCAGAGCTATGGGCAGTAGCACGTTTTCGTAATCGAAGTCAGAATGATCCGAACGACGCTGCATCATTTCAAGCAATGAGCCTACGCGTAGCATTCTCTCTGGCGTGGCGTATCCTGTGGCCGTCTCTACGAGCCAGCTGGTCACGAGCCACACGGTGCCTTCATGCTCAAAGCACATGTGGGACCTGACGGTGTCGTTCTACAAGATAGGTACTTGGGGTATTCGACGTTAAACGCCCCAAGCAATCGGATTCCCTAAAAACAATCCGAGTACCCGTTTTACGCGTTTTGGCTAAAAGATCGGACTTAACTAACTGACAGAAAAGGAGACAC
>CALDSI010000316.1 GCA_937911395.1 uncultured Labrenzia sp.
GGCATTACAGATGCCGCAGTTTGAGACAGCGCTCGGCATCAGAGACTGGAAACGAGATGGCGAAGCCTGGGTCTGCACCAGCGGTCCGGTGGCAAAGCTTCCAGATCTTGATGAAGCAAACTGGCGGGCCTGTGTCCTCGGGCTTGGCGATTATGTGACCAAGAACGGCTTCCCGGGTGTCGTGCTTGGCCTTTCAGGCGGCATCGACTCTGCCATTTGCGCGGCAATGGCTGTTGATGCTCTGGGGGCGGATAAGGAGCACAGCAATAAGCTCCCCTATCGCTACACCTCGGAAGACAGCATCAAGGATGCCGCGGACTGCGCCAAGGCGCTGGGCCTCAGGTACGACACGGTTCCGATTGCAGAGCCGGTCGAAGGATTTACCAAGGCACTGGACGGGCTGTTCGCTGGCACGGAAGCAGGCGTGACGGAGGAGAACCTACAGTCCCGGACACGCGGCGTCATCCTGATGGCCGTTTCCAACAAATTCGGCCATATGGTCATGACCACGGGCAACAAGTCGGAAATGTCGGTTGGCTACGCAACGCTCTATGGCGACATGAACGGCGGCTACAATCCGATCAAGGATCTCTACAAGACCCAAGTCTATCATCTGGCTGCCTGGCGCAACGCCGACAAACCGGCCGGCCTGCTCGGACCGGAAGGCGAGGTGATCCCGTCCAACATCATCACCAAGGTCCCGACGGCGGAACTGCGCGAAAACCAGACGGACCAGGATTCTTTGCCGCCATATGACGTGCTCGACGACATTCTGGAATGTCTTGTCGAAAAAGAGATGTCGGTCGGTGAAATCGAAGCGCGTGGCCATTCCCGCGACCTGATTCATCGCATTGAGCATTTGCTCTACATCGCTGAATACAAACGCAGACAAGCCCCTCCCGGCGTCAAGATCACTGAACGCAATTTTGGCCGTGACCGACGTTACCCGATCACCAACCGCTTCCGCGACCGGTCGTAAAGCTTTTCAATCCGGCGGAGACGCATGACCTATCTGACGTTTCTGCAGACCAATGCCCGCTGGCTCGCCGGCGGGTTTCTGCTGACCGCTTTTTCCGGGTTCGGGCAGACTTTTTACATTGCACTGTCTTCGGGGCACCTGCGCGAAGAGTTTCACCTCAGTCACGGTGATTTCGGTCTTCTTTACATGGGCGCGACGCTCGCAAGCGCGGTGTCTTTGCCCTGGATCGGGCGCAGCGTCGACGTGTTTCCCCTTCGCCTTGTCGGGCTCGCAACATGCGTCACACTTGGCCTTTTCTGTCTGTCGATGGCCTTGGTGAATTCGGTCTTCATGTTGTTTGTGGTGCTGTTCGGACTACGGCTGTCCGGGCAGGGAATGATGACCCGCGTCTCCATGACAGCAATGGGCCGCTGGTATTCAGCGCAGCGCGGCCGAGCCGTATCAGTCGCGCAGATGGGTTTTCCCGTTGCAGAGAGCTTGTTTCCGGCCAGCTTTGTTTTGATGTCGGCGGTTGTTGGATGGCGGATCAGCTGGGCGCTCGCCGCCGGCATCATGGTGCTCGGCGCACTGCCTATGCTCGCCTTGTTATTTGCCAAAGATCGCATTCCCCGATCAGATGAACGCGACACAGATTTAACTGAAGGGCGTCAATGGACGCGCGGCGAGGCGCTGCGCGACCCGATTTTCTGGCTTTTGACGGCCGGTGTGCTGGCGCCGCCGTTCATCGGAACTGCCATCTTGTTCAATCAGGTGTATTTGACAGAGTTGCGGGGCTGGCCGCTTGAGCTCTTCGCCTCCGCTTTTCCAGTCATGGCCGGCACTGCAATTGCCACGGCGCTGGTGCTTGGACCTTTGATAGACCGGTATTCCGCGCGGGCACTGCTTCCGGCCGTGCTGTTGCCGCTCTTCTCAGGGTGTCTGCTGCTTTCCTTGCTCCCGGCCGCACCAACAGCCTTTGTATTCATGGGGCTTCTCGGTATCAGCAGCGGATTTACTGCCGCAATGTCCGGCGCCCTCTGGCCGGAGCTTTACGGGAGTCGCCATATCGGCGCGATCCGGTCCGTTGCCTTTGCGCTGATGGTGTTTTCGTCGGCCGCTGGCCCGGGCTTGGTCGGCGTTCTGATCGATGCCGGTGTCGACTTTGATCGTCAGCTTCTGGTCATGAGCGGGTACTGCGCGCTGATGACAGGCGGGCTTGCAATAGCGTCGCGCAAGCTTCGGGACCGACAAAACGGTCCGTTGGCTTGAAAAGCTGAAATCTGGCCCGGCGAAACGGGGTAAAATCACCATTTGCACTTGCAGAGCTCAAGGGAGGCGGGTACCTGAGGCGCATGACTGTTACTGTACGCTTCGCGCCGTCTCCGACCGGCCACATTCACATCGGCAATAGCCGTCCGGCCCTCTATAACTGGCTTTATGCCAAGAAGATGGGCGGGCGCTTCATCCTGCGTTTCGACGACACCGATCTTGAGCGCTCCAAAAAGGAGTATGCGGAATCGATTGAAACCGATCTCCGCTGGCTCGGCATTTCGCCCGATGTGATTGAGCGGCAATCCGACCGGGTGTCCGCTTATGAGGCAGCGGCGGAAAAACTGAAGACAGCCGGACTGCTGTATCCCTGCTACGAAACACCGGACGAGTTGGAACGCCGCCGGTCGCGGCAGCGCGCGCTTGGCCGCCCTCCTGTTTACGACCGTGCCGGACTGAAACAGACAGAGGAAGAGCGGGCCGGGTTTGAAGCGGAAGGCCGCAAGCCGCATTGGCGCTTCGTTTTGCCGAACCATGACGGCGATCCGTTTCAGACCAAACGCACCGAAGTGACCTGGAACGATCTGTGCCGTGGTGACCAAACCGTAGACTTGGCCTCCATGTCCGATCCGGTCCTGATCCGCGCAGACGGCACGTTTCTCTACACGTTGCCGTCGATCGTCGACGACATCGATATGGGTGTGTCCCATATCATCCGTGGTGAGGATCATGTGTCGAACACCGGCGTCCAGATCGCGATCTTCGAAGCACTGGGCGCAAAAGCGCCTGTCTTCGGTCACCACAATCTGCTGCCCACGCGGGATGGCGAAGGGCTTTCTAAGCGGAAGGGGGCCTTGTCGATCGGGTCGCTTCGGGACTCCGGTGTTGAGGCGATGGCAGTCTGTTCGCTTGCTGTCCTGACCGGCACCAGCCAGGCCGTTGAAGCCGTTCCGAGCATGGATGCCCTGGTGGAGAAATTCGATCTGACCAGCGTGTCCCGGTCCTCCGCAAAATTCGATCCGGAAGATCTCAAGGGACTGAATGCGCGCCTTGTGCATGAAATGCCGTATGCAGATGCCAAGGATCGGCTCGATGAGATGGGTGTCGGCGGCGGCGAGGCCTTCTGGACCGCCATTCGCGGCAACTGTGAAACAGTCAATGATGCCAAAGGCTATTGGCAAATCGTCGGCGGTCCGGTGGAAAGCCGGATTGAAGATGAAGACCGGGAGTTCATCACCAAGGCGAAAGACTTGCTTCCGGACGGCGAGATGACCCTGGAGACCTGGGGGGCATGGACATCAGCGCTGAAGGCGGAAACCGGCCGCAAGGGGCGGGGGCTGTTCATGCCACTTCGCCGCGTGCTCACGGGTCTCGATCACGGTCCTGACATGAAGGAAATGCTGCCGCTTATTGGGCGTAAAAGTATTCTGGACCGACTACCCTGACAGGGACATCACGATCCGGGGCCGGACGGAACCCCGGGTCGTCCGACTTGAAGACCGGCGGGATCGAGGCTGTTTCAAGGTTCTCGTCCGCCAGAGATCTGCGGTTTCCAAGCAACGGCAGCTCACCAGGTTTGTCATTCGTACCGTCGGCATCAGTCGCAGCCGGTGTGAGCTGTTCAGCGGCTTTCGCGATCGACGCTGTTACATCAAAACCTTTTTCCAGGTTCGCGCGGGTGTCAGGGTCTTCATAGGCCGGCAGCTGTTCTTTTGTCAGCGGCGTTCGGGACAGCGTTGAGTTCGACTCAAGATTTGCCGGACGTGAAGTGCGGATGTTTTCAGCTGTGTCGCTGGACGGCAGCCCGCCGCTGATGTCCGAAAACGCAATGCGCCGTCCGGACGCGCCGGGATTGCTGACTTCTGTCCAGCCTGAGCGGCTTTTTGCCCTCCCCGTCAGCCGGCAGCTGCATCCTTCGACAAACTCGCTTTTGTAACGATCAGCAAACGGTTGTTCGGAATAAAGATCACCTGCGAGTGACATCATGTCGGAGCGGTCACCGCCCGGGTTCTTGTAGACGTAGAGCTCGGTTTCAGAGGCCGGGCAAATCTCGTTGCAGCGGGCAGCATCATTGGCAAATTGCCGTTTTCCGGTCGCAAAACTGACCGGAAAAAAATAACCATCGCACGAGCGCACACACAGGGTACGAAAGGTTCCACCGGACGGGATTCGGCGTTTGCCGCTGGAATTGGTGCGTTTCTTGGTGCTTTGAGCAGTCTCTTGTTGCTTGGTTTGTGCCTGCGTTTGCTGCGGGTTGAAAAGCCGGGCCAGCAGCGAACGCGGTGCATCTCCAGAATTCGGATTGGCGGCCGCATTGCGGGTATTTGCGGGTGCGCCGCAGTTTTGGCGTTTGAGGGCCACTTGTACCTGCCGGATGCGTTTTTGATTGCTGGCGCTTCCACCGCCAGCCTTCGCCAATTGACGGTCGATGGCTCTTAAATTGGAACGCATGCGCTGCACTTTACCAGACAGTGCCTGGCACTGCGGACTGGCATTGCTGTTGCAACCAAGATAGCTAAAATCCCGCTCTGCCGCATTGAGCGCTTTTTGCTGCTGGCTTTTTGCGGTTTGCCATTTTTGAGCACCAGCAGACGGGCGGTTGCCGCGTGACTGAAGTTGACGCAGTTCCGATGTTAAGTTGGAACAGCTTGCAGCCTCTGCCGGGACAGCAAGAAGCAGCTGCACCGGCGCAAACGCCAGCGCGCATGACATTGCCAAAAACGCGGCATGACTGCGAAGCTTCATCACTTTTCCCCACCGGCGCATATCATCCCCGCGCCATGCTGGTCAAACAGCCGGATCAGTATCCTCTTGAAGCAAAGCCATAGCAAGGAAAGCTCTCATGTTCGGTTAATGGCAGGCAGGGCGGCAGGCTTATTTTTCCGCAGCGGCATGAAGATGTTGAAAGATCTCGTCCAGAGCAATGCGCTGCTCTTCGCTCAAGGCCGCTTCCAATTGCAGAGAATAGCCCAATGCTTTCGGCACGAGGTTCTCATACATGGCGCGGCCATTATCGGTGAGTTGCAAAAGCTGTTCGCGCTGGTCATCCGGGTTCGCGCCGCGGGTGAGATGTCCTTTTTTCTCCAGAGCGGCGACGGCGCGGCTCACCTTCGTTTTGTGCATGGACGTTGCCTTGCCGATGTCGCGTGCTGTCATGGCGACATGTTCGCCAAGAGTTGCCACCACGCGCCACTCCGGGATCCCGATACCGAAATCATCCGCGTAGATCTTCGACAGCGACCGGCTAACGGTCTCCGCAAGATGGTTCAGCCGGTAGGGAAGAAACTCATTGAGTTTCAGCACTGCTGTTTCTTGAGGCGCTTTGCTGGTTTTGGGCATAAGAACTCGGGTCTTGTTAGGGCATGGTTCACGCAAGATACGGATCGCATGCTGGAGAGGCGCAGCACCCCGTCAAGCCGATCGGTTATCAGCGCCAGGGCCTCAGTGGTAACCAAGCAGAAGTATAGCTTGTCAAAACAGAGGGGAAAGCACTCGGCGGTCATTTTGCATATCTACGGAGCGTTTGCTTCTCGTTGTCCGGTTCAATGCCATAGAAATGCCTGTATGAGGCGCAATTACTAGACCTATCTGTTGATAAGAAAGAAACGTTTAACGAAATAATGCACCAAAATTTGCGAATCGATGCCGTAACAAGTGACGCTGGTGTGGCAAGAACATATTCACACCCTGAGACCGATGAGTTGCTCATCGGATTGGCTGGCAGGAAAGCGAGGCTGTCATGACTACGGCAGACACATCATCTGAACGTGAACTCGGACAAGACGCGAAGATCCATGACCTTGGATCCGGGTGCTATGCCATTTCTGCGGAAGGGTGTCCGAACACCGGTGTGATCGTCGGCGAGCGCGGTCTTCTGGTTATCGACGCCCAGCCGACGGAAGAACTCGGCGAGATTTTTCTCAAAAAGATCCGGGAGATCTCTGACAAACCGATCAAGGTGCTGCTGCTGACGCACTTCCATGGCGACAACACGGCTGGTGCCGCAGCTTTTGAGGCTGGCGAGGTGATCGCGTCTGATCTGACCAAACGCATGATGGAAACCCGCGGTCTCGATGATCGTGAAGTTCTGAAAGCCCGGTATCCGGACTTTTATCCTGCCGGTCATGCGCTTCCGGCGCTGGCGATGCCGACCATGACCATCGCATCTTCCATGTCGATCGATCTCGGCGGCCGCGAAGTGCGCCTGATGCATCTTGGGCGGGGACACACCATGGGTGATCTCGTCGTCTGGGTCTCAGACAATTCCGTGCTCTATGCTGGCGGTCTGGTTCAATCAAACACTGCTCCTTATTGCGGCGACGCGCACCTGGCCGATTGGCCTCGGGCATTGGACCGGATCATGGCGTTCCGGCCTTCTGCGCTGGTCCCAGGCCATGGCCGTCCGGCTATCGGGTCGGCAGCCGTCGCAACCGCGATTGAAACAACCCGTGATTATGTCGTGACTTTGCGCGATGCTGCTGCAGCTTGTGCCGAGAGCAAGTTGGGCCTCCACGACACTTTCCAATCCCTCACCGATGCACTCCAACCCAGGTTCGGCAGCGCTCTGCTCTTTGATGCGCATTTGCCGTTCAACGTCGCAAGGGCGTATGATGAAGCGCAGGGGTTGGATCAGCCGCAGATCTGGACACGGGAACGTTGTGACGATCTAGAGGACGCATTGACCCGCACTTCGCCGGTTTCTCCGAAAACGGAACCTGCCACCTTAGTAGAAGATGAGCCAGTGGTCGTCGACGAGATGGTCGCAGACGACTCTGATGCGGACGTTGAACAAGCCACTGGCGAGAGCGCAGATACAGTTTCTGAAGCGTCAGGCGAACTTGTAACGGACAGTGACTTTGCAGCGTCTCTACTGGCAGGTAGCGACGAGGCAGCCGGGGAGGACGAACTCCTTCCGGAAGAAGACGTTGTTCAGGACGAAAAGGTTCTGGAAAAAGCCGGCGCCTAAACAGCGGACAATCTCGAATGAAAACCGCTTGGGTTCTATTTTGGCCCGGGCGGTTTTGCTTTCTAACGCGGAGAGTGCTTGATACCCTGCCGCTGGTTCCCACATTGAAGTCAGTTTTTCGACACTCGGAGTTTTATCATGCGGTTTCGCACTGCAGCCATTATCTTTCTCAGCCTTTGCATGCAGTCGGCTGCCCCGGCACTTGCCAACGATGAACCGGATCTGATCTTCAAAAAATCGACCGTCTGGAAGTTTCTGACACCGGACCACAAACTGGCGACCTATGCCATAGATGATCCGCTGATTGACGGTGTATCCTGTCATTTCACCGTTCCGGAAAAGGGCGGGGTTTCCGGTTGGCTGGGCGTTGCAGAAGAAGTCTCGGATGTATCGCTCGCATGCCGTCAGGTAGGCCCGGTGCAGATCAAGGAAAACTTCGAGCAAGGCGAAGAAATGTTCCGTCAGGGCCGTTCGTTCATGTTCAAGAAGATGCGGATCGTGCGCGGCTGCGATGTGAAGCGGAATACACTTGTTTACATGGTCTATTCCGACAAGCTGATCGAAGGCAGCCCTAAGAATTCAACATCGACTGTGCCGTTGATGCCCTGGGGAACCCAGGAACCACCGCGCTGTGGAGACTACTTGGAGAGCTAAGTTAAGGGCCGCAGCTTGCGCCTTATTGGCGTGAGCCCGGTTTGTCGCCTTCGAGCGTTTCGAGATGGTGGGCGACCGGCAATTCGGCATCGGCACAAAAATGCTTGTAGAGCATGGCCATGACGTCTTTCACCGGTTCGCTCGCCAGCCGGTAATAGATGGTGGTGCCTTCGCGCCGTGTTGAGACAAGCCCTTGCGCGCGCAACAGGGCCAGCTGCTGGGAGACGGTCGGCATGCGCATTCCGGTCTTCTCGGCAAGTTCGCCAACGCTGCGCTCTTCGTCCATCACATGGCACATCAGAAGCAACCGGGGCGCAGAAGCCATCAGCTTCATGAATTCTGCGGCAGTTTCCGCTTTGTCTTCCAGCGCTTTGTAGTCCATCGAGAGACCTTGCCAAACTTCGTTGTGGGACGCAATCAAAGAACGTCCGTGTTCTTTGGCGCTTTTAAATGCGGCTGGCAACGGTGACAACCAGGTTTCCGTTTCCGCAGCCGGTGCCGGTCATCAGGCAAACACTTTTCTGTTGAACTTCATTGCCGAATGCCTTGGTTCCGTCCGTAATCGCCAAGAGCGCGATGAACGGACCGCCGAGGACAATAGCCAGGAAGATGATCACAAAAAGGCGGTTCAACATTTTCTTTCTCCAGAAGGCAACGCTGTGTTGTTGATCCGGAGAATATGTTTTGTGCCTTGAACCCATGCTGAGTGGCGTATTCAGCTTCCGTTCAGGTTTATGAACTTCATTCAAGTCGTTGATAATAAAAAGAAAGCCTTTATATATTTTCTGTCATGGCTGTCCTGAGCGCGTCAAGAAGCTTCTCGTCCCGGCCATAAATGTCTTTCCTGAAGTGAGTCGAACCGTCTTTGTTCATCCATGCGGTCAGATAGGTGAGGTGTACTTCGATCGGCACGCTGGGTTTGACGACGGTCCGCTTTTCTGAATCCCGGATTTTCTCCCAATGCCCTTCATCCGCATTCTTGTGGGCCAGCAGGACATCAGCGAGTGCAAAGGGATCTGATACCCGGATGCAGCCATGGCTGAAGGCCCGCTCAGCGCGGGCGAACAGGGATTTAGATGGCGTGTCGTGAATGTAGATGTTGAACTCGTTCGGAAACATGAACTTGATCCGGCCAAGCGCATTGCTGTTTCCAGGATCCTGACGCAGCCGGAACGGAAAATTGCCGCGCGCATAGCTGTTCCAGGCAACCTGGGTCGGGGCGATTTCTGTCCCGTCCCGGAACACACGGATATTTTTGCTCGAAAGGGCAGATGGGTTTTGCTTTAGCTTCGGCAGATACTCCGACGTGGCGATGGAATAGGGGACGTTCCAAAAAGGATTGATCTCCACGTAGTCGAGCGTATCGGAAAACACCGGTGTGGCGTGGTAAGGCTTACCAACCACCACCGGCGCGGTGTGGATGGTCTTGCCTTCCTTCACCACTTTCAGTTCCTGGTCGGCCAGGTTAACGAACACATAAAAGCTGCCGAGATCGTCCCGCATCCAGCGCCGGCGCTCCATGTTGAGCTCCATCTGGACCAGTTTTTCTTCCAAGGGAATATTCAAGCGGGCGAGGGTTTCCTTGCCGATGACGCCATCGTTGGCCAGGCCGTGGTGATCCTGGAAGGTTGTGACGGCTTCAATGAGAACACCGTCATAGACATTGCCGCTGTGTTCGGCTGCTCCAGGAATGTCCTCTTCAATCAGCCGCTGCCGGAGCGCGGCAACACGTGGGTCGCTCATGCCTGGCTTGAGCACATCGCCATCCGGAACCGTGGTGAAGGGGCCGTTGCCTGCTTTCTCGCGATATTGAGCAAGACGCCGTTTCAAGCGCGCATAGTTGTCCGAGCGGGGCGCAAGACCTTCCAGGAACGCACTAAAGTCAATCGCCGCAACAGCTTGCTCAAGCAGCATGGTTGGGTCCGGACGGTCCGGAAAGAGGTTCAGCGCCTTGTTGACCTTGTTGGGTTGAACGCGGCCGGAGGAGAGGTGCGTAGCATAGCGCAGATATTGCTTGGTCAGTTCCAGCTCGAACTGAGCCCAGTCGTCTGCAGTCTGCGCCGAGGAGGCCATATCCACCAGACCAAGCGGGCCATAATTTTCCGGATTGAGCGCGTGCTCATTGGCTGCCGCCATAGCCGCGACGGCCAAATGGGCGTTTTCGCTCATGCCGTCGGCAGAAAACCAGATCGGGGCGAAAGCCCGTTGCCCGTAAAACAGGACAGCCTTTTCCGTGACGTCCGGTGACATCGCCGCTTGCAACGCCTTGGCGATCGGCGTTTCCGGTTCCAGGAAGACGGGCGCCGGGACTTCCACGTTTTCCGCAGCACGCTGGGGCTTTGAGGTTGGGGCTGGAGCCGATTGGGCAAACCCTGCCAAGGGCTGTACCGCGATCACCGCTGTTACCAACGTGGTTAGTGCCGCGTGTCGTATGTACCGGCGCGCATGATCTGTCCTGTGCATCGGAAAGCCCTCCTTGATTCCCGCAACGTCAGATTAAAGGTTCCCGGCCGGTGCGCCAACGCCAGAACCTTAAGGATGGGCTGTTTGCATGAAAAAGTGATCTTGACCGCTCTGATGAAACCGGTCCATAACGCTTGCCATGATGACGGCCACACGGAACATCATTATCACCACCATTATTTGCAGCTAGCGACACCGCTGGCTGTGGCCGTTCCCTCTTGGCAAATTTCCTTGTAGACGGACCGCCCGGCCAGCCGGCCAGGAGACCGTTTGACATGAGCGCCGCTGACCCAGCGAAATCCGGCACCTTCAAGGGCTTGAAGCTCACCAACACATTGACCCGCCAGAAGGAAGATTTCTGCGCGATCGATGATAGCAACGTGCGTCTCTATGTCTGCGGACCGACCGTCTACGACTTTGCCCATATCGGCAACGCGCGTCCGGCGATTGTCTTTGACGTATTTTACCGGCTGCTGCGCCATCTCTACGGCGCTGAGCACGTGACCTACGCCCGCAACATCACGGACGTTGACGACAAGATCAACGCACGTGCGCTGCGCGATTATCCGGATATGCCGCTTAATGAGGCGATTGCCAAGGTCACCAAGAAGACGGCGGATCAATACCAAAAGGATGTGGCATCCCTTGGCTGCCTGGAGCCGACGGTACAGCCGCGGGCAACCGAACACATCGATGGCATGGTCAAGATGATCGAACTGCTAATCGACAAGGGCCATGCCTACGTTGCTGAGACCACGGATGGCGGCGAAGTGCTGTTCGACACTGTCTCAATGCCGGATTACGGCGGTCTGTCCAAACGCAAGCTGGATGAGCAGATCGCGGGTGCCCGGATCGCGGTGGACAGCCATAAGAAGAACCCGGGAGACTTTGTGCTCTGGAAACTGTCCTCACCGGAAGAGCCGGGCTGGGACAGCCCCTGGGGGCGCGGGCGTCCGGGCTGGCACATCGAGTGCTCCGTCATGAGTGAGCACCATCTCGGCAAGGTTTTTGATATTCATGGCGGTGGGCTGGACCTCATTTTCCCGCATCATGAAAACGAGATCGCCCAGTCGTGCTGCGCCAACGACACGAAGACCATGTCGAATTATTGGGTTCACAATGGCTTTGTGCAGGTCGAGGGCCGGAAGATGTCCAAGTCGGAGGGCAACTTCTTCACCATCCACGAGCTTCTGGAGACGGAGAATTTCGGCGGCCGCAAATGGCCGGGCGAAGTGCTGCGCCTTGCCATGCTGATGACCCATTATAAGGAGCCCATCGACTTTTCCGTGCGCAAGCTGGAAGAAGCGGAGAACCTTTTGGGCAAATGGCCGGATCTGGTCGAGACAGATGCGGCTCCGGCAGCAGACGTGCTTGATGCCATGAGCGATGATCTGAATACGGCCGCAGCCATTCAGGCCTTGCATGGCCTTGCGGGCGAGGCGACCAAGGATCCGGTTAGACTGGCAGAGTTTTCAGCCTCTGCAGCTCTGTTGGGTCTCAAGCCCGTCGCAGCGGATATGTCCGGCATCGACGAAACCGCAATCGCGGCTGCCATCGCGGCCCGGCTAGAAGCGCTCAACGGTAAGAACTGGGCCGAAGCCGACCGGATCCGCGATGAACTTGCGTCTCAAGGCATTGCGCTAAAGGATTCAAAAGACTCCGAAACCGGTGCCCGCGTAACAACCTGGGACCTTAAGCGGTGAGTTTCTCTCAGCGGCAAGGCGGGAACACCCCCCTCTGCCCCTTTCAGGGACATCTCCCCCTCAAGGGGGGAGACGGGCGGGTGCGGCTCCGGTTGGCCAATTTCCAGCGCTTTGCTCTGAAGAGAAGCAGTTTCGGGTACGTGTCGGCAAGTGCGGTGTTCAAA
>CALDSI010000317.1 GCA_937911395.1 uncultured Labrenzia sp.
TTGGCCGCTGGTCAACGGTGAACAAGTTGCCGGTGCTGACCGATTGTACCGAAACACGCCGGGCGGCTCTCATTGATGCCGTTACATTTGAAGACAGTGGCACGATTGACGGGATCCAGTGGGTCCGGGTGCCGGAGAGCGATCCCATGGTTTCAACAATCTGTGGAGTGGGATGATGCTGACGTCACTCAGTTTGCGATTGCGGGTGTTTCTCATTTTCCTGGGAATGACCGCGGCTGTCTGGGCGGCGAGTGGGCGTGCTCTGGACCTTGGGATGGAGCGAGCCGGTGAGGCCGGTGTGGATGGTGCCTGCACCTTTTCAGGGATTTTGCTCTTCTTCCTCTCGCTGGCGATCTTCACAGGGTGCTGGTTTTTGTTCGATATCAATGTGGCCAAGCCGATCGAGCGCATCGCCGCGGCCATGCGGACACGAGCGCATGCCGGTGTGGAGATTTCCGTCGATCAACACGAGGCCCGATATCTCGGCGATTTGGCGCCAGCCGTTTCAGCCGTAACAGGTGAATTGTCGAAAGCCTCGGAGGAAGCTGAGGGGATCGTTGCTGAGGAGACCGCGCGGCTGGCAGCGGAGAGGGCGCATCTGGCTTTGCTGCTGACAGAAATTCCGTTAGCGATTGTTCTGGTCAGTCCGACCCATCAGATCATGCTCTATGACGGACAGGCCGCCGATGTTTTAAAACAAGTTCATGTGCCGCGTCTAAGTTCGTCCATATACGACTATTTTACAGAAAGCGAACTGCGTCCCGGGTTTGAGAAGCTGACGGCTGCCCGGCGGGAGGTCGATGTTGAAGTTCACGGAACAAAAGGCAATCTCTCGTTCCGGCTGCGTTTGAAGAAGCTGAGCGAAGCCTCCGGTTTTATGATTCTGATCGACAGTACAAATGCGCGCATGGCGCCGGAGGCGGCACGCCCGTTAATCTATGATTTTGATCTGACCGAACGTGACACTGAAAAGGCCATTGAACATTGTTCCCTCAGCGAGCTCTCCTTCACGGTCTTCGATACCGAGACAACCGGTTTGATGCCGAACAAGGACGATATCGTGCAGATCGGAGCCGTTCGGGTCGTCAATGGACGCATGGTTCCCGGCGAACGAATTGATCAATTGGTCAATCCCGGCCGGCCTATCCCGCCTGCGTCCAGCAAGGTACACGGGATCTCGGACACCATGGTCGCCGATGCCCCAAAGGCACTGGAGGCCGTGGCCGACTTCCACGAGTTTGCGCGTGAGTCTGTCATCGTTGCCCATAATGCACCGTTCGATCTGGCATTCCTGCATAAATACGGAAAGGTTGCTGGTCTGGAGTGGCCCCATCCGATTCTGGACACGGTGCTTTTGTCGGCAGTGGTGTTCGGCTCGAACGAGGTGCACACCCTCGATGCATTGTGTGACCGGCTTTGCATTGAAATCCGCCCCGAAGTTCGCCACACGGCACTCGGTGATGCAGAAGCCACCGCAGAAGCCCTTTGCAAATTGCTGCCCATCCTCACGTCGAAAGGTTTTGAGACCTTCGGTGACGTGATCCAGGAAACCCGGAAGCACGGTCGCCTCCTGAAGGACATGAACTGATCCAGAACATGCGCTGAAGAGGCTTTCTAAGATCTGTCGGATGACTGTCAGATTATGCTGCGCCGCGTCATTTTAGTTTCGTTTGCAGTGCGAATAGCGTCGATTAAATTTCAAATCTGTTTTCAACTCGGGTAATTCGAAAGCAAATTTCGCTGGTTTTTTGTCAGATATGTGTCACAATTGCGCTGCTTCGGGTTTCGTTTCGTCTATAAAATCGGAAATATCAAACGAGCCGATTTTGATAAATGTAATATTTTTCAATATCTTATATCTTAATAAACCCACTCAAACTATCTACTAAATTTTTAGTTTGACAATGCGGCTTCCCTGAGTCCAATTTAACACAGCCGGATAAATGTCGGCATAGATACTCTCATGGGAGGAAATAAAGATGCGCAAGTATCTTCTCTGCGCAGTTGCGGCCAGCGCCGTGATTGCAGGAGCAGGGTCTGCTTTTGCCGATGAGGCGGCAGCACAAAAGTGGATCGACCAGGAATTCCAGCCATCCGTTCTGACCAAGGATGAGCAGCTTGCAGAATTGCAGTGGTTCATTCAGGCAGCAGAACCGTTCAACGGCATGGAAATCAACGTTCTGTCCGAAGGCATTCCGACTCACTCTTACGAGTCCGAAGTTCTGACCAAAGCCTTTGAGGAAATCACCGGCATCAAGGTGAACCACCAGATCCTCGGCGAAGGTGAAGTGGTCCAGGCTGTTCAGACACAGATGCAGACCGGCCGGAACCTCTATGACGCTTATGTCAACGACTCCGACCTGATCGGTACACACTCCCGTCTGCAGCTTGCCTACAACCTGACAGACTGGATGGCAGGCGACGCAAAAGACGTGACCAACCCGGGTCTCGATCTCGACGACTTCATGGGTATCCAGTTCACCACCGGTCCGGATGGCGATCTGTACCAGCTTCCAGACCAGCAGTTCGCGAACCTCTACTGGTTCCGCAAAGACTGGTTTGACCGTGAAGACCTGAAAAAGGCCTTCAAGGACAAATACGGCTACGATCTCGGCGTTCCGGTCAACTGGTCCGCTTACGAGGACATTGCTGAGTTCTTCTCGAATGATGTCAAAGAAATCGACGGCGTCGCGATCTACGGTCACATGGACTATGGTAAGCGCGCTCCCGATCTTGGCTGGCGCATGACCGATGCATGGCTCTCCATGGCTGGTGCAGGCGACAAGGGCGAGCCGAACGGTGTTCCGGTTGACGAGTGGGGCATCCGCATGGAAGCCGGCACATGTAACCCGGTTGGTGCATCTGTCACCCGCGGTGGTGCTGCAAACGGCCCGGCGGCTGTATACGCGATCCGCAAGTGGGATGAGTGGCTGCGCAACTATGCGCCTCCAGGCGCTGCAAGCTTCGACTTCTACCAGTCTCTGCCGGCTCTGAGCCAGGGCAACGTTGCTCAGCAGATCTTCTGGTACACCGCGTTCACTGCGGACATGGTGAAGCCGAAGTCTGAAGGCAACAACACTGTGGACGACGAGGGTACCCCGCTGTGGCGTATGGCTCCGAGCCCGCATGGTCCTTACTGGGAAAAAGGCCAGAAGGTCGGTTACCAGGACGTGGGTTCCTGGACGATCCTGAAGTCCACTCCGGTTGACCGCGCAAAAGCCGCATGGCTCTACGCTCAGTTCGTTGTTTCCAAAACAGTCGACACCAAGAAGAGCCACGTGGGTCTGACGTTCATCCGCGACAGCACCGTCAATCACGAGTCCTTCACCGAGCGTGCGCCGAAACTCGGCGGCTTGGTTGAGTTCTACCGCTCTCCGGATCGTGTTGCCTGGTCCCCGACCGGTGTCAACGTACCGGATTATCCGAAGCTGGCCCAGATCTGGTGGCAGCAGATCGGTGACGTGAACTCCGGTGCCTTCACCCCGCAAGAGGCTATGGACCGCCTCGCGCAGGAAATGGACATCGTCATGTCCCGTATGCAGCAGGCTGATGAGCGTGCCAACGTCTACGGTGGTTGCGGACCGCGTCTGAATGAAGAGCGTGACGCAGAATACTGGCTGTCTCAGCCGGGTGCTCCGAAGGCCAAGCTCGCAAACGAGAAGCCGCAGGGCGAAACCGTCAACTACGACGAACTGGTTGCTCGCTGTCAGCAGTGATCACCTGATCTGACTTGACCAAAACATCGGACCTGGGCGTGTCCCCGGTCCTTCACCGATCCGAATGTGACAGGCGGCTGCGGCATAGAATTCGCGCTTGGGCCTGGACGGACGCGGGCAGCAAAAATGTCTTTACAACTTAAAAACGTCAGTAAGCGCGTGGGTTCCATCACCCATGTGAAGGAAACCACCTTGTCTCTCGAACCAGGGCATTTCAATGTTCTGCTCGGAGAAACCGGATCCGGCAAGACCTCGCTCATCAAGCTGATGGCGGGCCTCGACAGCCTCGCG
Organism: uncultured Labrenzia sp.; assembly: GCA_937911395.1. Classification (GTDB taxonomy): domain Bacteria; phylum Pseudomonadota; class Alphaproteobacteria; order Rhizobiales; family Stappiaceae; genus Roseibium. Next base: position 4,008 of record CALDSI010000317.1, read on the forward strand.
ACCGGTGAAATCTTTATCAATGGCAAGGACGTGTCCGGCCTGAGCGCGCAAAAGCGCAATATCAGCCTGGTTCACCAGTTCTTCGTCAACTATCCGCACATGACGGTGTTCGACAACATCGCCTCACCGCTGAAGATTGCCGGTGTCGCCAAGTCGGAGATCGCGGATCGCGTTGCAGAAGCTGCAAAGTTGATGAAGCTGGATCCTTACCTGCAACGCAATCCGCACGAGTTGTCCGGTGGGCAGCAGCAGCGGTGTGCTCTTGCACGTGCGATCGTCAAGGAAAGCGATGCGGTGTCCCTCGATGAACCGCTTGCCAATCTCGATTACAAATTGCGCGAAGAGCTGCGCGACCAGCTTCCCGAGCTGTTTGCCGGACGCGGCGCCGTGGTTGTCTACGCAACGTCTGAACCTGAAGAAGCACTTCTTCTGGGCGGGCGCACGGCCCTCATGACCGATGGCAATGTCGTGCAGTTCGGCCCGACGGCGGAGATCTACCGGCAGCCAAAAGATCTGGATGCCGCAAAGGTGTTCTCCAACCCGCCGATCAACACGGCCGAGGTCTCCAAGCAAGGGAACGAGGTCATCCTGAACGACCAGACCCGCTGGACACTGTCGGGCGCTGCTGCCGGTCTATCCGACGGCATTTACACGCTGGCGATCCGTCCGCACCACGTCATGCCGGTCGAAACCGCGCACAACACGGTGCGCCTTGAGGGGCACGTCCAGGTTACTGAGCTCAGTGGTTCTGAAAGCAGCGCGCACTTCGATATGGACGGGCAGTCCTGGGTGTCTGTTTCTCCAGGCGTGCATCCGTACTTCGTCGGT
>CALDSI010000318.1 GCA_937911395.1 uncultured Labrenzia sp.
CTGCTCGGACTTCCTGTGACCATAAACATCTGAAAGATAGATGCTTTCTTCCAAAGCAATCTCGATACCGGGCGCCTCGAACTCCCACGCTTCGCCGTCACGGCATACTAGCAGCAAGGCAGACCCGGCCCGGATCAAAGATGCCTTGATGGAGGCATGAAGATGGAAACGGATGGTATAGAGCGTATCCGGATCGACAGGGCTGACAGCCTGGAACGTATCGATGCCGTCGAGAACCGTTCCGTCGGCCGACAACCGCAAATCCCGTTGATGCAGAACATTGAAATCCGCCGCATAACCGTCGTGAGAAGCGATCACCCGGCAACCCGCAGCGTCATCTTCCCTGGATATGTCGATCACGCGCGGCCCGGACAAGATCGGAGCTCCGAGCAAATGTCCGAACGGCTTTTCCGAAAGAAACCGACAAGAGGACGTGTCGTCGATCGACGCGGTCGAATGGGCGGCGGTGGACCGGCTCACTTTGCGCCAGACCGGGTTCGATTTTGACGAAACCCCGCAATTGACCACCATACGATGGGCGCCGGTAGAAAACTCGAAAGACAGGCAGCCGGCGTGAGCGTTTCCGGACAGCGCAATGTCCGGGGCAGGGCCCGTGTCGACCAAGACGACCGATGATCCTCCGCTCAAGCGTTGATATCCAGAATGCGGCGCATTGGTGGGCGGCGCCCCGCGGGCATCGTCGTAAGCCAGAATTGTTGCGACGAGGTCGCTCGGCGTAGAGCCCATACCGTTAAAATGAGCAAGCGCTCCATCACCATGACGGAAAAACTTCATCAGCGGCATCATCCGGTCGACCGACTGAACCATGGCCGCCGGGACTTCGAGCCCCTGCGCCACAAACGCCTGGCGCACGGGCAGGAGGTCCGCGAGAATATCGATCAAAGCCCGCGGATTTCGTGAAATATGCCCGCCATCTGGCAGGATCTGACGGGACAATTCCTGATCAAGCCGGCGAATGCTTTGACGCGCAAACCGGCCTTGCCCGGCCATGGAAATACAGGCTGACGCGATGGCGAGCGCTGCATGCAGCCGCTCAACCCCATCTTCGGTCTCATTGATCGTCTGGCGCAGATATTGAACTTGGCGCGCAAGAGACTTGATGAAGGTCCGGTAGAAACTGTGATCGCCGTCCTGCAGGATGAACGGAGAGTGCGCAAGCCAAGACAAAATACGCCGTGTAACAATGGGCGCTTCCCACCCGATCGGATGCCAGCGGCCACAGTATTTGATCCAGTCCTCTGCAAGTGCACGAGCATTCTTCCGTGCGATCTGGCTGTCGGCAGCCCGCAGATCCCTGAGCCATCCAAAGGCATGAAGCTCCCGCTGCCAGTCTTCATGCACGGCCTGAAGCTCAAATGGTGAGCGCCCTTGCGTCTCAACAAGATGGCCTGAAAATAAAAAGCGTCCGCCGTAGATATCGGCCGCATTTGTTGCATCGGCTGTCCTGAGATCCTGTGGGGCAATCAGCAAGCGCTCGGGCACAGCTGAAAATGGCTGCAAACGGGAGATCGGTCCGCCATGCATCCATTTCCGGGTCCGTTGCCAGATATACAGCGCCACCAGGCCCCAAATGCGCCCGCGCTCCGAGAGGGTGGCATTGCTCACCGGACCATCTCCAACACCGATGGTCTATGCGTATCTATAACGATCTCCATTCAAGCTGCCGGGCCCATCGTTCCAGCTCAGCCGTTAAGGTTAGCAAATCATTTATAGAATCATGACAGTTGAAGAGTTTATTCCGCGTTAAGAGACCCTGAACCGCGCGGCGAAAAAACCATCCATGCCGAAAAACCCGGTTTCGGGGCCTGCAGACTGATCCGGCCGGCAGCGAAGATATCCCTCTGGTGTGACACTTTCGGCAAGGCCGCCAATTTCACTTGCGTCGACCGGCACCAACGCCACGCGCTCCTTGTTCCGCTCCAAAAACGCCTCTGCCTGGCCTTCACCTTCGGTCCGCTCCAAAGAACAGGTGCAATAGACCAAAACGCCGCCCGGCTTGAGCCAAGACATGACGCGGTCCAGGAGAGCTGTCTGAATTTCGCTCAGCTTTTCAATGTCATAAGGCTTCTTGATCCAGGGCACATCGGGATGACGCCGGATGGTCCCCGTTGCGCTACACGGCGCATCCAGCAATATCGCGTCAAACAATGCCTGCGGTTCATATTCCCGCAAATCCGCTGCAACGGTTGTCACGGACAATCCAAGACGGGTCATGTTTTCCGTAAGCCGTTTGAGCCTGGCTTTGGAAATATCGATTGCCGTTACCTTGGCGCCGCTGGCTGCTAGCTGTGCTGTTTTTCCACCGGGCGCTGCGCAAAGGTCGGCAACCTGCTTGCCAGAGATATCGCCTAGCAGTTTGGCCGGAAGGGACGCAGCAGCATCTTGCACCCACCAAGCTCCGTCTTCAAACCCGTCCAGCGCCTCCACGGCTCCCTTCTTGGTGAGCCGAACACTGCCAGCGCCGACAACAACTCCATCGAGTTTTTCCGCCCATGCTGCTGGATCGGCTTTCACAGTCAAATCAAGCGCGGCCTCGCTCTCATGCGCCTTTGCAATTGCCCGTGCACCTTCCTCGCCATAAGCCGCCTGCCAACTTTCCCAAAGCCAATCCGGAGTGTTGAGCCGGGGGGCATCGAGATCTGACGTGATCTCGTCCCGCTCGCGCCCAAGACGGCGCAGGACACCATTGACCAGGCCTTTATAGGGCCGGGCCCGGCGATCCATGGAGGCATGATCAACGGCGAGCGACACAGCGGCCCGGTCGGGAATATCCAAAAACTGCATCTGCGCGATGGCAACATGGAGAATGTCGAGCACCCTGCCGGTTTTTTCCGGAATATCGCGATCCAGCAACCGGCCCAGGATTTCCGCAATTTCACCTCGGTGCCGGAGCGCGGCACCCGCGATCGCGCGCACCAGGGCCCTGTCATTCGCGGCTAAGGCCCGGAAACCGGAATGTCCGGATGCCATATCCAATTCACCGTCCAAAGGACGCTTCTTGTGCACCACATTTCCCAGGATATCGGCAGCGACCTTGCGGGCCGCAAAACCCGGCTTTTCTGACTTTTCAGCTGGGGCGCCTTTCGAAGGCTTATTGTTTTTTCTTGTAGTTTTGCTCACGAGATTGTCCTGATGGGCAGACCCGCACACTTCAGCGGGTGTCAAAATCAAGCGCCGCAGTCCGGGCTTCCGGCTGCGGCGCGTTGACGATCATTCTAGATCCAACCCCGGCTGACGCCAAGGTGTTTTCAAGGTTTAGCCCCACGGGCCCTTTGGGCGCGGCGGCTCATCATAAGACCGGCCACCAGTTGTGCCGCCCCAAGGGCCTGATTGCGGAGCGCGGGATTGAGCAAATGTCCCGCGTCCTGCGGTGCCCAAACCGGCTTCCGACAATTTGCGCAGCTCATCAATCCGGTTCTGGGTGTTCGGGTGGGTGGAGAACAGATTGTCCATGCGCTCGCCGGACAGTGGGTTCATGATGAACATGTGCGCCGTTGCAGGATTGGCCTCGGCATCCGGGTTATGAATCCGCTCTACACCGCCGGATATTTTTGCCAGGGCAGACGCCAGCCACATCGGTTCACCGCAGATCTGCGCGCCCATGCGATCCGCGGCATATTCGCGGGTCCGGGAAATCGCCATCTGCACGATCATCGCCGCCATTGGCGCAACAATCATCATCAAGATGACGCCGACAAAGCCCAGGGGATTGTTGCGGTTGCCCCCGAAGAGGAAGGCAAAGTTCGCAAGCATCGAGATCGCACCAGCAATGGTCGCCGTGATCGTCATGATCAAGGTGTCATGGTTCTTCACGTGCGCCAGCTCGTGCGCCATCACGCCGGCCACCTCTTCCTTGCTGAGCATGTCCAACAACCCGGTGGTCGCAGCAACAGCTGCGTTTTCCGGGTTCCGTCCGGTCGCAAAAGCGTTCGGCTGCGGGTTGTTGATGATGTAGACCTTCGGCATCGGCAAATCGGCATTTTGCGCCAGTTGACGGACCATGCCGTAGTACTCGGGTGCCGAGCGCTCATCGACTTCCTGTGCATGGTGCATGCGCAGGACCATCTTGTCCGAATTCCAATAGCTGAACACGTTCATCGCGGCCGCAATCGCGAGCGCGATCAACATGCCCGACTGACCGCCGATCATGAAGCCAAGGCCCATGAAGAGCGCCGTCATACCTGCAAGCAACATGGCTGTGCGAACGTAGTTCATCGATGCCTTATCCGTTTCCGTTTGAAGCTGCGGACGAAAGTTGCCGCAGTCTTTTCTCAACGTTCAAGATGGGGATGCCTGCCATTCTTGGCAAGTTTGTCCTATATAACGCCTAAGTTTTGAAATCTGGCTGACAGCGGAAACCATGACAGACACGAAAGATACGGAAACGGCGCAATTCACGGCAACCGAAGTGCCCTCACTGAAGGCAGACGTGGCCGAAGCCCCAAAACGCAAATTCGAGGACCTGCCTCCGCCGGCCCAGCGCGCCTTGAAAGAAGCCGAAGGCCGGCGCAAGGAAATCGACGCCAAACACAACGCCATGCCTGCGGAGGTCGACGGCCGCGGCGGCCTTGAGCCAACGCGTTATGATGATTGGGAAATCAAGGGGCTGACGGTCGATTTTTAAGCGGCAACCTTCGCAAGTTTCCGCACTTCTTCCGCAATCGCCTTGGCCAGATCCCTTTGCGGTTCCGCTTCCAGGTGAACTGCGTCCACGTCACTTACGGACACGACGCTGCCTATATCGAAAAAGGCAACGCCGGAGGCTTCCGCCTGCTTTTGATATACGCCCGCCAGAAGCTTGGACTGGGCGACACTGTGCTCTTCGGAGAAAAGGCCAGCATATTCCTTGCTCGTAAAATCCCCAAGCGGCGGCGGCGACATCAAAAGTACTTTCGGGGCGCGGCCCTCGACATCATCGGTCGGTTGTGTTGCGGCGAATAGCAGCCGACCCATCGCAAGGCCGATCGCATCAGCACTCATCTGAAATCGGTCTTGCAGATCATTCGTTCCGAGCATGATGATCAGGATGTCGATTGGCATGTGCGTCTTTCGCACGGTTGCCAAGTGCTCAAGACCGTTTTTATCGCCGCGGGCAGGATCTTCGAAAACAGTCGTCCGCCCGTTTACGCCCTCTTCGATGACATAATAGTCGGAACCAAGTTCCTTTTGCAGGAGGCGTGTCCAACGCTCGTTGTGGCCGTAACGGGTCTTTGTTCCCGGCACAAACCCCCAGGTGAGCGAATCACCGAAACAAACGACGGAGAGGGGATCTTTTCCCGACATATTAAATCCATAGACCCGCGTGTGAAATCCAAGCACTGGACCCTAGTGGATCCTTTAAAGCGTGGCAATCGCATGCAGATTGGCGGTGATGTTCTGCTTGGTTAATAAGAGATTTACCAAGGACGGGATAGGGTCGGGCAAACGTTTTGCGTAACGACTGCCGGATCTTGAATGACTGCCAGCCAGACCACCTACAAGCGCGGCGCCGCGCTGCCGGGTTCCAACCCTTTCCAACGCCTTGCCGACTTGCTTGACGGGCAAACTCCGGGCCTTGAACCGATAATGATGACGATCGGTGAGCCACAGCATCCGATACCAGATTTCACGGCTGAAGTGCTGGCGGAAAACATGGCTGATTTCCGCCGCTATCCGCCGATTAACGGCACACCGGAGTTCCGCAGCACGATCACGGACTGGCTCGACAAGCGCTATGGCCTGAACGGCACCATTGACCCGGATTTTGGCGTCCTGCCGCTGAACGGCTCCCGTGAAGGCCTGTCGTTCGGCGCAATTGCGGCCCGCGATCAGCTGGACAAGGACCTGGATCATCCGGCTGTCATTCTGCCGAACCCTTTCTATCAGACCTACGCCGCTGCAGCTCATGTCGCAGATGGCGAGACCATTCTTCTGGATGCGGTTTCCGAGCATCAGTTTCTCCCGGATCTGGACGGCCTGGAACCGGAGCTTCTGGACCGGACGGTCGCCTTTTACGTCGCGTCCCCCACCAATCCGGAAGGCTCGGTCGCGACGCTGGAATACTGGCAAAAGCTGATCGGCTTGGCCCGCAGGCATCGCTTCATGATCTTTGCAGACGAGTGCTATTCGGAAATCTACCGGACAATCCCGCCCCCAGGCGTGCTGGAAGCCGCGCATCGCATGGGCACGGACTTTTCCAACATTGTTGTTCTGAATTCCCTGTCGAAGCGCTCCAATCTTGCCGGGCTACGGTGCGGATTTGCAGCCGGCGATCCTGTTTTCCTGAAAAAATGGGCAAAGTTCCGCGGCCTTGCAGCGCCGCAAGTGCCCTTGCCCGCGCAGGCCGTCGCGGTCCGCGCCTATCGCGACGAAGCCCATGTTGAGGAAAACCGGCGGCTTTATAACGAAAAATATGAAGCCGCAGAACGCCTCCTTGGCCCAATCCTCGGCGCTGTTACAACAGAGGCTGGCTTCTTCCTTTGGCTCAATGTCGGAAAGTGGGGAGACGGTGTTTCCGTCACACAGGCCCTTTGGCGCGACACTGGCGTGAAGGTCTTGCCGGGCAGCTATCTTGCATCTGATCAATCAGATGGCAGTAATCCGGGCCGGAATTACATCCGCGCGGGGTTGGTAGCGCCCTTTGCGCAGACGGAGATCGCTCTTGAGCGTGTGGCAAACTGGTTGGGAGACAAGGCATGAGACGGGCCAGTGCAGTGCGCGGATCGGGCCGCCGAGCCGCAGTCGATCTTCTGGATACGGAAAGTCCGGCCAAGCGTTTTCTAAGGCGCAACCTGACCGGTGCGGCTGGCCTCGGGATCATCTCCATTGCGGCAGCCCTGGCAGCCGCCCTTGCCACCTGGTCCGTCAATGATCCGAGCCTGAACCATGCGACGGGTGGGCCCGTCCGCAATGCGCTCGGCGCTCCGGGCGCGATCATTGCCGACGTCTTGATGCAGACGATTGGCCTTGCGACAGCGGTTTTCCTCGTTCCCTTGGTGTTGTGGGGCTGGCGGCTCTTGACCGGCCATGCCCGCGGCATCGGCCGCAAGCGTCTCTTCTACTGGGTTCTTGGATCCGGTCTTTCGGCTGGCGCGCTGGCGGCGCTTCCCGTTCCACAAAGTTGGCCGTTGCCGACAGGCCTTGGCGGGTTCCTGGGAGATATGATCCACGGTGTCCCGGCTATTTTAACCAGCAACCTGACGAGCGGCGCTGCAACGATCATTGGCGGCCTTGGTCTCGGCGTTCCAGCTGGACTTCTCCTCCTTGCTTCGGCCGGTTGGCTGGGCCGCGCAGGTGAACCTTTAGAGCATATCGAGCCACGCAGGGCTCCGGCCGGACATGGCAAATCCAT
>CALDSI010000319.1 GCA_937911395.1 uncultured Labrenzia sp.
CGTTGACGCCAAACTCAATGTGAACATCACCTGCACCTAGTCACGAAAGGCAGATCGGGTTCCTATCATACCGGTCTGCCTTGTACTCCAAGATAGTCATCGTCACCACAAATCCCGATTGGCCGTTATTGCGTAACGATATAAACGCAAACAGGACGATCTATGGGCACTTTGGCAATTGTGATTGGCGCAACGGGCGGTATCGGTTCCGCCTTGGTGCGGGTGCTGGATGAAACCGGTCCTTATGACCGCGTGGTTGGCCTTTCCCGCAGAACACATCCCGGTTTGGATTTGCTTGACGAGACCAGCATTCAAGCCGCTGCCAAATGGGTTGCCGGGCAGGGGGATGACCTGCGGCTGGTTTTTGATGCGACCGGCTCTTTGACGCTCGGCGATCGAAAACCGGAAAAGAGCCTTCGGGAGCTGGATCCTCAAGCGCTTGCAGAATCTTATGCCATCAACGCCATCGGTCCGGCACTCTTGATGAAGCATTTCCTTCCACTCCTGCCGAAAGACGGAAAGAGCGTCTTTGCAACACTGTCGGCGCGGGTTGGATCAATTTCAGACAACAATCTGGGGGGATGGTACGGCTACCGGGCATCGAAAGCCGCCCTTAATCAGCTTGTGCGGACTGCCTCCATTGAGCTCGCGCGGCGCAAACCGCATGCGGTCTGTGTCGCGCTGCATCCCGGAACCGTGCGGACTCCATTGACAGAGGGTTTTGCCAAGTCGGGTCTGGAAGTGCAGGCGCCAGAAAAGGCCGCCGAACGCCTGCTGTCGGTGATCAATGGCCTGACGCCAGCTGAGACCGGCGGCTATTTCGATCACATGGGCGAACGGATCGAGTGGTAGCCCACGCCGATCCGGTCTTTTTGGTGCAACCGGTTTGATCAAGACAGTTTCATCGTCACCATGCCAGCGACGATCAGCAGTGCTGCGATCAGGCGTTGCGGGGTGATTGCTTCGCCAAGGACCCAGACACCGACAGCGAAAGCGCCAATCGCACCAATCCCGGTCCAGATCATGTAAGCCGTTCCGAGCGGCAAGCTGCGCATCGAAACGGCCAGCAGGCCGAAAGATCCGGCCATGGCCACTGCCATCACCAAGGTTGGCAGCAAACGGCTGAAGCCGTGCGATTGTTTCATCGCATACGCCCAGATGATTTCCAAAAGGCCGGCCAATAACAACAAGACCCAAGCCATGTTTGTCTCCATGCTCGGGTCGTCCCGGATTGATTTTTTAGGGAATACGCGGACGTCCGTGTGACCGAAAGATAAGAAGTCCCTTGACGGGTTCAAGTCTGGTTATGTTCAATCAGATATCTTTTGCTCCAGCCGTCTCGCCTTGGGGGTTGTTCATGTCAGATCCGTTCTTTCAACCCGTTTCCGGGTTCGACCTGCCGCGCTTTGCCGGTGTGCCGACATTCATGCGGCTGCCGCATGTCGAACTCGACAGTCCCCGGCTTGCAGACGTGCAGATTGGGCTGATCGGAGCGCCGTGGGATGGCGGCACGACCAACAGGCCGGGGCCGCGCCACGGTCCGCGGCAGCTCCGGGATGCCTCGACAATGATCCGGGCTCAAAACGGGGACACCGGTGTCCGGCCGTTTGAACTGGTCAATTGCGCGGATCTTGGTGATGTCGGCCCCAACCCGGCAAGCGTTGACGACAGCCTGCACCGTATGACTGCGTTCTATGATGACGTTCTGGAGGCGGGTATTGTACCGCTGACAGCAGGCGGTGATCACCTGTGTTCCCTACCGATACTCCGAGCGATTGCAAACAAGCATGGCCCAGTGGGCATGATCCATTTCGACAGCCATACGGATCTCTTCAAGAGCTATTTCGGCGGCATGCAATACACCCACGGAACGCCCTTCCGGCGCGCGGTCGAGGAGGGGCTGCTGGATCCCAAACGGGTCGTGCAGATCGGGATTCGCGGCACGGCCTATGATTTTGAAGACCGGGACTTTGCCGAAAGTGTCGGCATTCGGGTCATTGCGATCGAGGAGTATTTCGCCCGCGGGGTGCAGGATGTCCTGGCGGAGGCAAAGGATATCGCTGGTCAAGGCGCGACCTATGTCTCCTACGACATCGATTTTGTCGATCCGGCGTTTGCACCAGGGACCGGCACTCCGGAGGTGGGCGGGCCGAACTCGTTTGAGGCGCTGCAAGTCGCGCGCATGCTCGACGGGGTCAATATTGTCGGAGCGGATCTTGTTGAGGTGTCGCCACCCTTCGATCAAAGCGGCGGAACGGCCTTCCTGGGTGTTTCGATCATGTTCGAACTCTTGTGCAATATGGCCTTGAACCTGAAAGGCCTGGAGCGCCAATGAAAACCACATCATTGGCTGAGAAGCCCGATGCGAAGTCACCTGCTGGTGCTGAGATCCGCTTCATCATGGATGGCGACACCGGCAACATGATCCACAGCACTGTTCCACCCGGGCAGATCAACAAGGCAACGCGCCACAAAAC
>CALDSI010000320.1 GCA_937911395.1 uncultured Labrenzia sp.
ACGGCAATGAAGCCCCAAACCGGGATCGGCAGTCCCAAAAAACTGTCATAGTAGACCGGCCGGTACGTGCCTCTTATGTCGAAGTTGAGCGAAAGGGTGCCACCGTCCGCGAAATAGGTCACCAAAGACCGGTAGATCCCCATGGTGCCCAGCGTCACGATAAACGCCTCGATCTTCCCCTTGGTGGTCAACGCCCCGTTGATCCAGCCTGCGCCGATGCCGAGAAGGATCGCCAAGCCACATCCAAACAGGACGGTGGGCACACCGGTCCCGACCGTTTCAACGGCATTGTTCATGACAATGATCATCACGCCGGAAATGGCCGCTGCCATTGAGCCCACCGACAGGTCGATCCCGCCAGCGGTGATGACGAAGGTCGCACCTACCGCAATGATGCCGATAAACGCCGACCGCGTCAGCAAGTTGGTCAGGTTGCCTTCACTCACGAAGGCGGGGTTGAGTAGGAAACCAATCACACACAGCAGGAGAAGAGCCAGCGCTGGCCCCAGCGTCTTGAAGTCAATCGAGATGCGCTTGGGTGTCTTTTCCGCGTTGTTTTCCGATACGCTCGACATGGTCAATGGAGTTCCTCCCGTTTCAGCCCGGCGGCATAGCGCATGATTTCGTTTTCGTTGATGTGATCTCCGGTCAGTACTCCGGTGATCTGGCCTTCCCGCATGACCACAACACGGTGGCAAATTCCGATGATTTCCGGCATCTCCGAGGAGATCACCACGACCGAAACGCCTTCCGCTGCCAGCGCAGCGATGAAATGATAAATCTGTTGTTTGGTGCCGACATCGATCCCGCGGGTGGGTTCATCAATGACAACAATCTTCGGATCGCATTCCATGATTTTCGCCAGCAGCAATTTCTGCTGATTGCCGCCGGAGAGTTTTCCGACAATGATGTCCTGATCCCGTGCCCGAACATCGAAGCGCCTGATAGCGCGCTCGAGCGCCTTGGCTTCAGCGGTGCTGTCGAGCGTGAAGTTTTTGATGAATTTTGGCAAGGCAAACAGGGTCAGGTTGGGCTGCATCTTCTTGTCCAGAAGCAACCCTTTCTCCTTCCGGTCCTTCGTCAGGTAGGCAAGCCCCGCGTCTCTTGCCGCAGCTACAGATAGGGCGCTGACTTCAGCTCCAAAAAGCCGGATCTTGCCACTCTCGACAGGCGCCAATCCACAAATGGCCTCAAAGACCGCTGTTCGGCCTGACCCGATCAGTCCCGAAAACCCTAAAATTTCACCCTTGCGCAGGTTGAAACTGACATTTTGAGCGCCGGGCGTTGAGAGGTTTTGAACCTCTAGGACCAAATCTGCGTCTACATCCGCTTCGTGCATCGGCGGATAAAGGTCAGAAAGCTCCCGACCTACCATCATTTGGGCCATGGCATCTGGGGTCAGTTCGTTCGCCAGGCGCGTGTCGATCCATTGCCCGTCACGCAGGACCGTTACCCGGTCCGCAATAGCTTTAACTTCATTCAGCTTGTGCGATACGAACACAATGCCGACGCCAGTTTGTTTTAACTTCTGAACTTGCCGGAAGAAGATCTCCGTTTCCTCTTCCGTAAGAACGGCCGTTGGCTCGTCCATGATGAGGACACGTGCGTTTCTGCTGACAGCTTTGACGATTTCGACCATTTGTTTCTGTGCAATGGTGAGATCTGAAATCCGGTCAGAAGGGGAGATGTCGAGACCGACATCATCTAAATACTTTTGGACAAGGGATCTCATGCCCGCCCGGTCCAGAAATCCTCTTGATTTCAGTTCCCGTCCGAGAAAGACGTTCTCTTCAACCGTCATCTGTTCTGCAAGATTTAGCTCCTGGTGGATCAGAACGATGCCAAGTTTCTCGGCGGCGCCATTGGGAGGGAGTTCGGTCGTCGTGCCGTCGAGCTTGATGTGACCGGTCGTCGGATCGTGGAAGCCGGACAGGATCTTCATCAAGGTCGACTTGCCCGCACCATTCTCGCCGATCAGCGCATGAACCTCGCCCGCCCGGATGTCCATGCTGACGCTGAACAGCACTGGCACCGGCCCAAAGGATTTGCTGATGTTGACGGCTTCAATCACCGCCTCCATCGGGGGCGAATGGTGTTGCATCTTAGAGTTCCTCCCAGACAGCCGTATTCTTTTTTGCCTTGCTGTCATGAGGCTATGTAAACGTTTTCAGTTTTGATGTAAACCTTTACATTTTGGATTGTAAACCTTTTCAAAGGGCATGGAAGAACCTATACAGCGTAGAGAGGTGTGGAATTTCATGAGGTTAATGAAGCGCCGCACCGCAATAAAACCGGGGTAAAATAATGGATGATCCGGGCAGCCGGCCGGCGACCATTGAAGACGTCGCAAAGCTTGCGGGCGTGTCTATCGCGACTGTCAGCCGTGCGCTCCGGTCCCCGGAAAAGGTTGCCGAGAGTACCCGGAAAAAAGTAACGGCGGCCATTGCAAGAACCGGTTACACCGCCAACGCGATGGCCCAGAACCTTCGGATGCAGCGCTCTCAGATGGTCTTGGTGCTGGCTTCTGCGATTGCCGATCCAAACTTCGCCAGCATTCTGACAGGCTTGGAAAAAGCAGCCAATGACAGAGGGTACGGAGTGCTGATCGGCAACACTGAAGGAGCAACGGGTCTGGAGCAGAACTATCTGCGCTTCCTGTCAACCGGAATGGCGGACGGTCTCATTCTGTTGACGGGACACATTCCCGTTGCTGGTGAACCGCAAACACCTCTGACAGCCCTTCCGCCAATCGTTGCGACTGAACGGCCTGTTGATCGGGGCGACATCAGTTATGTCGGTGTTGATGATGTCGCCAGCGCAAAGATGGCGACCGAATACCTGATTTCACTTGGTCACCGGCGGATTGTTTTCATCTCCGGCGGTCCTGCCGATGTGCGCAGCGATCTCAGGCATTCCGGGTATCAGAAAGGCTTGATGGAGTCTGCTGTTTCCTTACGAGATTGGCGCCTTGAAGGAGACGGGTCAGCGGAAAGTGGCCGGGCAGCTGTTGAGCGCTTGTTCATCAAGGATGACCTTCCGACGGCGTTTTTCTGTTTCAACGACAATACGGCCATCGGTGTTATTTCAGCATTGCAGATGCGTGGATACCGCGTCCCGGAGGACTTTTCAGTTCTGGGGTTCGACGATATCCCATTTGCCAACAATTTCACGCCGGGCCTCACAACGATACGCCAACCCCGCCAGCACATTGGCGAAAAGGCAATGTCCCTCTTGCTAGATCGATTGGCAAATCGAACCCTTTCAGATCAGACACATCTCCTGCACGGCGATCTCATCGTTCGGGAAAGCTGCGCGGGCGTTCGAAAAAACCGTTGACTGTTTGTCGGAACAGAACTGGTTGCCCCTTCGAACCAATTGTCGTGCCGCATCTTAACCGTTTCTGGTGGATTCCAGGAATTAGCCAAGGTTGCTAGCAGTCCTTGCAGTCGCGGGCTGGGCAATTTGTAGATACTCC
>CALDSI010000321.1 GCA_937911395.1 uncultured Labrenzia sp.
GCTACAGCATAAATCTGGCCATCCGCCCCAAGCAAGGGTGTGGCAACCAGCGTGCCGCCTGCCAATGATGTGGCATCGCCCAAGGAAGAGACGCTGATATCGATGGTCGAGCCCTTGCCGATGAAGGACGGCATTTCGGCCGTCACAACGACAGCGGCGACATTCCGCGTCCTAAGCCGCGTTTCCCGAACATTTACCCCAAGACTGTCGAGCATGGATTGAAGAGACTGCTCGGTGAAAGGCGAGTTGCGCAATGTATCGCCAGACCCCTTCAGACCGATAACCAGGCCGTAACCGACCAACTGGTTGTCACGCACACCTTGCAACGTGGCGATATCTTTGATCCGCACCATCGCGGTCGCCGGTACAGCGGTCAAAACCGCCAACAGGCAAATGAAAATACGGAACATTAATCAATTCTCCACGCGGATCGTGCCGTCCTGCTGAACTCTTCCGGACACGACCAAACCGCTGTCGACGTTTCGAACACGCACGAAACTGCCCGCGCCCCCGTTTTGCAGCGCCTCGACCTGCATGATGATGACCAATCCTTGTTCCTGAAACACCAGCCGGGCCGGTTCGCCCCGTTTGACGAGCAACGGTTTTTCGACCGAGTTGATCGGGATTGGCTGGCCGGGCAACAGTGTCCGCCGGGTCACCTGTCCAACCAGCTGGCTCCGATGTGACGCAACTGCGAACTGTGTTGCAGTGCGGCTGGGGAACTTGCGCTCCACCAAGTCCCGATGGCCGATTTCACTACCAGCCGGGATCGTTTGGCGGGCAACCGGCAATTCAATGCTCGCCGCGTATGCCGAAGGAGCCGCGGTTAGCACAAACAATAAGAAGGCGGCGAATTTCAGGGCTTTGGTCATTTCGTGAGCCGCCTTTTCTAGCGGATGCCATTGGTCACGGTATTGGCCATTTCATCCGCAGCTTTCATGACCTTTGAGTTCATCTCATACCCGCGCTGAGCGGAAATAAGCGCCGTGATTTCTTTTACAGGGTCGACATTGGACGATTCCAGATACCCTTGGCGGACAACACCAAAGCCGGGATCACCAGGAACACCGGCAACCGGAGCACCTGATGCTGGCGTCTCCCGGAAGAGGTTTCCACCAACTGGTTCGAGACCGACATCATTTGCAAAATTTGCGAGAGACAGTTGACCAATTTCACGTGGCTGGATCTCGCCATCGATCTTGGCGTAAACCTGCCCGGTTTCGTTGATCACCACTTCGATGGTTTCTTCAGGAACGATGATTGCCGGTTCAACCGTGTAGCCGTCGATGGTCACAAGGCGGCCATCCGCATTCTTGTTGAAAGAGCCAGCCCGGGTGTAAAGAGTTTCATCGTCCGGGCCGGTAATTTCAAACCAGCCACGGCCGTCCAGCGCGATATCGAACTGGTTGCCCGTGTTGGTCAGCGGTCCCTGCATATGCAATTTCCGGATGCCCGCTGTCTTTACTCCAAGACCCAGCTGCGCTCCTTCAGGAACCGGATCTTCGCCGCCGCGGTTCGGCACGCCTTGGAGACGCTCTGCTTGATAAAGAAGGTCTGAGAATTCCGCCTGCGCCCGTTTGAACGATGTCGTGTTCATATTGGCAATGTTGTTGGCAACAACCTCAACATTGAGCTGCTGTGCGCTCATGCCGGTTGCAGCGATGGCAAGGGCTTTCATTTCTACGTCTCCTGAATTCGCCAAATCTGACTAACGATTAAATCGTGCTCGATTAGAGCTTGTTCGCTTAAATCGTCATTCGGCTGATTTCCTGATAGGCGTTCACGACCTTGTCGCGAATGGCAATGGCGGTTTGCAGCGTGGATTCCGCCTGCATGACAGCTTCAACGACTTGTTGAACGGAAGCTTGACCATCGACGCCAGCTATTGCGGCGGCTTCACCGTTTTTCACCTTGTCGATGGCTGATTGCGAGACCTCAGCCATGGCGTCCGAGAAGGACGGGCCGGAGATGGCTTCCGTGCCACCCAGCTCGGGCGTCGAGTTCATGTAACGGGTGGTCGACGAGGATTTTAGAATACCGTCGCTCGAGGCCGCGGATGTCAGCGCGGAGATTTCGTTGATCATGGTCAGTTCCTCAACAAGTCGATGTGGCGCATGACCATTTCGCGGGCCTGCGTCATGACTTTCAAATTGGCTTCGTAGGACCGATTGGTTTCGCGCATGTCCGCGAGTTCCATCAGCGTGTTGACGTTTGGCATTTTCACATAACCATCGACGTCCGCCGCCGGATGGCCCGGATCGTATTCAACGGTGAATGGCGCCTTGTCAGTTCCAATCCCCTTGACTGCGACCAGATTGGCCTGAGTTGCGCGGTTGAATTCACTTTCAAAGGTGATCGTCTTGCGCCGATAGGGGTCGTCGCCAGAAGCCTCACCAGTGGAGCGGGCGTTGGCGAGGTTTTCGGAAACAATCCGCATCCGGTCGGACTGAGCCTTCAGGCCGGAAGCGGCAATTTGTAGTGTGGCGGAAAGAGGGTCGGACATGAGTTCAGATCACTTTGGCTTAGGGACGAACGGCTGCGAGGTACATTTTGTGAAACGACTTGGCGATGCTGGCATTCAGCGAATGGTCGCGCGCGACCTCACCGGCTTTCATCATCTCCTGCTCCAGGCTCACGGAGTTACCGGAATGGGTGACATTCCAGCTGTCGGCTTTTTCCATGTCTGAGGCTTTGGCTGCCTCCATGGTCTGGCCCAGATGGCTTCCATGGGTCGCGGTCATGGCAAGATGAGTTTTACTGATCACTGAAACGAAAGGCTCAACATCTTTGGCACCAAAGCCAGGGGTGTTGGCATTGGCGATGTTCTCAGCAATCGCGGCCTGACGGACAGACAGCCATTCGTTGTTCTGCGAGACCAGTTTGTTAAGGAACACCGGTTCCATCGAATACCTCCATTCAGCCGGGATTGGTGCCAGTTCTAAAATCCCAAGCTTGTCTGAGGCTGGCCCTATGCCAATTCGCGCCACAAGGTCCGCACAACCTCCATGGGTGACGGATGGTGCTTCAAGATTTGAAACCGGCACACTTACATGCACCCGGATTGGAATGACCGGAGACCCCTATGACCCAGCGTTGGCGCCCGATCGGCACCTCATTGACCGCAAGCCCTTTTCGTCATCGCTTACACAAGCGTGTCCTGACACCAGCTCTTGTAGGGTTGGCAGCGCTTGCCGGCACAGGTGTGGTGTCGTCCGCGAACGCACAACCGTTCAATTGTGATGCCTATGCGCGCTCTTACGCGAATGCCCACATCAATCCCGATCCAGCTGATCTGAACATCTATGAGAACGGCGCACGCGGAGCAGTGGCCGGAGGAATTTGGGATGGCCCAAGCGGCGCACGCCGGGGTGCGGCCATTGGCGGAGCGCTCAGCGTTCTCGACAATCTGGGAAGTTACCCGGCTGGCTGGCAAAGTCTGTATGACCTCGCCTATCAACGCTGCGCCAACGAACAGTCGGGCGTTACCCACCGGCCAACCACGCTCGGCGATCCCAACTATTATGGCCGGCCTCTCATCCGGGGTCAGGACCCGCCTGCGGCC
>CALDSI010000322.1 GCA_937911395.1 uncultured Labrenzia sp.
TGATCGGGATGCCTGGGTTGCGCTCGCGCAGGGCCCGCACATCCGCGCCAGTGATGGACTCAGCCAAGGAACAGCCGGCCTTCATGTCCGGGATCAAAACGGTCTTTTCCGGGCTCAGGATCTTGGAGGTTTCCGCCATGAAGTGCACGCCGCATTGGACGATGACTTCCGCATCAGTGCGGGTCGCCTCGATCGCGAGCTGCAAGCTGTCCCCAACGATATCGGCCACTCCATGAAAGAAGGCCGGCGTCATGTAATTGTGCGCCAGGATGACCGCATTCCGCTCTTTTTTCAGCTTGTTGATCGCGTGGATTGTCGGGGCCAAGGCGGGCCACTCGATCTCCGGAATGATGTGCTTCACCTTCTGGTAGATCGGGGCCGTCGCTTCCGCAACTTCAGCCGTGTAACTCAGATCTGGACGGGTCAATTTGCCATAGCGATCCAAGGCCGTCAGGCCGTCGTTGATCGGGGTTCCGACCGGTGCGGTTGTTTGGGCGATGGTCATGGCGACCTCCCTCATTTTGGCTCGAACACCGGTTTTTTGCCCGATGAACACTTATACTCATTCTGAGCATATTTGATTCAAAAGAAAACGGGCTTGCGCCCACCTCTTTTGCTCGTTCGGAGTTTATATAAGAGGCTTTCAGGGCAAAATCTATTACTTTCTGGCAAACAACACAAAAACAGTTCGCAAGCGACTGATATTCCTTGATAAAAAATGCTGCTTCCAACGCCGGCTAACCAAAGGGCATTTTGGGGCCTGTAGGATTTCACCGGCTCTTCGGGACGGTCCGGCCCTCCGTTGACCTCAACTGGCAATTCATTCTCAAGATTGATGGACACATCACAAATACACGTTTGGCCGTTTTGGCGGACGGGAGTATCTTATCGTCAATTCACGATGAGAGGTTCTGATGTCAACTGCATCCACATCGCGGCGCGATGGCCCCAACATTCCCCTGGTGATCGCCTGCGGTTGTCTGATTGCGCTGATTTCCTTCGGGCCCCGCTCTGCCATGGGCCTCTTCTTCCAGCCGATGACAGAAGCCCGCGACTGGAGCCGGGAGATCTTCGCACTGGCGATTGCCATCCAGCACCTGATGTGGGGGATCGGCCAGCCGATTGCAGGGATGTTCGCCGACCGGTTCGGCACCTGGAAAGCCATGGCTATTGGCGCCGCGCTTTATGCAGCTGGCCTCTTCCTGATGGTCGATGCCCTAAGCGCGGTGGCGCTGCATGTCTCGGCAGGTGTCCTCATCGGCTTGGGCGGTGCCGTCTCATCGTTCTCGCTTGTGCTCGCCTCATTTGGCCGGACAGTGTCGCCGGAACAACGCTCACTCGCTTTCGGCATTGGCACGGCGTCCGGATCTCTCGGGCAATTCCTGTTTGCCCCACTGGGCGGTGCGCTGATTGCCGGCATTGGCTGGCAGCAGACTCTGATCGTCTTCATGGGGCTGATCGCCCTGATCCCGCTTTTGGCGATTGCTCTGAAAGGCAAGGCAGCTCCGCCCTCTTCCGATCAGGCTGTCGCGGACCAGAGCCTCACAAGCGCCATGGCCGAGGCGTTCGGGACCCGCGGGTTCATACTGCTGACCATCGGCTTTTTCGTATGCGGCTTCCACGTAGCGTTCATCACCGTCCACCAGCCCCCCTATATTGCCGATCTCGGCCTCGACCCGTCATGGGGCGCGACCTCGATCGCGCTGATCGGCCTGTTCAACATCGTCGGCTCCCTCGCCTCTGGATACATCGGCGGACGCTATTCCAAACCGATTTTCCTGTCCCTGATCTATCTTGCCCGGGCCGTGGTCATCTTCGGCTTTATCATGCTGCCGGTGCCCCCGGTTTCGGTGCTCGTGTTCTCGGCGCTGATGGGTCTGTTGTGGTTGTCCACCGTGCCGCCGACCTCAGGGCTGGTCGCCGTCATGTTCGGGCCGCGCT
>CALDSI010000323.1 GCA_937911395.1 uncultured Labrenzia sp.
GTGTAAGTATAAAAAAGGGACCGTTCAAAGAGCTCACAGGTAACAATGATCGTATCGAGCAAGATCGTGTCTTCTAGTTCCTGACCAAGCGACTTTGGTATTGCTAAAGCTAGCACTAAGCCTGAAACCCCCAAGCGCAACAATGCTTGTCTTCTGATCATCCCCGGCAACCCCTACATTTATATCCTGAACCTTTGAGTCAGGTTTATTGATGGGGTGGAAATTTATCAATGCGGACAGGCTGATCATTGCGTACATAAAACTGATAATTTTGGTCAACCTTACGCTCGATTTATTGGTTGTTTTCCTGGGGTTACGCCGTAGACTTGTTTCACAACACGACCGAATGCTTCGGGTGTCGAATAACCGAGGATGGTCGCCACACTGGCGATCGGAACTTCATCCTGCAACATCTCCCGGGCAAGCCGCATTCTGGACTGCTTGGCGTAAGCTCCGAGAGAGACGCCAAACCGCTTTTTGAACATGCGCTGCAGTGTCGCCTCACTGGTGCCGCACGCCTCGGCAACCGTCTTGAGCGACATGGATGTGGCCGGATTGTCGTTGATCATGCGCGCTGCAAAATCTGGAATGCTTGCGGATGAAGATGGATCCGGTTTCGTTTCGGAGCTCGCAACGTCAGACAGGCAGGCGCTGAAGAACCGCATCGCCAAGCCAAGCACATCAACTTTCGCTCCTGGTAATTGCCAGTCTATGCTCAAGAGCATCTCGGCTATGGCGATGCAACGTGTGTTGCCCTTCTGACAGATGATCTGCCGCTTTGAGAACATCCGATGTGCGTAATCAAAGAGATGAGGGTCAACGTCTCTGTTGACCAAAAGCCACTCTTCCGAAAAACCCACTGCAACCGTGCGAAATGAAGGCTGCGAAGGTGCTTTGACGTTCCACCTTGCCTGCTCCGGATTGCCGACGATTTCCATATCACCGGTATCGAGCACGCCAACTCTGCCATAGCCTTCTATTTCAGTGCTCTCCGACCTGCCGGCGAGTCGCAGCTCAAGGATCAAACCTTTATATCCGTCGACGACTGCCTCGCACTCCGGCTGGCCGCTCAGATGTGCAAGCATGATCCGAACGTCGGAGCTAACCGGAAAGCTCTCAACGAAACCAACGCCCAGATTGCGCGGCTTCCCGCTCACAAGAATTTCGACACCGCCATCGACCTTACGAATGCGAGCAGGCTCTATCGACTCGCTTATGAAACTTTTGACCGTCAAAACAGGCTAGCTCCCAAATCCTGGATGCCCACGACGCCAATAGGCTACGGACAGTTGGTTGCCTTTGCCAAGCCCCAGCTTCTTCTTGAAGTAGTTTCTCAAATCCTGCGCGGTATCGAACTCTCCCGCGAACCAGGCAAAGTCGGGTTTTCGCAGTTCTGCCACCCGGAAGAATTCATGAAGGACTGCCTCGTTTCCTTTCACCTGGTTCACGCGGTGAATAGAAAGCCGGCTTCCCTGTAGGTAATTCTCCACGGGAAAATCGTCACTCACATCGACCACAACATCGCCGGTTGCAGTATCCGGGAGTGTTGGAATTAGTCTCGCAAGTGACGGCAGTGCTGTTAGATCGGCACCCAGAAGATAGTGCTCTGCAGCCGGAAATGCGCTCATGCCTGCGGGTCCCATCGCGCCAAATTGGGCGCCCGACCGGGCCATTTGCGCCCATTGCGATATGAGGCCATCACCATGGCGAACGATATCGAGCGCCACTTCTTCTTTATCAACGTCAACATCTGCAATCGTAACAAATCGGGCATGAAGCGTGTCGTCGCCGGTTGGCCATTCCGGCGCGCCGTTTTCTGCCATCCGTGGCCATTGAGGGGTACGGCTGAGATCTTTGGGCAGCATCACCCTCAAATGGATGCCTTCTTCGAGCACATTGGATAAGCCGGGGAAATGGGCGATTACCCGTTGCAGTCCTGTATGCAGCACTTCGCTCTTGGCAACGGTAAGGATATGGAAATTCGGCGGCAAGTCTCCTGCCGAGGACGCCTCACCGCTCCATCGTAGCTCCCGGGCAGCGGCCGGATCAACTTCAGCAAGATGCTCTGCGATCTCTTCTTTGAAAAAAATCAGGGCGCTCTCGTTGGGTGCTCGAATACCGAATCTAATTCCTTCTGAGGTCAGCCTAAACTCGACACGAAATGCAGCATGCTCGATAAAATACTCATCGTTGGGGCCGCGTTGCATTTCCATGTCGTGATCTTTTTTTAAATGCGAAGCAAAGGAGTTGAGTACCTCTTTTGCAAGCGTTGTAGGAGCAAAGCTCTCTGTATTGACCATGATCCTGTGCTCCCGTGAGTGTTAGGCCGTTATATTTTTGGCGACAGTGCTGCAGTCAACACTCCGCGTTTTGCGCCTTATCGCCAGCGGCAGATCAGAGGTCAACTTTGCCTTGTGGCAATTAAGCCGCTGGATGTTCAGTCTTGGGATGGGATGGTTGGGATGAGACGGGGTGTTTCGGCGGCGTAGCTGTCCCAAAGCTCTCCAAACTTGCTGCGCATCATCTTTTCCTCAGACTCTATCCTGAGCAAGTACAACAAGGTGAACGTAATCAAGCCGAGCGGTCCGGCGATCCAGTTGGAAAGCAGAAACACTTGCGCGATCGTGATCAGGAAAATCGCTGCATACATCGGGTGCCGAATACGTGCGTAAATGCCATTCGTCACGAGGTAGTGCTCCTTGCGCAGTTCAAGATGTGCGGACCAGTTCTTCCCTAAATCCGCGTGGGAACGCCAGAAAACAAATACGCCCAAGCAACCGACGCAAATTCCGATCGGTATTTGGCCAAAAAACGGCTGGTAAACTGCAAAATCCATAAGCGGTGTTGCCAACGTCAAGATCGGCAAAACCACCATGCCGATAAACACGCCCGTTGTCAGGCACCTCTCGCGTAGCCGATGCCTTTCTTCGGTAACCGAGTTTTCCTCACCCTGTGTCAAAACAAGGCGCGTCGTGTACCAAGCAGCCATGTAGAGCAGGAACAACAAGGAAGCGTAGGGTGCATCGCGCCAAAACGCGAGGACAGCTGTGGCGATCATGATCACGTAAGGAACAAGCTTTCCTATCATTCAAAATGCCCAACGACAGTTTTCTTGTTGAAGTAATTTCCGGTAGAAATAGATATCAATTACATCAAATAAAAGAAACTCTGACCTTTAACCCGAAGAGGCCCAAGGCGAAAAGAAGGGTCTAGAGTCAATTATCATGGTAAAAGTAACGGCAAACTCGGCTCTTTGATTGACGCAATATCGAGTCATTCAACTATTTCTATATCACTT
This sequence comes from uncultured Labrenzia sp., assembly GCA_937911395.1. Lineage (GTDB taxonomy): Bacteria > Pseudomonadota > Alphaproteobacteria > Rhizobiales > Stappiaceae > Roseibium. The sequence continues at coordinate 3,299 of CALDSI010000323.1, forward strand.
GCCAACAGCGCCATTGACTGACAGGAACAAAGCAGTTTCGATATCTTCTTGAAATTAGGCTTTGCATTACCGAGGTTTTGTTGAGCCCAACTCACAACAACTTAGCCATTCCCCAAACAAAATGCGCGCGTTTGCGTGGTAATTGTAGGACACCTACACTTTGTTTCGGGCTAAGAGCAATATCATTGGTCCAGTCCTCGTCGCCAAGGTCGCGAAACTCGATATTCAGATGAATGCTCGAATGGTCAAAAAGATAACGCAGGGCATGGGCAGGCAGAGTCGCGGCGAACTCTGGATCGGGCTTCCAGGCAACCTCCTCGTCCGTCAGCTCTGCCCGAAGTCCCTTTAGTGCAATCGCCAGTGACCGCGCATTGTGACTGACTTCAGCAACGAGCCGCCGCCTTGTCCAATTTCGAACAAGGCTTGCTTCATCCAGGTCCGGATCTGCGAGTTCATTGAGTTTACGTGCAAAGTAGGCGGTGCCGCGTCGCATCAGCAACAGGTCTTCATGCGGTGCGTTCGGGGCATCATAGCGGGCTCCCCTTCGCTGCTTTGCCCGCAACATATTGGCAGGATGCATGCCGCGCTGCTCCTGCTGCATCAGCGCTGACCCTCCACCCTTGTTCTCATAAAATGAAGACGTTCCATGATCGGTGCGTCGGAAAATCTGAAAAGGTCGAACTGGGTTTCTGCCTGGAGCGACCAGGGGATCCAAGAGGGCGCAACGAACATGTCGCCTTTTTCGAGATTTCGAGTGTCTCCGTTGAGAACAACAGAACCCCTTCCTTCAAAAACCTGGAAAATGGTGGAACCGACCTCCTGGCGCTGCGCGGTTTGGGTCCCTGCGCGCAGGCGGTGAAACTCGCACCGGATTGTTGGCATCACGTCGCCGCCGGTGGTCGGGTTCACGTAGCGAATTGCAGCATGCCCCAGTTCAACCGTCGCCGGTTGACCCTCGTCTTCCAGAAGGAGCTGCTGCGTCAACGCATCGTCTGTGTGTTCCCAGCGATAGGCGCCAATCGGCGAGGCGATTGTGTCGTCCAGGGCGGACAATGGCCGTAAACCCGGATGACACCAAAGGCGCTCGCCTCGCGAATAATTCGGTGTCGCATAGTCGGTCACACGGTCGGAACCGAACTCGAAGAAGCCGACATCCATCTGCTGGCTGAATGGGATATCGAGCCCGTCGATCCAGGCCATGGGATGATCCGTGTCGTTGTGATGACCGTGAAAATGCCATCCAGGTGTCAGCAGAAGATCACCGCGCGACATCCGCACCGGATCTCCGTTAACTACGGTCCAGACCCCTTCCCCCTCAACCACGAAACGAAATGCATTTTGAGAATGACGATGTTCAGGTGCGGTTTCGCGTGGCCCCAGATACTGGATTGCGGCCCACAGCGTCGGCGAGACATATGCGTTGGGGACCAGGCCAGGATTGGCAAGCCCGATCGCACGGCGCTCGCCGCCGCGACCTACTGGAACGAGTTCACCGGAGCGTTCTGCCAGCGGAAGGAGTTTGGACCACTTCCATACATGGGGCACTGCCTGAGACTTGGGATGAACCGGCATAAGGTCGCCAATCTGCGTCCACAGTGGAATAAGCGATTCTTCCTCAAAACCTTTGTAAAGCGCGCGCAGTTCGGGCGTGTCCTCTGGCTGCATCGCGTGCTGGACGTTTTCGTGATTGAGCTGTTCATTCATGACGAAGTCCTTTCCGATGTGGATCTATGCAAAGGTTCAGGCGGCATCGGGCTGGTTAGGTGGTGCCGCCTCGGCAAATGCGGGCAGTTGATCAAGCGCGTTAAAGATGCGTGAAATCACCGGCCAGGTTTCAAGTGATATGCCGAACCGCCGGTTGTTCCAGACCTGCGCGTAAAGGCAGATATCAGCCAACGATACCGTGTCTCCGTGACAGAAACGGCCGGCCTTATCGCTTCGAGACAGAGACGTTTCAAAGGCGTCGAACGTTATGGAGACCCAGTGTGTGAACCACTCCTTTTGTGCGGCTTCATCCGCTCCGAACTGATCGCGCAGGCGGAACAACACACGTAGATTGTTGAGCGGGTGGATCTCGCAGGCGAACATGTAGGAAAGAGACCGAACCCTTGCGCGCTCCAACGGATCAGAAGGCAAAAGCGGCGGTTCGGGATAGGTCTCGTCCAGCCATTCGATGATTGCGAGCGACTGGGGTAAATTCGTTCCATCATCAAGTTCGAGTGTCGGCACGAGCCCCTGCGGGTTCATGTGCAGATAGCCGGGCGATCGTGTATCACCGTCACGCAGCACATAGGCAACGTAGTCGTAGTCGACCCCCTTTAGACGCAATGCAGTCCTCAGCCTGGTCGACGTCGAGGAGCGGAAGAAATTGTGCAGCTTCATGGTCATAAGCGCGGTCCGATAGTCGTCTCTATGTCGCCAAGACCTGCAATTGAAACCACACAAGTGTCACCCTCGACCAGTGGACCGACCCCTGCCGGCGTGCCGGTCATGATCAGGTCGCCAGGCCGAAGTTCCATGGATCTGGAAAGGATTGAAATGATTTCGGGAGCCGACCAGATCAATTCGGCAAGATCGGCATCCTGCTTAGTCTCACCGTTCACGGTAAGGCGAATGAAACCCTTTTCCGGATGTCCGACAACGGAAGCAGGCCGCACCGGTCCAATCACAGCCGACCTGTCAAAGGCCTTGCCCCAATCCCAGGGACGACCCTTGTCGCGGGCTGTAAGTTGCAGGTCACGGCGGGTGAGATCGTTGCCGATGGCATAGCCCCAAACATGCGAAAGGCTGTCTGCTTCCGCAATGTCCCGCCCACCCGTTCCAATGACGGCGACCAGTTCCGCTTCATGGTGAAGGTTTCCAGTCTCCGGCGGATAAGGGATCGTTTGCCCGCTCGCAACCACCGCATCCGCAGGTTTTGTAAAGAAGAAAGGAGGGTCCCGGTCCGGATCCTTGCCCATCTCGCGCGCGTGCGCTGCATAGTTCCGGCCGACGCAAAAGATCCGGCGCACCGGAATTCGACCCTCCGATCCAAAGACTTCAACAGTTGGCTGCGCCGGCGGTGAGAATACGTAACTCATTGTTTTTCCCTTATTTTGAAGCTTTAAAGACCAGATCCTGTGCCGGGAGCAGGTTTGCGTATCGCCTGGTGTTCGCGTCCGAGAATCCAAAGGGTCGCGAGCAGCACGAAGCCTGCAGCATTCACCCAAAGCGTCACATCGCCACCTATCCCGGGCGGCAGAAGCAGTGCGGCGCCACTCACGCCGGTAAAAATGCGCCGGAACGGTCCTGCTGCGCCATGCAGCCAACCAACGAAGGCGGCCGAGATCGCGTAGACGCCGATCACGGCTGTCACCACCGCGAATACGATATCGATCGGATCGCCCTTCAGAAGAAGAGCCGGTGAAAAGACGAACAGAAACGGCACGATGTAGGCAGACCAGCCGAACCGCATCGATTCCCACGCCGTTGTCATCGGTGAAGCCTTGGCAATCGTCGCCGCAAAAAACGCTCCGATCCCGATGGGTGGTGTCACCATGGACATCATGCCGAGATAAAAGATGAAGAGATGGGCCGCGATGGGATCCACACCGGATTGCACCAGTGAGGGAGCAATCAGGACTGCTAGCAGGAGATAGACCCCAACCGTCGGCATCCCCATGCCAAGCACAAGGCAGACAACGGCTGCAATCAACAAGAGCAGAAAAAGGCTGCCCTGCCCGAGGTCGACCAACGCAAAGGTTGCGGCAAACCCGAGGCCGGTCACATTGAGAACCCCGATTATGAAGCCGGCTGCCGCAGAAATCATGATGATTTCGGTGATCGAACTGCCTGTCTCAACCGCCGCGTTCCAGAGGTCTTTGAGGGCCATGCGCGTCTTGCCGTACCCGATCGCAAGACCAATCAGGAGTGCGGCAGCACCTCCCCAGAGCGCCGCGGTTTCAGCGCGCTGATTGAACCAGAACAATGCAGCGATGATTGCAGCAAATGGCAAAACGAAAACCCACCCGCGCGACATGACCGATCCCGCCGAAGGAATCTCTTCCATATCAAGTGGCTTGATGTCCTGTTTGGCCGCTTGAAGGTCCGCCTGCACGAACAGGGCGACATAGTAAAGGAGCGCCGGCACAGCGGCCGCGATCACGATTTCCGAATAGGGCCGTTGCAGAATATCGGCCATGAGAAACGCGACCGCGCCCATGACGGGCGGCGCGATCTGACCGCCCGTGGATGCCACCGCTTCCACCGCTGCAGCGGTCGTGCGCCGGAAGCCGGATTGGATCATCAGGCGGATCGTGACGACACCGGTTGCAACGATATTGGAGACTACGACGCCCGAAATCGATCCAAACAAACCGGAGGCGACGATGGAAATCTTGGCGGCGCCACCGCGCTTTCTGCCCATCGATGCCATCGCGATGTCGTTGAAGAAGTCTGCCCCGCCCGAGCGCAGCAACAACTGACCGAAGAAGACGAATGCGACGACAACCGTCGCGGCGACATTCAAAGTCAAGCCCAGAAGACCGTTGGGGTCGAATGCTAAATAGACCGCGAGACGAGTGGGCGCGACTTCGCGCGTCTGCAAGGCGCCGGGAACGAGATGACCAATCATGCCGTAGCCGACAATGACGAGGACAACGACAACGAGTGTCCAGCCTACCGCGCGCCGGAGACCTTCCAAAACCAGCACGAAGAGAAGCGACCCGACGACCAGCGCATCCCACGGAAGCGACATCGCCCGACTGACAAGGCTCGGATAGGCATAGGCAACATAAAATGAGAGCAACAGTCCGGACGCAGACAGGATGGCGTCGATCAAATCGAACGAGCCCTGTTCCGACCGGCTTCCGCCAGCACGCGGCCGGACGAGAAAGATCAGCGCCAGGCTCAATCCCAGAACCAGCGCAAGGAACTGCTCCGTATAGTATGAATAGCCGAGACGGGATGGAATGTCCGCAGCTTGCCCGATCGAAATGATCGTCAAAATACCGGCAAGTATTCTTGTAATCGGCTTCTTCCAAACAGTCATGCCGGAGACCACTCCCTGTCGCGTCATGGATTGGAGAGAACGGCAACCGCTCTCTCCAAATGCTTGGTACCGTTACTGAACAGGTGTCAGTTCGATGTTGCGTTCCTTGAAGAAAGCAACTGCGCCGGGGTGGTACTCAACGCCGGGATATTCCTTGTAGGCGGTCTCGATGTTAAGCGCCCGCAATGGCGGATAAGCCTCGCCAATTGCGTCCTTGTCGTCGAACAAAACCGACAGAAGGGTCTTGACCTGCTCATCAGACACGTGCGCGCCGGCAACAAGTACGTTGTCCCAGGTGACAAACATCATCGGTTCACTGACACCAACGCGAACAGGCGCCGGTGTGACTTCTGAAAAGTAAAAGGCAGGCCGGATTTCCTGGATTTTCGACAAGGTGTCTTCATTTGCCTCAACTGTCAGAAAATTCACACCACCGACCGAAGCATCGACCTCGGCGACTTTCGGGCCGCCGACGGCAAAAAAGGCGCTGTCGACGCGGCCGGATGCCAGATCATCGGAGCCGCGAATGAGTTCCGGGACCGGGACCTGTTTGACGTCGTCCCAATCAATGCCGCCAGCCGCCAGGATTGCGGAGATATGCGAGCGTGCAATTGGAAAGGCATCCCAGCCGGACGGAACGCTGCGACCCGCCAGATCCGCAACAGAGGTGAGGCCGGAACTTTCCTTCACATAGCGGCCGACGGGAAACGGATTGATGCGTGCAACAACCCTGAGGTTCGGCATTGCGGCAGAGTATTCTTCCGTCCCCTTTACCGCTGTGATGACATCGTTGACGTCATTGAGCGAGAACTCTGCAAGAGAGTCGTTGACTGCCTGCATCATTTGCGCATTGCACCCATAAGGCTGCACAACCATCGCCAGGTCTGCACTCTTCCGGGCCTGTGCGGAAATGACGGATGCCATTGTGTTCCATACAGATCCTTGTGGCGGCGTGGAGAATGAGGCGACCTGTGCCTGCGCGTGCGTTGCAACCCCTGCCATCAAGAGCCCTGCGCAAACGAGTTTTCCCAACATCTTCATTTCGGTTCCTCCCTTTAATCAACCGTCGGTAAATTCTGATTTCAGGCTGGCGGTTCTGACGACCGCACCAACGCCTGACGGTCGATCTTTCCGGTGCCTGTCTTGGGCAGTTCGGCGACATATTCGAAAATGCGCGGTGACTTGTAGGGCGTCAGGATCGACTTGACGTAATCCCTCAAGCGGCGTGTCTGGATCTCGTCTGGATCATTTCCGTTTGCGAGGCAGATCACGGCGCGAAGCGCCATGCGCCTGTCTTCGAGCTGGTGCGCCAGCACGGCGCATTCGTGAACATTGGGATGCTCGTTCAGACATCGCTCGACTTCGAGAGGCCACACCCATTGTCCGGAAACCTTGATCAGATCGTCGGCGCGTCCCTGAAAGTAGTAGTAGCCATCCTTCTCGATGAAGCGGTCGCCAGTGTAGATCCAGTCACCGCGCATCGTTTCGCGCGTTTTGTCAGGCCGGTTCCAATAGGCAGGAGCGGACGAGTGGCCGCGCACCAGCATGACCCCTTCCTGACCCGGCTGTGCCGCTTCACCGTCCCTGGTCTCAAGCCTGATCTCATAACCCGGCACGCGGGCCCCTGCTGCTCCGGGGCGATGATCCTCAAGCGTGTTTGAAAGATAGATGTGCAACATCTCGGTCGAGCCTAGACCTTCGGTCGGTCCATGCCCGACCAGCTCCTTCCAGGCGTTGTAGACATCCTCAGAGAGAATTTCGGCGGCCGACATTGACTGGCGAATACTGGACAAGCTCCGCTGCTTGACATCTTCTGTCCGCGCCAAGGCCGTATAGAGCGTCGGCAGGCCAAACAAGACGGTCGGCTTGAATTCCTCGATCGCATCGAGCACGACGTCCGGGCGCGGCTGGCCAGGAACCAGAAGCGTGGTCGCACCCACCGAAAACGGAAACACAATCGAGTTTCCGAACCCGTAAGCGAAATAGGCCTTGGGCACCGAATAGCAGACATCGTCAGGTCTCAACTTGAGAACCCTGTCTCCGAAAGACGCCTGCACGTAGGCCATGTCATGGTGCAGATGAACGATCCCCTTGGGCCGGCCCGTTGATCCGGATGAGTACATCCAGAAAGCCATATCGTCTGGATCGGTATCGGCACAGGCCAACATGGCCTGATGACCATGCAAGAATTGGGTTTCACCAACCGTGCCGGCAACGGTTACGCCTGTGTTGACTGGGATTGTTGCTTGAAGATCATCGCTCGCCTTTGCACTTTTCTTGAAGTCTTCCGCGAATTCCGCTTCCACGAGCGCGAGGCGTGCGTTGGAGTCTTTCAGAAAGTAGGCCGTAAGTTCCGGTTTGGTTTGAATGTTCAGCAAAACGGGCACGAAACCGGCGCGCACAGCGCCAAAGAAGGCGGCTGCAAAGACCGGTGTGTCGTCTAGAAAGAAGGCGATCCGGTCACCACGCTGAAGCCCTGCAGCGACAAAGGCATTTCCCCAGCGCCCGGCGTCGGCGATCAGATCGCGGTAGCTCTTGGAGCCACACGGCCCAGCGAGCGCGGTCTTGTCTGGATTTCGAAGGAGATTCTGCCAAAGGATCTGCGAACAATTGGCATGCGCGGACTTTTCAAATCCAATCTCTTCAGCACCATGAGTGACATCGGGAACCGGATCGAAGATTGCAGTCGAACCGTTAGGTTCAATCGACTGGTCTGTCTCAGGTGTTTGCAAGCCGGCAGTGTTCGACATGCAGTCCTCCGTTCGCTCTTCGCAGCACCAGGTCACACATCAACCACAAGCGCACTGAGAGCGGTTAGTTTGAAAATTCTGTTGGGGTTCGGATCAGCGCAGCAAAACGCACGGTTTTCGCATGTCTCTACTGCGCCGCTGACTTGCAGGCTTCGTATTCCGCCGCAAATTCGGGCGCGATGCCGCGGAGCCTTTCATGCGTCATACGCCCAGATCGCATCAGGTAGTCATAGGCAAAGTCCATGGGGGCAAGCTGCATCTTCTCACCGAACGTTTCGTACCAGGTCGCGGACGTATTGGCGGCGTCCACGATCTTGCGGGCGACGGGCGGCCGCTGCTCCTGGTAGACGGCAAGCGCTTCCTCCAGATTATCATGATCGGCCAGGGCGTGAACCAGAGCGATGGCATCCTCCATCGCCAGCCTTGTGCCGGACCCGATCGAGAAGTGGGCCGTATGCACGGCATCGCCCAGCAGAACGTTCCGGCCAGCCACCCAGGTGTCACACCAGAGCCGTGGAAACTGGCGCCACATGGATTTGTTGGTAACCAGCTTCGAGCCCTTGAGCACATCCTTGAAGAGATCACTACAAACTTCGGCGCTTTGCGTTTCGTCCATGTCGCCGAACCCATAGGCGTTGAACACACTATCATCGCACTCCACGATGAATGTACTGAGGAATGGCGAATAGCGGTAGTGGTGTGCGTTCAATGGTCCCTTGCCGGTTTCGATAAAGGTTTGGGTCAGCGTGTCGAACGGGATTGTGGCTCCAAACCAGGCAAAGTGGTTTTCGAAATGCTTAATGGTGGGCTTGAAGTCTTCTTCGTTCGACCGGCGCATCAGTGAATTCAACCCATCGGCGCCTATGACGAGGTCCGCATCCAGTTCATCAAGTGAACGAACCTCCTTTTCGAAAGATATCGGAACGCCAAGCGCCAGCGCGCGCTCCTTCAGGATCTCAATCAGCTCCAAACGGCCGATGGCAGTGAAACCGACCCCATCAAGCGTCACCTGCCCGCCCGGCAGGTTCAGTGTCATGTTGCGCCACCGTTCCATATGCGGCATGAGCAAATCGTGGGTCTCGGGATCATCCGCCTTCAGAAACTCCAGCGCCTGATCCGAAAACACGACACCAAACCCGAATGTCGCTCCTTCCGGATTCTGTTCCGTGACATGCACACGGACGTGAGGCAATTGCCGCCGGAGAAGGATCGCGGTGTAGATGCCGGCTGGACCTCCACCGAGGATTTCAACACTGGAAAGCCGAGTCATTCATTCCCTCCCACAAACTTGTCGACCTTAGAGCGAACATAGATTACTTTTTAATAATACGCAATTAGTTTTATAATATGGAAATCTAGATGATAAAAACGTTCTCTATCCAAGTGTCCTTCGGTGACTGCGATCCGGCTGGAATCGTGTTTTATCCCAACATCTTCCGCTGGATGGATGCGACGTTCCACGGATCGCTACGCGCCTATGGTGGACACGGCGCCGTTTGCCGTACACTTGACTCGGCGGGACTTGGCCTGGTGGATGCCTCAGTACAATTTCATCGTCCAATGCGCGATGGAGACCTGCTCAGAATTGACATTGAAAGACTTGGTTGGACGAGACGGACGCTCACGCTTAACTATGCCGGTTATGTTGGTGACGGGTGCGCTTTTACGGGCCGTGAAGTACGATGCCTTTTCATGCGCACGAAAACCGGTATGGTTGCGGGCGATCTAGACCCCCTTCGCAAGATCCTGGAAGCAACGCATGACTGACGATAGTGGCCAGGGGCATGGCTTAAAGTCGCTCGACGCAGCCCTTGGTGTCCTTGCCTTCATGGCTAGACAGGACGGTTCCCTGTCTTTGACGGAGATCGCCCGCGCGTGCGACATGCCACACAGCAAGATCCATAGGTATCTCGCATCTTTCGTAGATGCGGGGCTTGTGAAGCAAGAAGGCAGGTCCGGTCACTAAGACCTCGGGTCTAGCGCTCTCCAGCTTGGACTTGCAGCTCTTGCGAGGCATGACTTTGTGAACCACGCCGCTGCCGGTCTGCCCGGGCTTTCCAGGGACACTGGCATGACTGTTCTGCTTTCCATCTGGGCCGACCAGGGAGCAACAGTCGTGCGTTGGGAACGTGGTGCATCGCCAACCGTTACGTCGATGGGGCTTGGCACGACGTTGCCTCTTTTGAACTCCTCGACCGGCAGGGCATTTCTCGCCTGGGCACCGCGTGCACCGTTACAACGGATACTCGACAGCGAGCTGCGGAGAGTGGCTCGCAATCCGGCACTGATCCCAGGGTTTACCGCCAATCGAGCGGGTATCGACGAATTGACCACGGCCATCCGGAAGCAGGGATTTAGCTCAGTCGACGGTAAATTTATCCCGGGCCTTGTTGCAGCAGCAGCACCGATCCTCGATTGGCAACATCAGGCGCAGGCAGTGATCACGGTTGTTGGTGTCGACCCTGCGGCAATTGCCGTGAATTCGACGGAAACCAATGCACTCAAAGCCTTTTGTGAATCACATTCTGTTCGACGCGATGTCGCCTGATTGCACATTGTTCAAAACCTTTTTCATGTGCACTGTTAAACAGTCAGCGCTCCGTGGCGCAAATTACGTTCTACCTTTCGCTTTCGCGATGATCGCAACCAAACCGATTGTACTTTTGAAAACGCCATCTGATTAGGCTCGTAAATACGCGGCGCGATTCAGACAACAGGTCTACACCTGATCAAACAGATCGTCATCTAGCTTGCGATGCTCCGACAGTTAACATCGGTTACTCCGAGCGCATAACTGGATAGCGATCGCTGGGATGAAACTCTGGCGAGCGCCAACTTGCGCGCGCTTGAATGATGCACCGACCGAACTCAGTTAAGCGCCCAAAAAGCGAAGTGGCTAACAGAAAGGAACCTGCGACGACAATCCCCATCAAAACAGGATAAAGATGAGCGGGCTCGTAGAGCTCGTCTGAC
>CALDSI010000324.1 GCA_937911395.1 uncultured Labrenzia sp.
GTGAGGTCTCGGCATACCGATCTGAATTCAACGATATGCACTTCGTGCTTCAGTCATGATTTGCACACAGGACCATCCCGTGGCATGACGCGCGCAGGGACCGTTGTCTGAGTCCCGGCAAAATGTCTGTGTTCATGTCCCAAGCCAAGTTCCTGACCGGCAACCTGTTCCGTCATGTGACCGTGATGTCGCTCACATCGTCCGTTGGATTGATGGCCATCTTCGCCGTTGATTTCGTCGATATGATTTTCATCTCGATGCTTGGCAAGGATGAGCTGGCGGCGGCAATCGGCTATGCGGGTGCAATCCTGTTCTTCACCACATCCTTCAACATCGGTGTTGCGATTGCAGCCGGTGCTTTGGTGGCCCGGGCGCTCGGCGAGGGAGACAAGGAACATGCGCGCAGCAGGGCATCCGCGGCGCGCGGCTGGGGCGTCCTCTTTTGTATTGCGTTTGCGACCCTGGGCTGGGTCGGGCTGGATTTTCTGGTCAGCCTGATTGGCGCGACCGGCGCGACCCACGGACTTGCCGTTGATTATCTGTCGATCATTGTTCCGACATTGCCCTTTCTGCTCTTGGGCATGGCAGGGGGCGCCATCCTGAGGGCCCACGGGGACGCCCGGCGCGCAATGTCCTGTACAATCATTGCCGGGTTGGTCAATGCGGTGCTGGATCCGATCCTCATCTTTGGCTTTGGTCTGGAGTTGACCGGCGCCGCCCTTGCAAGCGCAGCATCCCGTATCGCGCTTGCTGTCTTCGCCATCTGGCCGATCTTTCAGTACTACGGCGGTTTGAGCCTACCGGGAAAATCCGCTTTCATGAAAGCTTTGCCGCCCATTGCCGCCATCGCCGTTCCGGCAATTCTGACCCAATTGGCAACACCAGTCGGTCAGGCGTTTGTCACCCGCTCGATGGCGGAGTTCGGTGAAGATGCAGTTGCCGGAATGGCTGTCGTTGCCCGGATGAGCCCGCTTGCCTTCGCCACGATTTTTGCGCTTTCGGGTGCCGTTGGGCCGATCGTCGGGCAGAATTATGGAGCAGGGGCCTACACAAGGGTTCGCACCGTCTTGCGGGATGCGCTTTTGTTCACGGCCCTAGTGGTTGCGTTCGCCGCCTTGGTGCTTTTCCTTTTAAGAGAGCCGATCGCCGCCCTGTTTCAGGTACAGGGCGTGGCCCTGACGCTGATCTATCTCTTCTGCGGCCCTTTGGCTCTGGCATTCTTCTTCAATGGCGCTCTCTTCGTCTCCAACGCATTCTTCAACAATTTGGGGCGTCCGTTCTATTCGACCTGGATGAACTGGGGCCGTCATACGCTTGGCACCATCCCGCTCGTCATGATTTGTGGATCGATCTGGGGAGCTCCCGGGGTGCTGATCGGTCAGGCCGCAGGCGGTGTGATTTTTGGCGTTGCGGCCATCTTCCTGGTGCGCTCGGTGATCCGGTCGGTCGAGACCGGGGACGGCAGACCCGCAGGACCAAGCATATTCCAGCGTCAGGCCCGCCAGGTCATTCTCTTTTTCAACCGCCGCTAAGCCACTACCTGAAGAGTTCAGAACTTGCTGGGTTTCACAGCGCTCCTTCGGGCACTGATCCGGATGAGTTTTTGAAACTTCGGGCATTCTATGTGACGGGGCGCGGGGCAGTCGGCGACGTGCCGGATCATATCCCGCAAGGATGTCATCCGGGCGATCTGATCATCGAGGTCGTCCGCCTTTGTGCGCAAGACCGGGCGGGAGAGGGACGGGCGGCCGTCCGGTCCGAACATGCCCTTGATTTCCTCCAGTGAAAAACCGGCGGCTTTGCCGAGCCGGATGACGGCCAGCTGATCGAGGACTTCCGGTCCGAACAGCCGTTTCAGGCCACGCCTGCCAGCGGAATGGATCAGACCCTTTTCCTCATAGTGGCGCAGCGCTGATGCGGCGACCCCGGATTGGCGCGCAACTTCCGAAATATCGAGTAATTTCATCTCTTGACCTTAAGTCGACTTGAACTTGTAGGCTGCAGCCAACTCAGTCGTCATGCAAGAGGATTTTACATGACTTATCAAAATGGCCGGCCGGAAACGTCGCTTTGGCGCGATGCAACCGCATTGGCGCTGCTTCTGACAGCTTCCTTGAAAATCATGGCGAATGCCACGATCAGCCCTGCCTTGCCTGCGCTGGAAGCCAGTTTTTCAGGCGAGCCGGGCGCAGCTTATCTGGTCCGCTTTCTGGTTTCGGCGCCGTCCTTGACCGTGGTTCTGGTTGCACCGCTTGCAGGGCTTGCGATTGACCGTTTCGGGCGAAGCTGGCTGCTGATGGCCGGTGTTTTGATGTTCGCACTGTCAGGCAGTGCCGGCGCTTATCTGAACGATCTGACAGCTATACTTATGAGCCGTTTGCTGCTTGGGGTCGCGCTTGCTTTTACAATGACCGCGCAGGTCGCCCTCGCAGGGGATTTGTTTCAGGGCAACCGCCGCAGTGCCTTTATGGGCGGGCAGGTTGTTGCGATCAATTTCGGCGGGTTTTTGTTTATCGGCGGAGCCGGTCTGTTGGCCGGCGTTTCTCCGCGGTTGCCCTTTTTGATTTATGCGTTGCCTCTTCTTCTTCTGCCGTTGCTCTGGCCGGTTATGAAACAGGAGTATCGGTACCGGAAAACCGCACCTGACGTGGCCTCACCATTGGAGAGTGGGGCATCCGAAGCTTCAGCGGCGCAAGCCGGATCGTGGCTGGTTTATGCTTTTGGGCTTGCCGGTCTTTCAATGGTGACTGTGATGATCTTTTTTCTGATGCCCAGCCAATTGCCGTTTTATCTTGAAGCATCAGGATTTGACGGGGCGACCGGCACAGCCCTCGGGCTCGGTGCCTTGACCCTGTCGGGTGCTTTCACTGCCTTGAAGTTTGCAGCGATCCGCGGCCGTCTCGGTCTCCCAGGCACGTTTTCGGCAGGTTTTCTCATCATGGGATGTGGGTTCGCCACGCTTGCGATGTATCCAGCGTGGGAGTTCATCATTCCGGGCTGCGCACTGATCGGCGTTGGCTATGCGTTTGTCCAGCCGGCGTTGTTCCTTGCCGCACTTGATATTGCACCGGCCGCCCGGCGCGGAACCGTTTCCGGCATGATCACAACATCCATGTTCCTGGGGCAGATCGTGTCGCCATTTGTGTTTACTCCGGCACTCAAGAGTTATGGATTTGTGGCGGTATACGGCGCCAGCGGGGTAGTCTTTGTTGTCTTCGCGTCTTTGGCACTGGCGGTAAGATTTTTCAAACCCACAAGGATGACTGTGCCCTCAGAGCCTAGTTTGGAAAAACCAGCACTTTGACGGGCAAAAGCAGCGACTGGATGCGGATGACGAGTGCATTTGCAATTCCCATCCCGTCCACGATCCGAAACAGGAAGGCTGAGAATCCGGAAATTTCGCCAGACTTGATGGCCTTGTCGTGATTGGAATACGCAACGCCAATACAGCGGCTGCCGGGCGGGATGTAGTCTGCATGACCTTCAAAAACGGGCTCCAGAACAGCCAGGATCGTGCCGGGACGTGCACGGTCCTGAATATCGATCAGCTGATCTGTGGGCCGGAGCTGACCGCCTGAAATTGCATCCTGGACTTCAGAAACAGCCATCGGGATGACCGCGAGGGGCTTCGAGGCGCAGGTGATCTCAACGATCGTGCCGACGTGGAGGATCTGAGCCGAGATTTGACCAAAGCCAGCCTGAAAGCGGCCACGTCCCGATCCCTCGGGGACAAGAATGCCGGCTGGACGCAGGATTGGATTGACGAGGTCACCCGGTTGGAGCTTGAACTGGCGGACAGTACCGTTTGTCCCGGCAAAGACGGTCGACTTTTCGATCTCTGTTTCCGCCTGCGCAAGTGCCGCTTCGGCACTCGACTTTTGCGCCGGGAGAAGAACCCGGAGCCGGGTCTGGATCGCATCTCGTTGCGCCTTGATTGCTTCCAGCGACCCGGTCAGACCTTCGACCGACAGCCGCAGGCGCTCCAATTCCTGCTCTGTGACCACATTTTGGTTGCGCTCAGAAAGGTGCAGGCGCCGCGTGAGATCATCCTGCGCCTGACGCAGCTGACTTTCAGAAGCAATGATGTTGCCTTCGGCTGCTGCGAGTTCCGCTTGTCCGACCAGAATTGCGGCTTCCACCTCAGCGATCCGGCGCCGCGCTGTCTCGGCTGCCGCTTGTTGCCGCTGCGTGTCGAGCCGGAAGATAGGGTCTCCGGCGCGAACATACTGATTGTCGGCAACATAGACCTCTTCGACCCGGCCGGGTCGGTCGCTGAGAATAGAGACGGTCCTGAAGAGCGAGGTGACATTCGTCGTGGTGGGGTGAAAATAGAAAATCATCGTCAGCAGACTGATCGCAAGCACGGCACAGGACGTGATGCCCCATCGCAGCTCATACCACACTGTGAACAGGTTGATCTCATGACCAAGCCGCTTGCCCTGTTTATAGCGGCGATAAAGGTAATCCGGAAGGATCGTAATCAGGGCGCTGAAAATCAGCTCAAGCATTACCGAATCCTTCGCTTTCCGGTCCGGCCAGAGCGGAGCGATTTGACCTTAACAGGCAAAACAATCTGTGAAATTGGAATGGCGGCGAGCAAAAGGGCTGCAACCCAAAAGGCGTTGTTGAAGGTGATCAGGGACAACAGGCCGAGCAGCCCGACAATCTGGATCTGGGTCTTGCCCATGCCGGACGCCATCCGGTCCGGCCAGGCCTGAACTGTGAAATACAGCGCGCCGAACCCGACCAGCACCAGGACCATGAAGATGCTGACCGCGATAAACAGCGTGTCTGTCTGGCCCGGTGCCGTGACAAAAAACGGCAGCGGATCATGGCTAAGATTGCTCGTGATTGTGTCCACAACATCCCCTACAAAGCAGAGACTTTTTCTTAGTAGACAAAGTCAGAGCCTTGTCGGCAATACGTAATTTTGCGTTAGAGGCTGGCTGCGTCGAGGTCAGCAGGTTTCTGCGGAACCCCAGCGACATAGGTCTCCATTACGGACCGGTCATCTCCAAGGGTTTGCAAAACGAACAGCTCTTCGGACAGCGTTTCAGCTGTTTCCATCCGTAAGGCCATTGGGCGTGTGGCTCTGGCGTTCAGAACGACAATGTCCGCGTCGGTGCCAACGTCGAGCGAGCCGATCTTTTCAGAGAGTGAAAGCGCCTTCGCGTTGCCAAGCGTTGCCCAATAGAAGGTTTCAAGCGGATGTAGGCGCTGGCGCTGCAATTGCAGGACCTTGTAGCCTTCATCCAGGGTGCGCAGCATGGAATAGCTCGTCCCGCCGCCAATGTCGGTTGCGATTGAGGTCCGGATACCGGCCGTTTCTGTCCGTTTTTTGTCGAACAGACCGCTGCCCAGGAACAGATTGGAGGTTGGACAGAACACTGCGACAGAGCCGGTTTCACGCATCACGCCCAGTTCCCTGTCATTCATGTGGATGCAATGGCCCAGCAGTGTTTTTGACCCCAGCAGTCCGAACTCTTCATAGACACCCAAATAGTCTTGGGCGTCCGGGTAGAGCTCCTTAGTGAAGACAATCTCGTTGTGGTTCTCATTGATGTGGGTCTGCAGATGGCAGTTCGGATACTCCTTCAGGAGCGTGCCGGCAGCTTCAAGCTGCTGGGGCGTCGAAGTGATCGCAAACCGCGGCGTGATGACGTAACGCGCGCGGCCTTTGCCGTGCCATTTGTCCAAAAGTGCCTTGCTGTCTGTGTAGGCGCTTTCGGCAGTGTCGCAGAGGGCTTCCGGAGCATTCCGGTCCATCATCGTCTTGCCGCCGAGCATCAGCATACCCCGGCGGGCGGCTTCCTCGAAATACGCCTCGACCGAATTGGGATGACTGGAACAGTAGGCGACTGCCGTCGTCGTGCCGTTTGAAAGCAAACAGTCGTAGAACCCTCTTGCGATCCGGTCACCGTGCGCCTTGTCGGCGAATTTTTGCTCCGCAGGGAAGGTATAGTCGTTCAGCCAGTCGAGAAGCTGGTCCGCCCAGGAGGCGATGACCTGAACCTGCGGAAAATGCAAATGCGTGTCGATAAAACCGGGCATCAACAAATGCGGCCGGTGGTCGATTTCGTCAAATGGCTCTGATGCTGCGGCTTTTACGTCGGCATACGACCCGCGCGCCTTGATTACTCCATTTGATATCAGGAGCGCGCCATTGCTTTCATAGGTATAGGAAGATGTGTCCTCAGGGCCCTTTGGCGCGGAGGTGAAGGTCAGCAGTCTGCCGCGCAATAGTGTTGCCGTTGTGTCTGCCAAATGTCTATGTCCCTGAAATCATGCTGCCGGAGCCCGCCGTGCGAGGCAAGGCCTTTTAAACGGGATCCGGGAGAGCGGCAACGCGGGATCCATTCAGAAATTCAAGAAAGACCTCCATGAGAAGGCAGCCGAAATGGCATTCCAGCTTTGACGGTAAGTTGCAAATCTCTTCAGTGGTCGGGTCTGAATGAATGCTTGAGGTTGTGGATAGACTGCGTTTAAGTGCCTGCAGTTCTTTTGATAAAGGTGCCCCATGGCTGTTGATTTGCCCCGTCAGACCGACAACGCGTTCCTTGGTGATTCCCTGAAAGGAGGGTCGCATGAGCCGACATATGGCGGCGTCTTGTCTTTCATGCGCCGGCGCTACAGCCGCGATTTGACGGGGGTCGATCTGGCGGTTTGGGGCATTCCGTTTGACGCTTCCGTCTCAAACCGGCCTGGTGCTCGTTTCGGGCCTCAGGGCGTGCGCCGAGCATCGGCTATTTTTGATGGGGACCCGCAATACCCCTTCGAGTTTGATCCGTTCGAAACGCTGTCCTGTGTCGACTATGGGGATTGCGTCTTTGACTATGGCTACAACCGGGACATCCCAGGCCACATCGAAGCTCAGGCGCGAGAAATCCTGCAGAGCGGCACGCATCTCTTTTCCATTGGAGGCGATCACTTCGTCACTTATCCCTTGCTGAAGGCGCATGTTGAAAAGCACGGACCGTTGGCCCTCGTTCAGTTTGACGCGCATCAGGACACCTGGGATGACAAGGGAGACCGGATCGATCATGGCACTTTTGTCGGCCGTGCAGTTCGAGAAGGCCTGATTGACCCGGATAAATCAATTCAGATTGGCATTCGCACGCATGCGCCTGAGACCTGTGGTCTCGAAATTCTTTACGGCGAAGAAGTGGAACTGCTTGGTGTCAATGGCGTGGTCGAACTGGTGAAAGACCGGGTCGGTGATGCCAAGGCGTATATGACGTTCGACATTGATTGTCTTGATCCCGCTTTCGCGCCAGGGACCGGAACGCCAGATGCAGGCGGTCTCACAAGCCGGGAAGCGTTGATGATTCTGCGTCGGCTGGGTGATCTGAATTTTGTAGGCGGGGATGTTGTCGAAGTCGCGCCAGCCTATGATCATGCCGACATCACATCAATTGCTGGCGCAAGCGTGGCGCTGATGTATATCGGATTGATTGCGGAAAGGCAGCGTTAGCGGACAGCCGGTCTATGACGTTCGCGGCCGAGATCGGACGTCGTGTGCCCGTCGGATAAGCCTTTGAATGACTTTTTGTTGTCATTGGCTTTTCGTGCGTCCCAGAAGAGGTAGAGCGGATGGGACGTCTTGTTCTGACTGTAATAGGCAGACAGTTGCTTCCACAAAGCGTACTGGGTGATCATGGCCACGATCGCACCTGTGACAGTCACAAGTAGCGATAGCAACAAACCGCCCAGGATCGTGACGGCAAGCGCAGTCCAGGCGGTGAGATAAAGACCCAACATCGGTCCTTGCTGACCTTTGGTTTCTCTCAATTGATTAAGCCAGATGCGTTCGCCGTAGGCGGCCTCCCGGCATAAGCGCAGGCTGTCAGTCGGAATACACCGAGACAGGGCCACCACAACCCAACAGGTCCAAAGTGCCAGCACAGCGGCATAAAACGGGCCAATCCAAAGCGCCGTCCAGCTTGCAGCCGCAGCACATGCAGGGACAACCATACGTGCAGCCATGACAGAGGCTCGTGCCGGGGCAGGCGAACCAGACCGCGCCGTGTAGCGCGCTGAGCCGGTTGGCCCGGCCCAGTGTACCGGTTTTCCATCATCAAAATGAAGCAGTGGCGGTGTGTGCATGATCTGGATTTGTTTCCCCTCGTAAGAACCTATACCGCGCGCTCACCGGGTTTTGCAAACCAGGAAAAGCGAGCGGCTCGGCAAAGTTGACAATAATCAGACAGGGCTTTGGTTCGGTTTTGCTCCCATGCGGCGTTTCTGGGGTTGGATTAACGGAAAATCAAACCAAACACACAGAGCTTGTGCGGGATTAATGCATGTAAACGCTTTGGCAGTCTGGAATGTGTTACTAGGATGGTCTGCAAGAAAAAGTGATAAGCAGATGCGGTTGAAGGCGGATCCATGACGGATCAACAGGTGTCTCAGGGAAGAAACGAAGGCGCAACAGGTTTTGCCGACTGGCAAGCCATGAAATCCCTTGCGACCAGACTGGAAGAGTTGAACTCCACAGAGTGCTTTGACAGCTCCCTGGATATGTTCGGCGATCTAGACTGGCTTCAGCAATTGGTGAACCTCGTTTCAGATTATGTCTACGTAAAAGACCGCCGGTCGCGTTTTGTCATGGCAAACGACAAGGCCGCTGAAGATATGGGCCGCTCAACCAGTGCGGAGCTGATCGGCAAGTCTGATTTGGAGTTGCACTCACCGGAAGTCGGTCACGTATTCTATGACGCTGAACAGGCCATGATGCTTGAGGGTAGGGACTTGGTCGACGTTATGGACCGCATCCTTCTGCCGGACGGCACCGAAAAATGGTTTTCGTCTTCCAAATACCCGATCCGCAACGAGACCGGTGATATCGTCGGGATCGTCGGTATATCCAGAGATGTGACTGAGCGCCAAAACGCTGAGAAATTGCAGCGCGGTCAGAACGAGATCTTGAAAAAACTGGTGAGCGGTTTGCCGTTGCAGGATGTTTTGGATTCTCTCGTACTCATGATCGAGGGGCAGCTGGAAAGCGGCATGGGATCGGTTATGCTCCTTGATGAGACCGGCAAAAAGCTCCAATCAGCATCCGGTCCTAATCTGGCGCAAGGCTACCTGCAAGCTGTGGACGGGGTTGAGGTCGGGCCGAGAGTTGGATCTTGCGGGACGGCGGTATTCAGCAAAGAGGCCGTATTTGTCGACAACTTGTTTGAGAGCGAACTTTGGTCCGACTATGTCGATCTTGTTAGCGAGTATGACCTGAAATCCTGCTGGTCCGTTCCGTTTTTCTCCGCGGATGGTAAGGTCTTGGGTACTTTCGCTTTTTATTGGGCGACTGTTCGTGCGCCGAGCGAGCCCGAGGTCAAAATTCTTCGTGAGGCAGCACATCTGGCCTCGATTGCCGTGGAACGCGACCGGGCTGAAAAGAAAATCCGATATCTGGCAGAGCAAGACCCTTTGACAGGATTGCCGAACCGCCGAAAATTCAAAGACAAACTGGAAGCAAAAGTGGCTGCCAGCCGTGAGACCGGAGACCCGATTGCTGTAGTCTTCGTCGACATGGACAACTTCAAATACATCAACGACAGCTATGGGCATGCTGTCGGTGACGAAGTTCTTTCAGCCGTTGCAGAACGCATTCTTGCTTCCCACAATACTGCATTTGAAACCATTCGGTTCGGCGGAGACGAATTTGTTTTGTTCGTTGACGGCCCCTCGGCACAAAAACCAGCGTTGCAGGATTTTCTTACGCGCCTGCGCGCCGAAATTCTGAAAACAATCGAGCTGGACACGCTGACGCTTCACGTGACCTGTTCGATCGGGGCTGCCGTCTTCCCGCTTGATGGCGACACGGCCGATGAAGTTTTGAAAAATGCCGACCAGGCAATGTTTGAAGCCAAAAATCTCGGGCGGGACAATTTTTTCATTTTCGATCGGGAAACGGCACCAGCGGGTGTCAACCGGCTGAAGCTGGTTGAAGAGTTGCGTCAGGGCATCAACAACAATGAACTGTGCCTGGAGTATCAGCCTCAGATCGATCTGATGAGTGGCCGTATTGTCGGTGCCGAGGCGTTGGTGCGGTGGACACACCCGGAACGCGGGAGATTAATGCCCGGAGAGTTCATCGAGATTGCGGAACAAACCGGCGCGATTATTTCCCTTGGCCGCTGGGTTCTGAACGAAGCATGCCGGCAAAACAAAGCCTGGCAGGAGGCGGGTCTTCCGCACATCACGATCGCGGTAAACGTTTCTGCGAACCAGTTCCGTGACAAGGCTCTCTTGTCAGATGTGTTTTCTGCGCTCGACTCCAGCGGTCTGGATGCGCGGTATCTGGAGCTTGAGTTTACCGAAAGCCTTGTCATCCAGAACGTGGAACAGGCGGTCGCCCTGATGGAAGACTTCCGGCGGATCGGTATTCATTTGGCGATTGACGACTTCGGCACCGGCTATTCCAGCCTTGTCGCTTTGAAGAATTTTCCTTTGAACCGGCTAAAGATCGATCAAAGCTTCATCCGGGATCTTGAATACAAGGAAAGCGACCGCGCGATCGTGCGGGCGATTATCAGCCTCGGGCGGGAACTGGGGCTAAACGTTGTTGCAGAAGGGGTCGAAACAGCCAAACAGCAAGCGTTTTTGCTCAGCTGCCGGTGTGAGACCACTCAAGGCTACCATTTCGGCCGGCCTATGGCGGCCGACAAGTTCTCAAAGCTCCTCGGGATGACCAGAACGCCGTTGGACGTGGCGCTCTGAACCTTGTCTGCCTGTTGCAGCGCGCTCAGAAAGAGAAAGCTTGCGGGAAACTAAAGAAGGCACGAAAGGATCGCTCAGATCCTTGCATTCTTTTTCGAACTCAGATCCGGTTCATCACATAACTTCCCGGAGCGTCTTCGAGTATCTTGACCCGGTTGGCGCCAGGTTTGCGCGGCTTGGCTTCAGCCGGATCGTTTTTCCGAATCCATTCGTCCCAATACGGCCACCAGGATCCGGGGTGCTCTTCCGCGTTCTTCAGCCAATTTTCAAGAGTGCCTCTCGCTTCGCCGCCAGTCCAATACTGGTACTTGTTCTTTACCGGCGGATTGACGACACCTGCAATATGGCCGGAACCCGACAGGACATATTCCACCGGTCCACCAAAACAGCCAGACCCCAAGAACACCGATTTTGGTGGCGCGATGTGATCTTCGCGGGTTGCAAGGTTGAAGATCGGAATCTTGACCCTGGAAAGGTCAAGTGTTTCACCGCCGATTTCCATCTCTCCCTTGGAGAGCTTGTTATCGAGATAACAATTGCGGAGATAAAAGGAGTGGTTCGCCGCCGGCATGCGGGTTGAATCTGAGTTCCAGTACAAGAGGTCGAACGGGAAGGGCTCTTTCCCCTTCAAGTAGTTGTTCACCACATAGGACCATATGAGGTCATTGGACCGGAGCATGTTGAAGGCCGACGACATCTTGGACCCGTCCAGATAGCCGCTTTCCGCCATCCGCTTCTCCAGGATGGAGATTTGCTCCTCGTCGACAAACACCTTGAGATCACCGGCGTAGGTGAAATCGACTTGCGTCGTGAAGAAGGTTGCCGTTTTGATCCGATCGTCACCGGTCTGCGCCATATAGGCGAGCGTTACGGCGAGGAGAGTGCCGCCAACGCAATAGCCGATTGCATTGACTTCTTCCTGACGGGTGGCGCGCTTGATGACATCCAGCGTGTTGAGGATGCCCTCTTTCATGTAGTGCTCAAAACTCTTTTGAGCCTGCCGTTCGTCCGGATTGACCCAGGAGATCACGAACACTGTGTGGCCTTGATCCACGGCCCACTTTATGAAGGATTTCTCCGGGTTGAGATCGAGAATATAGAACTTGTTGATCCACGGCGGCACGATCATCAAGGGGCGCTTCAAGACCGTGTCTGTAGTCGGGTCATACTGGATGACCTGGCATACGTCGTTTTGCGCGATGACCTTGCCTTTGGTGGTTCCAAGGTTTTCACCCAGTTTGAACTTTGACGGATCTGTCTGCCGGATCTTCAGTTCACCCTTACCGGTCTTCAGATCTTCGGCCAGATGCTCCATGCCCTTGACCAGGTTTTCGCCGTTGCTTTCCATCGTCAGGCGCAGGAGTTCAGGATTGGTCAGAAGGAAATTCGATGGCGAGAGTGCGTTGGAGATCTGAGTGACGTAGAATTCGGCCTTGTGGCGGGTGTGCTCGTCGAGTCCTTGGGCTTCGTGGACCATCTCTTCGGCCCACTGACTGGTGATGAGATAAATCTGTTTGACGAAATCGAAGTATTGGTTGTTTTCCCAGTCGGGATCAGCAAACCGCTTGTCTGTTACCGGGGCTTTCACAGCCGGCTCTGACTGTTCGCCCATCATCCGTTTGAGCGAAGAATTCCAGAGGTCGATGTAGCCGCTCCACAAGCGGCCCTGCGCCTCCATGGCCCGCTGCGGATCAGATGCCCAGTATTCTCCAACTTGAGCGAGTGTCTTGACCACGCCGGTAAGTTCGTCCGTTGATTCGTGCGTAATCTTGCCTTGCTCGCGCGGTTCGATGTACGCAGCGAGCGCCTTGCCTGCATTTTCCAATGTCTTTGCAAGATTTTGCGCGAAAGCTTCTGGATTGTTGATGATGTATTGCAACATGGGATGCTGGCGGTCATCAGCCATAAGCAGGGATTCCTCCGACTTCCGGTCTTCTTAACTGCCGTCTGGAGGCGGCAGCCTGTTGGGCGGTTCCTCAGCGTTATGTGTTTCTATTTGCGCTTGTATTCGGAACGTCAGTTTCATTTATGGCACAACGTTCCGGTGCCGTCGATTGGTTTCCATAACGCGTATTGCCGCTGTGCTAGAGGACTTGTGTGACACTTCGATGGAAGTATGATCGCAGTTGTAGATTAGGGAGACGGCAATCATGCGCGTGCGGCGCAATCTCTGTTTGGTGTTCTTGGGTGCAAGCATCCTGCAATCCTGCGCCGTTGGTCCCGGCACGCCGCTCGTCAAAGCAGTGAACCCGGACCAAAAAACACGATCAGGCACCGTGCAGCCGCCGACTGGTTACGGTCCACCGAACGCGTCCGCGCAGTCAAGAGGCCTGATCAACCCGTTGGAGCGGGCCGAAACGGAAGAATATCTCAAAACTCTCGCAGACGAACAGTGAGCTTGATTGAAGCGGCCTTAGCTTTGAGTACAGCAGACTGCCTCCACTGCTCTGGACCAATATTTCCGACGTTGCTGAATGTCAGTTTTATCATAGCCTCAACAGGCAGACCGTACGTCATCTCCCGATAAAAATAGCGAGTACCGTAACGTAAAACAGTTTTGGATAACTTTAAAACTTTGGTATGCCACTTGCGGGTGAGCACATACCTTGTTCAGCAGAAATGTGGTCCCGGCGTTTTGGGGGCGCTCGTGCTTGATGTGAAGACTATACTGTTTTCCCTAGTTGTCGCTGAGCTGACAGCCAGCGCTGTGTTGTGCTTTCTTTTTTTCTTCTGGCAACATCGCGACCGGGCAGGGCTTTTGTCCTTCGGGCTCTGGGCTATTGCGTTCCTGCTTGGGGCGGTCGGTACACTGCTGATAAGCTTCCGTGGTGTGTTGCCGGACGACCTGACCATCATTGCAGCGAATTTCCTTATCCTGTTTGCAACTGGCCTGAGACGCAGCGGTGTCGCGGCCTTCTTTTACCAACCTTTGCGCCTTTGGATTGCTGCAGGGCTTGCCGGTGTCTGGCTATTACTCTGCTCGGTTCCGGACTTTGCCACAACACTGTCCAGCCGGGTGGCTTACGTGCAACCGGTAATGATGCTCTACATCGCATGGTCGGCCATAATATGCTTGCGCTGGAATACAGAAAACCTTGTCACGCCGAAGGTATACGCTTTCAGCGCAGCTCTTGAAACGAGCGCTCATTTCAGTTTGTTGACCGCACTTGGATTTGGCGCTGAAACCGGGCTGTTCGAAGCGATCAGCGGACATGTCATCCTGATTGCACTGCTGCTTATCCTGGTTGCCATGGTGCTTTCCATGTTTACCGCTCTCGCAATGCCGATCGAGCGATCACTTTTGCAATTCAAATCGGCCGCCTATCGCGATTGTTTAACAGGATTGCCCAATCGCCGGGCGGTGTTTGAAAGGGCGGCAACGTTCAAGTCAGTCTCCGCCGCAAACAACTGTCTCACGGTGATCCGATTTGACATCGATGAGTTCAAGAGGGTCAACGACAAGCACGGCCATGCAACCGGTGACCTGGTCCTTCAAGTATTCGGCCGGGTTTGCGAGGAAACAAAACCGGCGGATACGGTTGCAGGCCGGCTGGGCGGCGATGAGTTTGTCATTCTGTCCACCAGGATGGAGCCAAACCAAGCGCGGATTCTTGCCGAAAAGATTCGGGCTCGTTTTGCAGCTGCATGTTCTGAGGAGACAGAGGGTGCTGTTCAGGTTGGGCTGAGTGCTGGCGTCAGTTCCGTACCGCTCGATCTAGGACTGGATGAGGCTTTGGAAATTGCAGACAGAGCTATGTACGAAGCCAAAGCGTGCGGCCGCGGCAAAACGATTGTCGGCTCCGCTGAAAAGGCTAGGGTTTTTTCTGGCGCTGAAGACGCACAATTCGCATTCTATAAGCCCCATCCGGCATAGCTGCCCGTTACCGAGCCTAATGATTGGCGTGCTTTCCCTCTTCTGCGAGGCGTTCTTGGCAGGCCCCGGCCAAACTTATCTGTTCCCACATTTAGGTGTCTAGGCGTTCAAAGATGGGTGCGAAACTCAAAAAGGCCTGTTAAAAGGGCGCGCAACCTGCTCATCGCGCAGGTGCGATATACCCATTTTCAAGTCGCAAGGATCCGCGCCCATGGAGGAATTCCACAAAATCAAACGGCTCCCGCCGTATGTTTTTGAACAGGTCAATCGCTTGAAAGCCAAGGCGCGAGCGGCGGGTGCGGACATCATTGATCTAGGTATGGGCAACCCGGATCTGGCAACACCGAAGCACATCGTCGACAAGCTGACCGAGGTCGTTCAGGATCCGCGAAGCCACCGTTATTCTGCTTCGAAGGGCATTCAGGGCCTGCGCAAGGCTCAAGCATCCTATTATGGCCGCCGGTTTGGCGTGAAGCTCGACCCGGACACCCAGGTCATCGCAACACTTGGCTCCAAGGAAGGCTTTGCCAATATGGCGCAGGCCATTTCCGCGCCGGGCGATGTGATCCTGAGCCCCAATCCAAGTTATCCGATCCACACGTTCGGGTTCCTGATGGCGGGAGCCTCGATCCGCAATATTCCGGCTGAGCCAAACAGCGGCTTCTTTGAAGCGCTGGAACGCGCGGTCATTCACTCGGTGCCGAAACCGATCGCTATCATTCTGTGTTATCCGGCCAACCCGACAGCGTATTGCGCGGATCTCGATTTCTACAAGGACGTCGTGGCCTTTGCGCGCAAGCACAACATCTTCATTCTCTCGGATCTTGCCTATTCAGAGATCTACTTCGGAGATACCCCGCCGCCGTCTGTCCTGCAGGTGCCGGGGGCAATGGACGTCACCGTTGAATTTACATCGCTTTCCAAGACCTTCTCCATGCCGGGCTGGCGGATGGGTTTTGCGGTTGGCAATGAGCGCCTGATTGGCGCCCTTGGGCGGGTGAAGTCCTATCTTGACTACGGTGCTTTCACGCCGATCCAGGTTGCTGCGACCGCGGCACTGAACGGTCCGGATGATTGTATCCGTGAAACCCGTGATATCTACAAGAAACGCCGGGATGTTGTCGTCGAGAGCTTCGGCCGCGCTGGGTGGGATATTCCCGCACCAGAAGCCAGCATGTTCTGCTGGGCGCCGATTCCGGAAAAATTCCGGTCTCTCGGCAGTCTGGAATTCTCCAAATTGCTGCTGGAACGCGCTGACGTTGCAGTCGCGCCAGGCATTGGTTTTGGCGAATACGGTGACGGGTTTGTCCGCATTGGTCTCGTCGAAAACGAGCAGCGGTTGCGCCAGGCGGCAAGAAATGTCCGCCGGTTCCTTGAAACTGCGGAGCAAAAGCTGCACAACGTCATCCCGCTTGAGACTTCTCGCTGAATAGAATTGGATTAATTCCCGAATGGCAGACGCATTGAAAATCGGCGTGGCCGGCCTTGGAACGGTCGGTGCGTCCGTGGTGCAACTCCTGGAAAAGCACGCTGGCCAGATCGAACGTAGGACCGGCCGGTCCTTGACGGTTACAGCTGTCAGTGCCCGGAACCGGACGCGGGACCGGGGAATTGATACAAGTGGCTTCACCTGGTTCGATGATCCGGTGGCCATGGCGAATGCAGCAGAGCTCGATATTTTTGTTGAGCTGATCGGCGGGGAAGACGGACCGGCCGAGCAAAGTGTTCGCGCAGCGCTCAGCCGCGGTGTGCATGTCGTGACGGCCAACAAGGCTTTGATTGCCAAACACGGAGTTGATCTGGCCCGGGTCGCTGAGGCGAACAACGCCTGCCTCAACTATGAGGCGGCGGTCGCGGGCGGAATTCCGATCGTGAAAACCATGCGCGAGTCTCTTGCCGGCAATGAAGTCAGCCGCGTCTACGGCATCTTGAACGGTACGTGCAATTACATCCTGACGCGAATGGAAGCCGAAGGCATCAGCTTCGAAGACTGCCTGGCTGACGCGCAGCGGCTTGGTTATGCGGAAGCCGATCCGACCTTCGATATCGAAGGCAACGATACGGCACACAAGCTGGCGATCCTGACAAGCCTTGCCTTTGGCACCGAGATTGATGCCGACAGCATTTTCATGGAAGGCATTACTTCCATTACCACTGCCGATATCCAGGCCGCTGACGAGCTCGGCTTCCGGATCAAACTGCTCGGTGTTGCACAGCGCACCGACACGGGCATCGAACAACGCGTTCACCCAACAATGGTGCCGAAATCGTCCGCGATTGCGCGGATTGACGGCGTACTGAATGCTGTTGCCGTCGACGGAGATTACGTCGGTGAGATTGTTCTTGTTGGACCGGGTGCCGGCGGGAATGCGACGGCGTCGTCTGTGGTTGCCGACATTACAGACATTGCCCGGGGCGACGAAACACCCGTTCTTGGCATGCCGGCAACAGATCTGGTTCCGTATGAGCGGGCCCGGATGCGCCTTCATGAGGGTGGCTATTACATTCGCTTGTCGGTCTACGATCGCCCGGGCGCGTTCGGCGAGATTGCCCGCTGCATGGGCGATGCCGGTATTTCGCTGGAGTCCATCGTTCAAAAACGGGCAGCGGCAGAAGACCGAGACCGAGACCGCGACAGTGCGGATGCGCCGCAACCGGTCATCTTGATCACCTATGAAACAACCGAGATCGCCATCAAAGAAGCGCTGGATGTGATCATGTCGAAAGGCGTGGTCGCAGAACAGCCTCAGATGATCCGGATCGAAAAACTGAAGTAAGTCAAACGTCCCGCGGAC
The DNA here is from genome assembly GCA_937911395.1 of uncultured Labrenzia sp. Classification (GTDB taxonomy): domain Bacteria; phylum Pseudomonadota; class Alphaproteobacteria; order Rhizobiales; family Stappiaceae; genus Roseibium. Next base: position 17,389 of record CALDSI010000324.1, read on the forward strand.
GTGCGGAACGGGGGAAAAGCGGAGATGTTGATGTCCAACACAGAACACCAGCCAGCCAGCGGGCTTGACCGTATTCTGACATTGGAACTGGCGCGTGTTGCCGAGAGAGCAGCTGTTTCAGCGGCCCGGTTGCGCGGTCATGGCGATGAAATGGCCGCCGACCAGGCAGCTGTAGATGCGATGCGCCGTGAATTGAACCGCCTTCCGATCGATGGAACGGTGGTGATCGGCGAAGGCGAGCGTGATGAAGCTCCGATGCTGTACATCGGCGAAAATGTCGGCACCAAGCAGGGCCCGAAGGTGGACATCGCTTTGGACCCGCTGGAAGGCACGACCATCTGCGCAAAGAACCTGCCGAACTCTCTCGCTGTCATCGCCTTGGCTCCGGAAGGCGATCTTCTAAACGCTCCGGACAGCTACATGGACAAGATTGCGATCGGTCCGGGTTATTCTGAAGGCCTGATTGATCTTGATGCGCCGATTGCAGACAATCTGGCAGCTGTTGCTAAGGAAAAAGGCGTCAAGATCGAAGAAGTGACAGCCTGTGTCCTCGATCGACCGCGCCATGCACGTCTGATTGAAGAAATCCGGGCCACCGGTGCTGCGATCCGGCTGATTGGGGATGGTGACGTAGCTGGTGTGATCCACACAACCGACCCGGAGGAAACCGGCATCGATCTTTATGCAGGTATCGGTGGCGCACCGGAAGGCGTTCTGGCGGCTGCGGCCCTGCGCTGTATCGGCGGTCAAATGCAGTCTCGTCTCGTGATCACCCGCGACGAGCAGGTTGAGCGTGCCCACCGCATGGGCATTGACGACATCAAGAAGAAATACACGCTGGAAGAAATGGCCGGTCCGGACGTTCTGTTCGCCGCAACCGGTGTGACGGACGGCAACTTCCTGCAGGGCGTGCGCTTCGGTCGCAATCACATCACCACGCACACTGTAGTCATGCGGTCCTCTACGGGGACTGTCCGCTACATCAAGGCCCAGCACACACAGCTGGAAAAGTTCCACCTGGACTAAGTCTGAACGCATGCTGACAGGATTTGGCGAAGACGACAAAGGGCGCCTCGTACTCGGGGTTGCCCGCTCCGCCAATGACAATGCATGGCGGGAGCGCCTGAGCGCCGCTGAAGCGCGCGCCGCGATGGCGATCTCGCAACAGCACGGGCTGCCCGATGTTTTGGCCCGTGTCATGGCAGCGCGCGGTGTTGCTGCTGAAGACGCTTCGGCGTTTCTCGAACCATCCCTCAAGACCTTGATGCCGGACCCGAGCAGCCTCGTCGACATGGACGTAGCCGTCGCTCGCGTGGCCGATGCGGTCCAGGCAGGCAAGAGGATAGCGATCTTCGGCGATTATGACGTCGATGGCGCCACTTCGTCCGCGGTCCTGGCAAAATACCTCCAATGGCTGGGTCTTGAACCGGTCATCCATATTCCGGACAGGATCATTGAGGGGTACGGCCCAAACGGACCTGCGATCGAAAACCTCCAGGCGGGCGGTGCGGAACTGCTGATCACGCTGGACTGCGGCAGCACGTCTTTTGAAGCTTTTGAAACGGCCAGCAAGCTCAACCTCGACGTCGTGGTGATCGACCACCACCAGGTTGGTGAAACGCTTCCCGAAGTGCGGGCGCTGGTTAATCCGAACCGGCAGGATGATCTGTCGGGGCAGGGGCATTTGGCGGCCGTTGGTGTCACGTTCCTATTTATAGTCGGCCTGAATCGCGAACTACGTCAGCGGGGTGCATTCAACGGCCGGCAGGCACCGGATTTGATGGCACTGTTGGATTTGGTTGCACTCGGAACTGTGTGTGATGTGGTACCGCTTCAGGGCTTGAACCGCGCCTACGTAACACGCGGGTTGGCAGTCATGCATCAGCGCCAGAACCATGGTCTGACAGCGTTGTCCGACGCCGCAAGGGTGAGCGGAAAACCAGCTCCTTATCATCTGGGGTTCCTGATCGGTCCGCGGATCAATGCCGGCGGCCGGATTGGCGACGCGGCCCTGGGCGCACGGCTTCTGACCACAGCAGACCCGCATGAAGCTCGCGCTATTGCCGAACGTCTGGATCAGCTGAACACTGAACGTCAGGCAATGGAAGCCGTAATGCTCGAACAGGCGGGAGCCGAGGCCGCAATGTCCATCGAACAGCGGGACCCGGCCGTTCTTTTGACGGGATCCAACGACTGGCACCCGGGGATCGTCGGCCTGATCGCGTCGCGGCTCAAGGAAGCTCATCGCCGGCCGGCCTTTGCAATTGCCTATGATGAAACGGGCAAGGGGACCGGGTCTGGACGGTCGATCAACGGCGTCGATCTCGGTAAGGCTGTCCGTAAGGCTGTCGACGACGGACTTCTGGAAAAGGGCGGCGGACATGCCATGGCTGCAGGGTTGACGGTCCGCCAGGAAAAGGCTGGAGATCTGGAAGCCTTCTTCAACGACGTCCTAAAAGATGATGTTGAAGCTGCAACGGCGCACCGGGAACTGAAAATCGACGCGGCGCTAACTGCAACGGGCGCAAACCTCGACCTGATGAATATGCTGGAAAAAGCAGGCCCTTACGGTGCGGGCCATTCCGAGCCGGTTTTTGCGTTTCCCGCGCACAGGGTCTCCTTCGCCGATGTCGTGGGCAAGGGCCATGTCCGGGCGACACTTGCAGCCGGTGACGGCACCGCGCTCAAAGGGATCTGCTTCAAGGCAGAGGACAAACCCCACGGGCAGTTGCTCCTTGAAGGCCGTGGCCGCAACCTGCATGTTGCGGGGACGCTGTCCATTGACACCTGGCAGGGTACAACAAAAGTGCAGCTCCGAATTCTGGATGTCGCGGACCCGCAAAAGACCCGGCTTTAACGTTCCTGAAGCGCCAATCTGATACCAAGAGCGCAGAAAATCGTCCCGACGACTTTTCCCTGCCATTTCAAGATGACGGGATTGCGCCTTACCACTCCGCCAAGTGTACCGGCACCCAAGGCAAAGACGATCGTACTGAATAGCCCAAGGGCGACAAAAACAAACCCGAGAATTGTCAGTTGAAGCAGCACGTAACCATTCTCGGGCTGCACAAACTGCGGTAAAAACGCCAAAAAGAAGAGAGCCGTTTTTGGATTTAGAATTTCAGAAATAAACGCCAGCCGAAACGCCGTACCAGAGCTCACGTCTGCAATGCCATGTCAGAATGACGGATCAACCTTCGAAGTGATCGCTTTGATGCCAAGGTAAATCAGATAAGCGGCACCGACATATTTGATCACCGAAAACAGAAGAGCTGACGCGGCGATTATCGCAGACAAGCCGAAAACAGCGAGCAATGTGTGAACGATGTCACCTGCTGCAATTCCGGCACCTGTCGCGATGCCGACTTTTGGTCCCGACGTTGTGGCCCGTGCAATTGTCAAAAGGGTTGCCGGACCTGGAATGAAAACAAACCCAAGTACAATTAGACTGTAGGCGATGAGTGTCGGCAATTCGACCATGGCATTCTCCGTCATGAACCATGACCAATCCATCACGGGCTCAAGATCTGTACAAGGGGTTTGTTATCCGCTGCAATTAACCTCCCTCTAACACCCTTGCCGTAGCGTTCCTCTCACGAAGGAATCGTGAGGGTTGAGTATGCGTACTCAGAATGAGTTGTCGCCATATTTCCGCGAGATCGACCGGCGCACAGACCGGGCTCTTGAAGGAGTTCGCGAAGTTAGGAAATCTGCAAAGTTGAGGGCGCTTCCGGCCGAACCGAAGCCATGGTTCATCAATACCGGCTTTCTGGTTCTTTTGACGTTTTTTGTCGCCTTGTTTGCGAGCTGAACCAAAGCGTCTGTTATCGGCCTTGAACTGATACGCAAGCACAAGCTATGTCGGCTGCCAGGTTCTCATATTGGACAGGCAGCATGACCGGTTATCCGATTTCACTTTGGTCCTTCAATCTCGGCAGAGCCCCCAATTCTGTCGCCGCATTGGCTGACATGATTGCGGATGGGCTCGAGAGGGCAGCTTCAGAAGGCGCGAAGCTTCTCGTCTTGCCGGAATACCTTGCCGAGACATGTCTTGCTTTCAAACCGGATGGTTTGCGGCCAGACCAGGAAATGGGCTTTCTGGCTGATGTTGGTGAAGACCTGTTCCCAGTGTTGTCCAAGCTGCCACGAAAGACAGGTGTTTCGCTGTTGGCTGGAACATGGCCGGTAAAAACGCCACGCGGGATCACAAATACAGCGGTGCTACTGACTGCAGATGGCCGCGAAATCCGTCAGGATAAGTTAAGTCTCACGCCTTTTGAGCAGGAGGAGGACATCTGGCATCTGGTGCCCGGAACGGAGTTGAAAGTGTTTGAGCTGGATGGTCTGAAGATGGCCATCCTGATCTGCCTGGACATTGAAATGCCGGCGCTGAGCTGTCTTCTTGCCAAAGAAAAAGTCGACCTCATCCTCGTGCCGTCGATGACGGAAAAACTCTCCGGCTATCATCGTGTGTTCGGTTGTGCAAAGGCGCGGGCGGTTGAGCTGATGTGCGCCGTTGCCGCCTGCGGCGTTGTCGGACGTGCCGATGGCACAACGCAGAACGACACCAATGTTTCGGGCGCTGCGCTCTATGTGCCGTGTGAGGAAGAGCTTGGATTTGAAGGTGTTGGCGCTGAACTCAAACCGACAGACGGCGTCGGAGGTGAGGAATTGTTTCTCACCACGTCTGTTCCCGTCGGCGTGATTCGAGCATTGCGGGGTGGCGGAGCAGAGGTTTGGCCGGGCGCATGGACAGCCGAAAACGTAACACTTTTTAAAATGTGACACTCATTGCGCAGTTTTAATGCGCATATGCGCACAATGTGCGTTTTTTGCTAGACGGCAAACAAACGGCGCTATATAAGCCAGCGTCTTAACTCCATCATTTTGGGATCGGTATGGCTTTTGCCCCGACGATATCGGCGTTCGACGCTTCGTGGCTGCGTGGTCTTGCTGGTTTGTTTGTCAAACCGGCCCGCCTGCAGATCGCGGCGTTGTGCTGCCGGAAGGGTGAACGGGAGCCAGAGATTCTTCTTGTGTCGACGCGGGACACCGGCCGCCTGATATTGCCAAAGGGATGGCCCGAGGCGGACATGCCGGCCTTCGAGACGGCTCTGCTTGAAGCTTATGAAGAGGCGGGCGTGATCGGCAAGGCAGATCATCGGCCTCTTGGCAGTTTCCGGTCCTACAAGGGGCTTGCAAGTGGTTTGAAACTGCGCACCAAGGTGCTTGTTTTCAAGGTTGAGTTTGAAAGCCAAGTCGACAATTTTCCTGAGCTGGTGCAGCGCAAGCGTATTTGGATGCCGGTTTCGGAGGCTATTGAAAAGGCTGATGAACCGGCCTTGCGGCGCTTCTTGAAACGGCATCGCAAGCAGCTTTTCTAATCGTTCTGTCAGAACGTTTCAGCGGTCTGCGACTCGTCTGTGTCGCAAGGCTGTTGCAAGGCAACTGGCATATAAAGTTTACTCCGGCGCGGTACGGTCCTGAGGGTCCTTGTGCGGCAGCCAGCCGGTGAGCGGATCTGAAAGACGGATACTGTGCGTTCGGGGGACAACCTGAAACCAAAGGCACTCGATAAGGATCTCGACCGGGTCGGGTTTCTTGGCGATGCTGCAGAAGCGATGGGCCGGCGCTTGATTGCGCCCGGTCTTGCCATCTGCTTTTTGGCGGTCTGCGCAATCCTCGCGTCCCTGCACTTTGCAGCGTCGGATGTATCAAATGTTCTGATCCTTGTTACTGGTGCAACGGTCGGCGGCTATCTCGCCATCACCATCGGCGCCAACGACGTTGCCAACAATGTCGGGCCTGCAGTCGGCGCGCGGGTGGTTAGCATAACAACGGCACTGATCATCGCTGCAATTTGTGAAAGTGCAGGCGCGTTGTTGGCTGGAGGTGACGTGGTCACCACGATTTCGACCGAGATCATCGCGCCAGATGACATTCCGGAGAACTTCCGCTTCATGAAAGCGATGCTGACCGCGATGGCAGCGGCTGCGATCTGGATCAACATTGCAACGCTTATTGGCGCGCCAGTCTCCACGACCCATACGATTATCGGTGGCGTGGTGGGCGCAGGCGTAGCCGCCAGCAGTTTTGCTGCGATCAACTGGTCAACTCTTGGGGTCATAGCCGCCACCTGGGTCGCTTCGCCTTTTTTAGGCGGAGTTGTTGCGGCGCTGCTCCTGGCCTTCATCAATGCCAAGGTCATCTACACAGACGACAAGCTCGATGCTGCGCGTTTCTGGTTGCCGATCCTTTTGGGCGGATTGGCTGCGACTTTCACCGCCTATTTGACCCTTAAAGGTCTTCATCGCCTGATCGTCTTGCCGTTTGTTCCGGCAACGCTTGCTCCAATTGTTGTGGGGGCTATCGTCTGGGCCATCTATCGGCGGGTTGTCGCCAGTCAGGCTTTGTTCCTCGACAATCGGACACAGTCTTTGCGGTCTCTCTTTGCGATCCCGCTGATTTGTTCAGCAGCGCTGCTGTCCTTTGCACACGGCGCGAACGACGTTGCGAACGCGATCGGGCCGCTGGCAGCGATCGTCAACAGCCAGTCCGATGAAATCAATGACTTGCACTACTGGATTCTTGGCCAGCTTAATCCTGTCGCGCCTCTCTGGGTGAGCGCTGTCGGAGCTTTTGGCATTTCAGCCGGCCTTTTGTTGTTCGGACGCCGTCTGGTGACTGTCGTCGGCAAACGGATCACCAAGCTGAACCCGATCCGGGCGTTCTGCGTCACGCTGGCAACGTCTGGAACGGTGCTGACAGCATCCGGGCTTGGGCTGCCTGTCTCGTCCACCCATATCGCTGTGGGTGCCATTTTCGGCGTTGGCCTGTTCCGCGAGTGGTACCGAAACCGGTTCGTCCCGCAAAAGGTGAATGGCAAGCGCCATCAGCCCATCCGTAATCGGGAGGAGCGCCGCCGCAGGCTTTTGGTGCGCCTGACCAATCTGGTCACCATCATCGGTGCCTGGATCGTCACGGTCCCGGCGTGTGCGCTGCTATCGGCAGGGCTCTTTCATGTGTTCGATTATCTGCTCGTCACACAATAGCCCGCTGTCGTCCAGCAAGTAAGGGTCAGGCAAGGTGGCCTGTTGGCTCAAGGGCGAGCTCTGCCCAAACGGGAAGATGATCTGACGCGATCCGCGCTGTCTTTGATTTGTGAACCCCGGCTTTTTGAACGGTGAATTCCGGACTGGTGATGATCCGGTCCAGACTGCCGACGGGCAGGGGGCTTGGAAAGCTCCGGCCAGGCGTTGTGACTTCGTAGCGTTTTTCCAGAAGACGGATACTTTTCGCATCATCGCGCCATTCGTTCAAATCGCCGATCAAAATGGTCGGCAGGTAATCCAGGCCCTCGTGAAGCTGGTGCATGAGCGAGGAAATCTGTTTCTTGCGGAAGTGGCCGATCAGGCTGAGGTGCATGGCGGCGACCCGGATCTTCTGGTTCTCCACTTCCAAATCCACGGCCACGGCGCCCCGCGGCTCCAGCGTCGGCAATTCAATGCGCCGGTGGTCGAGGATTTCAATGCCTTGCCGGACCAAAATAGCATTCCCATGCCAGCCGAGGCTGTGTTCACCGACCGCAAAAGGTACGGGCCGGAAATCTGTCTGTTCAAGAATATGATCGCGGTTGAGAGTACTCTCACGAGGTCCAAAGCGTTTGTCGGCTTCCTGCAAGGCGATTACATCACATTGAAGCTCACCAATGACCCTCAAGGTCCGGTCTGGCCGTCTTCGCGCATCGACACCAATCGATTTTTGTATGTTGTAGGAGCCGATCTTCAGCATGATCAGCACAATTGCAGGCAAGACGTTAAAATTTCAAGCAAACAAAACTTGAGCCGGCTGGCGCGAGCCGCGCCAGCCGCCCGAATGGCAATCAAGCCGCGGCCAACTCCTGGGCGCTTTCGACAAGGATGCCGGCAACATAGTCCATGAAAGAGACCCACGCCTCGACCACGAATGTGTCTTCACCCGTGCGCCAGATCATGACCGGAGACTTGTGGAAGATCGTTCGCGTCACCGTGCCAACCGGGAACTTTTCCAGCGAGAAATCGACGAAGATCCCTGTGTTGAGCAACCAACTCGCCTTTGGACCTGACACGATCAGGGCTTCTGAGCGGTGCGAAATGTCGGTGAGGGAGTGCGGCTGGCCGTCCAGCTTCGCTTCGATCCCGTCAAACACTGCCTGAAGTTCGTCTTCCGGCGCCAACAGTGTCCATTCGTCCGGCCCCATCCAGAGCGCTGCCCGTTTTGCCGAGATTTCCGCACCGAGCGGGGTCACCGGCAAGTTCGCGCCGAAAGCTTCACCCGCCGCCGGGATGGCAGCTTTGCGCAACCGGAGCGACAGTCGTGTCATCGGCGCCGCCTTCAGAATTGAGACATCCGGAAGGCTGAGGAGCGGTGTTTCGCCGGCATCTGGCGTGATCACGTCATTGGCAAGAAGATCAGACATTGAGCCGCGCTCCTTCCTTGTCAAAGAATATCGGGCTGGTCACTTCCACCTCGATGCTGCCGTCCGGCATGGGCACATAAAGCGATTTGCCATGAAGGGCATGGCCATTTTTCACAATCGCCAGGGCGATCGTCCGGCCCATAGCGGGACTGTAGTAAGATGACGTCACATGACCTTCCGCTGGTGTTCCGGTGGCCGGATTCTGCGCAACAGTGATCTGTGCGCCTTCTTCCAGCTTGACCTTCGGATCCTTGGTCAGGAGGCCGACAAACTGCTTGCGGTTTTCGGCGACAAGATCCGGACGTTCCAAGCCACGTTTGCCAACGAAGTCGTGCTTTTTCTTGCCGATGGCCCAGCTCATGCCGGCGTCTTGCGGGGTGACAGTGCCGTCGGTATCCTGACCGACGATGATGTACCCCTTTTCAGCGCGCAGGACGTGCATGGTCTCCGTGCCATAAGCTGTGCCGTTGTGCTTTTCGATTTCACCGGCCAGCGTTTCCCACGTCATCTTGCCATGGCGGCGCGGGACATTGATCTCGAACCCGAGTTCGCCAGTAAAGGAGATGCGGAACAGGCGGCACGGCACGCCGCAGAAAGTGCCTTCCTTGACACTCATATGCGGGAAGGGGTCTGCGGACAGGTCAATGCCTTCGATGAACGGAGCAATGACCTCGCGGGCTTTTGGCCCCTGAACCGCTGCCACGGCGTATTGCTCAGTGGTAGAGGTGATCCAAACGTCCAGATCCGGCCACTCGGTCTGCAGATAGTCTTCCATTGTGGCAAAGACGCTCGGCGCTCCGCCGGTGGTCGTGGTTACATGGAAGCGGTCGTCTGCAAGGCGGCCGATGACACCGTCGTCGACGATGAAGCCGGCGTCGTTCAGCATGAGGCCGTAACGGCAACGGCCTGGTGCCAGCTTCTTCCAAGGGTTGGTGTACATCCGTTCCAGGAACTCGGCTGCGTCCGGTCCGACCACCTCGATCTTGCCAAGAGTGGAGGCATCAAAAAGGCCAACGCTCTCGCGTACGGTGGCACATTCGCGAGCGACCGCTGCGTGCATGTCTTCACCGGATTTCGGGAAGTACCAGGTCCGTTTCCATTGGCCGACGTCTTCGTAGACGCCGCCATTGGCGACGACCCAGTCATGCGACGGGGTCTTGCGGACCGGATCGAAATGATCGCCGCGAGCAACACCAGCGAACAAGCCGAACGTGGTTGGCGTATAGGGCAGGCGAAAGGTCGTGAGACCCACATCCACGATCGGCTTTTCCAACGCGCCGGAGGCGATGGAGAGCGCATTCATGTTTGACAGGCGGCCCTGGTCGGTCGCCATGCCGGTCGTCGTGTAGCGCTTGATGTGCTCGATCGACTGCATGCCTTCGCGCGCGGCGAGTTTGATGTCCTTTGCAGTGACGTCGTTCTGGTAGTCGACAAACGCTTTCACGCGTGAGGCATTGCGGTCATGGGGCAGGGCTCCGAGAACAGCGCCTTGGCCGGCTTCCCCGCCGGAGGCCGCCGCATAGGTGACCTTGGCTTCCTTGCCGATCGCGGCTTTTGCCGCTGCTTCGCCGGCAGCATAGCCATCTTCAAGTGTCGCCTGAAGGCCATAGAGACCTTTAGCGGCCCCGGCCGAGCGCTCGTGCTGAACGGATTTTCCGGGCACATAAGCACCAACCGTCTCGTCCCAGACAACTTTGCCGCGGGACTGTGAGTAGAGGCTCACGGTCGGCGTCCAGCCGCCCGACATCAGGATTGCATCGCACGCGACTTGGCCTGCAGAGGCGACCTGGCCGGAGGTCATCAAGCGGCCGAGCAGGGCGGCCTTGACCCGTTTGCGTCCGAGCGTTCCGGTGACGACACAACCAGCTTCAACCCGGATGCCGCGGGCCTGCGCAATGGCCACCAGATTTTCCGGTGGTGTTTCACGCAAATCCGCAATAGCAACTACGTCCACGCCGTGATCGGCGAGATCGAAAGCTGCCTGCCAGGCGGTGTCACAAGCGGTTGCAATAAGCACCTTGTTGCCGACCTTGACACCGTAGCGGTTGAGATAGGTCCGGCCTGCATCTGCGAGTAAGATGCCCGGGCGGTCGTTTTCCGGGAACACCATCGGGCGTTCGATCGCACCGGAGGCAATCACGACCTCTTTGGCGCGGACTTGCCAGAGGCGTTCGCGTGGCAGCTTCGGATCCGGGTCACTGACGTGCTCAGTTACACGCTCGGCAAGAGCGATGTAGTTGTGCGCGAAGTAGCCAAACGCGGTTGTGCGTGAAAGGAGCGTGACATTGTCCATGCCCTGCAATTTCACAATTGTATCCCGCACCCACTCAGCTGGGGGTTTGCCGTCGATCGTTGCGTTTTCGTCCGACAGAAGCGAACCGCCGAATTCGGCCTGTTCGTCGCAGAGGATGACCTTGGCGCCGGTTTCAGCTGCGGCAACGGCAGCAGCAAGGCCGGCTGGTCCGGACCCGGCCACGAGGACATCGCAGTGCGCGTAGATATTGCCGTATGTGTCGTGATCCGGGTTCTTTGGCGGTTTGCCAAGACCGGCCGCAGCACGGATAACCGGCTCATAAACGCGATCCCAAAACGCTTTCGGCCACATAAAAGTCTTGTAGTAGAAGCCGGCCGGGAACAACGGCGACAAGAGGTCGTTGACTGCGCCCACATCAAACCCGAGCGATGGGAAGCGGTTCTGAGAGATCGCTTCAAGGCCCTGATAGACTTCGACCTGGGTTGCCCGCAGGTTCGGTGTTTGGTCGCCCTTGCGATAGACGCCGACCAAAGCGTTCGGCTCTTCGGAGCCGGCTGTCACGATGCCGCGCGGACGGTGGTACTTGAAGGACCGGCCGACCAGGTGAACGCCGTTTGCCAGCAGTGCCGAAGCAAGGGTATCGCCCTTGTGGCCCTGCATTTCCTCCCCATCAAAGGTGAAGGTTAGCTGTTGGCCGCGGTCGATCCGGCCGCCTTTTTCAGTACGGAATGGCTGGCTCATCTGCCGGCCTCCTTCGCCAATGCTTCGAGATCCGGCATCGGATCATCAACTTTGTAAACCTTGAGAATTTTGTCGCTTACGGTGTCGCGTACGACGTTGAAAAACCTGCCGCACCCATGAATGTGGCGCCAGCGTTCGACGGCAATCCCCTTCACATTTGAGCGCATGTACAAAAACTCCGCCCACTCTTCATCAGAGGTTTTGGACGGATCAGCTGGCCGCGCGATATGGGCTTCGCCTCCATTGTGAAACTCGGTTTCCGGGCGTTCTACTTCGCAATAAGGGCAGTAAATCAACAACATGTCTGAGTTCTCCCTTAGTGTGCCACGGCGGCGGCAGCCGCTTCGTCGATAAGGCGACCCGTCTTGAACCGGTCGATGGTGAACGGCGCATTGATGGAATGTGGTTCATCCTTCGCAATGGTATGGGCAAAGACGTGGCCGGAACCCGGTGTTGCCTTGAAGCCGCCCGTTCCCCAACCGCAGTTGACATAGAGGCCAGAGACCGGGGTCTTTGACAGGATCGGTGAGCGGTCCGGGGTCACGTCAACGATGCCGCCCCAGTTGCGCAACATGCGCATGCGCCGGAAGTGCGGGAACAGTTCGCAGATCGCATCAATCGTGTGGTTTGTGATGTGGATGCCGCCCGTCTGACTGTAGGAGATGAACTGGTCCGTGCCCGCACCAATCACCAATTCACCCTTGTCCGATTGGGAAATGTAGGCATGAATCGTGTTTGACATCACAACGCATGGGAAAGCCGGTTTGACTGGCTCGGATACGAGTGCCTGCAACGGATAGGACTCCAGAGGCATTCGCACACCGGCCATATCCATGACGTTAGTGGTGTTGCCGGCGGCGACAACGCCGACCTTTTTGGTTTTGATGAAACCCTTGGCCGTTTCAACACCTTCAACAGCACCATCGGCGCCGCGCTTGATGCCGGTGACAAGGCAATTCTGGATGATGTCGACGCCCATGTCGTCCGCGCCACGCGCATAGCCCCAGGCCACCGCATCGTGACGGGCGGTACCGCCAACGCGCTGAAGGGCAGCGCCCATCACCGGATAACGGATGTCTTTGGAGATATTGAGCGGTGGGCAGTATTCCTTGGCTTGTTCCGGCGTCAGCCATTCATTTTGAACACCGGCCAGCCGGTTGGCGTGGATGTGGCGCTGTGCGACCTGAACGTCGTGGACTGTGTGGGCCAGCATCATCACGCCGCGCGCTGAGTACATGACGTTGTAGTTCAGTTCCTGTGACAGGCCGTCCCACAAATCAATGGCGTGATTGTAAAGCGCCGCGCTTTCTTCCCAGAGATAGTTGGAGCGCACGATGGTGGTGTTCCGGCCGGTGTTGCCGCCGCCAAGCCAGCCTTTTTCAAGAACGGCAACGTTGCGCACGCCGTGTTCCTTGGCAAGGTAATAGGCGGTAGCAAGACCGTGGCCACCGGCGCCGATGATGACCACGTCATACTCGGCTTTGGGCTCCGGCGCGCGCCATTGGCGGCCCCAGTTCTGGTGCGCGGAAAAGGCATTTTTTGCCAGTTCCAGGAAGGAATAACGCTTCATTAAGAGCGGCTCCGCACGTTTTGGACCATCACAGCCTTTCAAGTTGGAAAGACGGTCGCGGTCCGGTCCTTGTGTTCATATCCTATGGTCACCGGCGATTGCCAATCAGCAAGCGGTGCCCGTTGGTGCGCATATTCGCGATTGCATGCCCATCTGCATATCAGGTTTCGGTCGCTTGTTGGTCTGAAAGCGACATATTCACCGGCACAGGTTTTCCGCAGGATTAGACACGCTGAAAACAAGCAAAAAATGTAAGGCTTTAGGCTGTTTTAAGGCGCAGCAGGGAACAAACCGGCGTTCTTGAATGCGTAAATCCGACATTGGATGTCGTCCCGGTTCTTGCAAATGATCTCGCTCGGAGTAACTGTGCGGGTCAATAGAATTTAGGGAGATCGTCAAATGCAAGTTCGTGCAGCCGTGGCAGTGGGCGCCGGCAAGCCCCTCGAAGTAACCACAGTCAACCTGGAAGGCCCGCGGGCTTTTGAGGTTCTGGTGGAAGTCAAGGCAACTGGCATTTGCCATACGGATGAGTTTACGTTGTCCGGTGCGGATCCGGAAGGTCTCTTTCCGGCGATCCTCGGTCACGAAGGCGCTGGTGTCGTTGTCGAAGTCGGAAAAGGCGTCACGACCCTGAAGCCGGGCGATCATGTGATCCCGCTCTACACACCAGAGTGCCGGAACTGCGAATACTGTCTCAACCCGAAAACAAACCTTTGCCAGGCAATCCGGTCCACGCAGGGCCAGGGTCTAATGCCGGATGGTTCGTCCCGGTTCTCCACACTCGATGGCGACCCGATCCTGCACTACATGGGGACCTCTACCTTCGCGAACTACACCGTTGTTCCGGAGATCGCGCTGGCGAAGATCAACCCGGACGCGCCTTTCGACAAGGTTTGCTACATCGGCTGCGGCGTCACGACTGGCATCGGCGCTGTGATCAATACGGCAAAAGTCGAGCAAGGGTCACGGGCGATTGTTTTTGGGCTTGGCGGCATTGGTCTCAATGTCATTCAGGGACTGCGTCTGGCCGGTGCGGACCAGATCGTCGGCGTTGACCTGAACCCGGCCAAGAAGGAAATGGCCGAACGCTTTGGTATGACCGACTTCGTCAATCCGTCCGAGGTGGAGGAAGATCTGGTTCCGTATCTGGTGAACCTCACAAAGGGCGGTGCGGATTACACCTTTGATGCGACCGGAAACGTCAATGTCATGCGGACCGCGCTGGAATCTGCCCACAAGGGCTGGGGCGAGTCCATCGTGATTGGCGTGGCGCCAGCGGGCGCCGAAATCGCCACGCGTCCGTTCCAGCTGGTCACTGGTCGCACTTGGAGGGGTACGGCCTTCGGCGGCGCACGCGGACGCACGGATGTGCCGCAGATCGTTGACTGGTACATGGACGGCAAGATCGAGATCGATCCGATGATCACGCACACCATGCCGCTGGAAGACATCAACAAGGGCTTCGATCTGATGCACAAAGGTGAATCGATCCGCTCAGTGGTGCTCTACTAAGCCTGTGACGGATCTTATTGTCAGATACGCCCGCGCGGAAGATGGAGACGGCATCTGGGATATGCTGGAGCCCGTCTTCGCGGCCGGTGAAACTTACACGGTCGATCCCGATATCGACCGTGCCGGAGCGCTTGCCTATTGGACGGGCGGCAAAAAGGGCTTTGTGGTTGAACGGGACGGGGAGGTTCTGGGCACCTACTACATCGTTCGAAACCAGAAGGGCGGTGGCTCCCATGTTTGCAATTGCGGGTTTGTCACCGCCGCTGCCGCTCAAGGGTTGGGCGTTGCCAGACTGATGCTGGAACATTCGCTAGAGACTGCGAAGGCAGATGGGTTTCGGGCGATGCAGTTCAACTTTGTCGTCTCGACAAATACGCGCGCAGTAGAGATCTGGCAGCGATACGGATTTGATATCGTTGGCCGGTTGCCAGAGGCCTTTCATCATCCGCGCGACGGGTATGTCGATGCGCTTGTCATGTACCGGAAACTTTGACGGTGCGGACGCTAACGTCTTATTGGAGTTTCCATGAAATCCCTTTCTGAAAACAAGTGTTTTGGCGGCGTTCAGGGCGTCTACAGCCACGCAAGCGGAGCGACCGGTGTGGAAATGACCTTTGCGGTCTATATCCCGCCGCAGGCTAAAAACGGTCCTGTGCCGTGCCTTTGGTATTTGTCCGGGCTGACCTGCACCCACGAAAACGCAATGACCAAGGCCGGTCTTCAGGCCCATGCCGCGGAGTTTGGCCTTGCGATCGTCTTTCCGGACACCAGCCCGCGCGGTGAGGGTGTTGCCAACGACGAGGCCTATGATCTTGGCCAGGGCGCCGGATTTTACGTCAACGCGACCCAAGATCCCTGGGCACCGCATTTCCAGATGGAGACCTACATCGCAACTGAGCTGCGCGATCTCGTGCAGGCACAGTTCCCGGTGTCGATCCACCACGGTATCACCGGACACTCCATGGGTGGCCACGGCGCGTTGACCCTGGCGATGAAGTACCCAAGCCAGTATCGGTCCCTGTCGGCCTTTTCACCAATCGCCAACCCAAGCCAGTCCGACTGGGGACGCAAGCAACTTGGCGCCTATCTCGGGGGCGATGAGAATCTCTGGACGGCGCATGATGCTGTGTGCCTTTTGAAGGAAAAGGGCTGGGTAGAGGACATTCTCGTTGATCAAGGCGCTGATGATCAGTTCTACAATTTGCTCAAGCCCGGGGCGCTGGCCGCGGCACTTGCTGAGACAAAGACAGCCCACAGCTTCCGCCTGCAGCCGGGCTACGATCACTCCTACTATTTCGTTTCGACGTTTGCCCGCGACCATGTCGCCTGGCATGCCGCACGTTTGAAGTAGGGTCGGTTATTTAGGATTTACCCGGATTGCACTGAGTGCCAGTGCGATCCAGCTCGCGATTGTCAGCATCCCGCCAGTCGGGGCCGCCATCGGAAACAGGCGGCTGCCGATTGTGGCGCGTGCGATTAGATCGCCGCTGAACAGGGCGATGCCGACTGCCATAAGTGCAAAGGCAACTGGCAAAAACGGAATGCTCCGGACTTGCGCGACTATTCCCATTCCCAGAAAGACGGGTGCGTGGAACAGCAGCATGTGTGCTGCGGTCTTCATCAGACCGGT
>CALDSI010000325.1 GCA_937911395.1 uncultured Labrenzia sp.
ACTCGCAATGCAAAAAACCGCGGCGGCTGAGTTTCAAACGCGAGAACTCTGCAAACGCGTGGTTCCCGGATCTCCGCTGCACTTCGTCCGGGATAACGAATAAGAGAAGGGCAGTTGCCTGATGATGCGGATCAAGCTTGCGAGTGACCGAGACAGTCGATCTTGTTCAAGATCCCGCTTACCCGCCGTATTTCTTCCAGAGCGCGCCATCGCCCATGCCGTCCACAAAGGCCTTGTGGGCGGTGAATTCGTCGTCTTTCAAAAGCGCAGACAAAGGTGCCGGACGGGGGCGGGCGTTGAAGGAACCGAGTTCTCCAGGCTCTGATCCTGCGTCTCCAGACCCTCCAAGGCCATCTTCTTCATCCGGGTCCAGGATCAGCGCACGCTGTTTGCCGCCGATCATCTCCAGATAGACTTCGGCTAGGATTTCCGCATCGAGCAACGCGCCGTGTTTGACACGCTTGGAATTGTCAATGCCGTACCTTGAGCAAAGCGCATCGAGCGAGTTCGGGCCAGTGGGGTGCTTGCGGCGGGCGATTTCGAGCGTATCGATCACCTGCGTGTTCGGGATGGTGCGCCGGCCAACCTTTTCGAGCTCGAAATTGATGAAGCCCATGTCGAAGGCCGCATTGTGGATCACAAGCGTTGCATCGCCGACAAATCCCAGAAAGTCATCTGCGACCTGCTCAAAGAGAGGTTTGTCGGACAAAAACTCTGCCGACAGCCCGTGAACCCGAAAGGCTTCCTCCGGCATGTCGCGCTGCGGATTGATATAGACGTGATAGGAGTTTCCCGTGGGAACGTGATTGATCAGTTCCACACCGCCAATTTCGACCAAACGGTCTCCACCGCGCGGATTAAGACCCGTCGTTTCCGTATCGAATGAGATTTCCCGCATGGTTCCGCCTGTTTTCCGTCTGTCCCATCTGCGCAAGCAGGCGCACTTCACGCAAGATCAGCGTCAGGTTTTCCCCGGTCTTCAGCAGGAAAAGCAGTGCAAACCGTCAGCCTATTGCGGCCGAGGCTTTCAAGACAGCGGCGACCGACCGGTGTGCAGCGTCCATCCCCAATCCCGTATCAATGAGAAAATGCGCGCGCTTGCGCTTTTCAGCGTCCGGCATTTGTTTTGAAAAGATCGCCTCGAACCGGTCTTCGGTCATCCCCGGCCGGGCTAGGACACGATTTCTCTGGACAGCGGCGTCCGCCGTTACGACCACGACAGCGTCGACCCGCTTGTCGCCACCGGTTTCAAACAATAGCGGAATGTCCAGCACCACCACCCGGTGACGGTTAGTTTTGGCTTTTTCAAGAAACGCCAGTTCTTCCTCGCGCACCAAGGGGTGCACGATGGCCTCCAACCGCTTCATCGCTTCCGGTTTTCCCAGGACATGCGGGGAAAGCAGGGTTCGATCAACGGTTCCGTCAACCACGGTTCCGGGAAAAGCCGCTTCGATGAGTGGTGCCGCGCGGCCCGAATAGAGCGCGTGCACTGTCGCGTCTGAATCGTGGACGGGCACGCCCAGTTCAGCGAACATCTTGGCGGTGGTCGATTTTCCCATTCCGATGGAACCGGTCAATCCAAGCTTGATCACGGTGTCACCCCGAGATCAGCAAGAACCAGGTCGCGCAGTTCCTTATCGACCTCGGGCCGGACGCCAAACCAGCGCTCAAATCCCGGCACGGCCTGGTGAAGCAGCATGCCCAGGCCATCAACCGTTTTGTTGCCGCGTTCCGCGGCCTGTTTGAGAAGGTCCGTTTCCAAAGGCACATAGACGATGTCGGTGACAAGCGCGGACTTCGGCAACGGATCAAGATCAATTTCCAGCGGTGCTTTCCCCGTCATGCCAAGCGCAGTCGTGTTCACTAAAAGATCTGCCTCTCCAAGAAGTGTCCCCAGCTTGTCCCAAGCATGCGCTTTTGTTTTAGACCCAAATTGATCCTGAAGAACCTTCGCTTTTTCAAAGGTTCGATTGACGATATGCACTGCTGTGAATCCACGGGAAAGCAGAGCCCATATGATGGCCCGCGCCGCGCCGCCGGCGCCCAGAACGACAGCCGTTCCGCCAGATGCATCCCAACCGGGCGCCAATTGATCCAGATTTCCCAAAAAACCAAGCCCGTCGGTGTTTGCACCGCATAATGCCCCGGTCTCATCCAGCCAGAGCGTGTTGGCGGCACCCATAGCCTTGGCCGCATCGTCCAGATGAGCGCAGGCTGCAGCGGCAACCTCCTTGTGTGGTACAGTCACATTCGCGCCGATCAATCCGGAGGCGGCAAAATTCTTGTAAAAGGCATTGGCTGTTTCCGGTGTGACCGGCACCCGGCCATACTCTCCGTCAAGGCCGTGTTTCTTGAGCCAATATCCATGCACGAGCGGAGACCGGGATTGATCAACCGGAAAGCCTGTTATCGCAGCTTTTCTAGTGCTTGCACTCATGCCTCGATCACTCCGAGTTCCCGCAGCTGCGCCAACAACGGCAGCATCGGCAAACCAAGGATTGTGAAATAGTCGCCATCAATCTTTTCAAAGAGTTGCAGACCCAATCCTTCCAACTGATAGGCCCCGACACTCGACAAAACGTCGTCGCCGGCCTCAGCCAGATAATGACCGACAAATGCCGGCGAAAAGGTCCGCATGGTCAAACGCGCCGTCGACACGTGCCGCCAAATCGCTTCACCATCCTTGGAAATCACGACAGCTGACAGGAGTTCATGAGTTTTTCCAGAAAATGCAAGCAACTGCCGGCGGGCCGCTTCCATATCTTCCGGTTTGGTCCGGCGCTCGCCTTCAAACGCAAGGATCTGGTCCGCACCAATCACCAGTTCGCCAGTACGGCGCGTGCTGACGTCATTTGCTTTTGCTTCCGCCAGAACACTGGCCAAGTCTTCTGGTGGGAACCCGGCTTCCAGGAGCGGAGCCTCCACGGCGCGTTCGTCCACATTTGCCGGATCGACATCGATGATCAGACCCGCATTTCTCATCAGTTCAGCGCGGATCTTGCTGCCGCTTGCCAAAACCAGTGCCATGGTATCCTCTTGAAATGAAAAGTCCGGATTACTCCGATACTCCGTTTTCACGTGCTGTCTTGTAGTCTTTGAACAACGTCAGAATTTCCGCAGCCGTTTCCTCAATCGACCGGCGCGTCACGTCAATCAGCGGCCAATTGTGTTCCGAACACAGGCGCCGGGTCATGTTGATCTCCCGGGAAATCTCTTTCCGATCAACATACTGATCGTTATAACCTTCTGAATTTAATGATAAAACTCTGTTCCGGCGGATCTGTTGGATCCGTTCTGCAGAGGCGATCAATCCCACCACCATCGGGTTCTTCAAGGATTTGACGCTTTCCGGAAGCGGAATGTCCGGAACCAGCGGCACATTTGCCGCCTTGATGCCGCGGTTCGCAAGATAAATGCATGTCGGTGTTTTTGAGGTTCTCGAAATACCCAAAAGCACGATGTCGGCGGACTCCAGGTCGTCCCAAATCTGCCCGTCGTCATGCATCATGGTGTAGTTCAGCGCTTCCATCCGGCTGAAATACTCCGCATCCATTTCATGCTGACCACCGATGCGGTGGGTCTGCGTAACATTCAAATAGGATTGAAAGACCGCGAAAACCGGATCCAGAATGTTGACGAATGGCGTTCCCAATTCGCGGCACTTTTGTTCCAGCCTTTGAGCAATTTCCTCGTCCACCAATGTGTAGAGAACAATTCCCGGGGCTTTTTCAATTTCACTGATCACCCGGTCAAGCTGTTTCTGGGAGCGCACCAACGGGTAAACATGCTCTATCTCCTGAACATTTTCGTACTGAACCGTCGCGGCACGCGCGACCGTCATCAGGGTTTCGCCAGTGGAGTCCGAGACCAGATGCAGATGAAAGTAGTGTCTCGGATTATTCACGGTGTCATCCCCAGGGGTGTTGATGAGTTGGGAGTTGCTGTCATTGCTCTCTGCCTAGCACGGATTTATGCCCGCTCCGCCGATTTTATTAACAATGTCTAAACGCCGGGAAACTGAAACCGGAATGGTTGTGAGGTTTTGTGGATCAACATGAGGCCTGTGACATTTCGACAGGCTATCCACCAACGCACAAATTCTTAACGAAAGGTAAACATTTTTCTAAATCGCTGTAATTGCGCGCGAAATTTTGTTATCGACTCCTGGGGAGGAGTTAACGCGTGTTTGCTGCCGGATTTTTCCCTAAACAGTTATTGGAGTGACGGATTGTGGATGAAAAAAGATCCCGGTAATCCACGTTCTAATATAAAAAACAGATTCAAATATAGAATCTTATTAGATTTGAAATGTGGGAAAGGCGCGACCGTATGAAGTCCAAAGACAGAACCGTAATGCGGGTTCTCTCCGGAGAAAAGATCTGGCCACCTCCCATCTGGATGATGCGTCAAGCCGGCCGTTATCTCCCCGAGTATCGGGAAGTCAGAGCCAAGGCGAAAAACTTTCTCGACTTCTGCTATTCCCCGGATCTCGCAACCGAGGTCACTCTCCAGCCGATCCGCCGCTATGGCTTTGATGCGAGTATTTTGTTCTCGGACATCTTCGTCGTGCCGGATGCAATCGGATATCCGGTCAGGTTCGAAGAAGGACGGGGGCCAGTTCTGGAACCTCTATCATCAGAACTGATCGACCGTCTCGAACAGGATAAGGCCGAGGATCATCTCAAACCGGTCATAGAAACGGTTTCGCGCCTCAGAGCGGATCTGCCTGAAGAAACGACATTACTCGGCTTCTGTGGCGCTCCCTGGACAGTTGCCTGTTATTCGGTTGCCGGTCACACGACACAGGATCAAGTAGCTGCTCGTGTTGGTGCTTACAAACGTCCGGATTTGATGCAGCGATTTATCGACGAGCTCATCACTGCGTCGATTGCCTATCTGATCCGCCAATTGGATGCGGGCGCTGATGCGCTTCAAATCTTTGATACCTGGGCTGGTGTTCTGGATGATGCCGGGTTTCGCCGGTGGTGTATTGAACCGACGCGCAAGATTGTCGACGGTGTAAAAGCAGCCCGGCCGGATGCCAAGATCATCGGTTTCCCGAAAGCCTCATCCGCTCGCATGCAAGCTTACATCAAGGGAACAGGTGTGGATGCGGTTGGTTTCGACTGGACTGCACCGGACCATTTGGCATTGGAGATCCAGAAACACGTTCCAATCCAGGGCAATCTGGATCCGATGCGTCTCGTCGCTGGCGGCAAGGCATTGGAAGACGGTGTTCAGCACATCCTGAAGACGTTCGACAAAGGGCCGTTCATCTTCAATCTCGGCCATGGGGTTACACCGGATGCGGATCCGGAAAACGTGGCACGGATGGTTGAGATGGTGAAACAGGGATAATCGATGGACCTTTATCTCTGGGTGAAGGCTCTTCACGTCATTTCCATCATCGCATGGATGGCCGGTTTGCTTTATCTGCCGCGGCTGTTTGTCTATCACGTGGACGCAGAGGTTGGCTCAGTCCAATCGGAAACATTCAAGGTGATGGAACGGCGGCTTCTGAAAGCCATCATGACACCGGCCATGATTGCGTCATGGGTGTTCGGGCTCTGGACAGCTTACGAGTTGAATGCGTGGAGTGATGGCTGGTTTCACGCCAAACTTCTCCTTGTATTCATCATGTCCGGGTTTCACGGACATTTGTCAAAATGCGTGAAGGCGTTTGCCGCGGATCAGAATACCCGGTCCACCCGTTATTTCCGGATGATCAATGAGATACCGACAGTGATCATGATCATCGTAGTCATTTTGGTGATTGTGAAACCTTTCTGATTTCCAATTGAAAACTGACGTTAAGAAAGGCGGCGTTCGAAGGGATGGCCGCCTTTTTTGGGTGCAACGCAACAATGCCCAAAGAACCGGCAGAATTCCCGTCTTGCGCTCGCCGACAAAACAACGTATCTTCCGACCACTTCGATTTGGTGACGCTGCGTAGCCTAACATCCCGCGTTCACCGGCAATCTGGACACAGTTAGACGTCTTTCAGATTTTTCCGGCCCTCCCATCTTCCTGGGTCCGGAACGACCTTCCAAACCAATATCCATATCAACGTTAAGACCCCAAACTCGATGCGGGAAATGAAACTCAAAGACCTAAAAGAAAAAACACCGACCGAGCTCCTGCAAAAAGCGGAAGAGCTTGAAGTCGAAAACGCCAGCACCATGCGCAAGCAGGAGCTGATGTTCGCAATCCTGAAGAACCTTGCTGCTCAAGACGTAGAGATCATCGGCGAAGGTGTTGTTGAAGTCCTGCAGGATGGTTTTGGCTTCCTGCGGTCGCCAGACGCCAACTACCTGCCGGGTCCGGACGACATCTATGTGTCTCCGTCTCAGATCCGGCGGTTCTCTTTGCGCACAGGAGACACTGTCGAAGGCCAGATCCGCAGCCCGAAAGAGGGCGAACGATATTTTGCGCTTTTGAAGGTCAATACCATCAATTTTGAAGATCCGGACAAAGCTCGGCACAAGGTTCACTTTGATAATCTGACGCCGCTCTATCCGGATGAGAAATTCAAGATGGAGATCGAAGATCCGACCATTAAGGATCTGTCGTCCCGGGTCATCGATCTGGTCGCTCCACTTGGTAAGGGGCAGCGTGCCTTGATCACGGCGCCGCCGCGGACCGGTAAGACCGTCTTCCTGCAGAACATTGCAAAGTCGATCACCAACAATCATCCGGAATGTTATTTGATCGTTCTTCTGATCGATGAACGGCCGGAAGAAGTGACAGACATGCAACGGACGGTCGATGGCGAAGTGGTCTCGTCCACATTCGACGAACCGGCGTCCCGTCACGTTCAGGTCGCCGAGATGGTGATCGAGAAGGCAAAACGGCTCACCGAACATGGCCGCGATGTTGTTATCCTGCTGGATTCCATTACGCGCCTTGGCCGGGCTTACAACACGGTTGTTCCGTCCTCCGGCAAGGTCCTGACCGGTGGTGTCGATGCCAACGCGCTTCAGCGTCCGAAACGCTTCTTTGGTGCTGCTCGTAACATTGAAGAGGGTGGCTCGCTCACCATCATCGCAACCGCGCTGATCGATACCGGCAGCCGGATGGATGAAGTCATCTTCGAAGAGTTCAAGGGCACGGGTAACTCCGAAATCATCCTGGATCGGAAAATCTCCGACAAGCGTGTTTATCCGGCGATCGACATTCAACGGTCCGGTACGCGTAAGGAAGAATTGCTGGTTCCGCCGGAGCGTCTCAAAAAGACCTTCGTTCTGCGCCGGATCCTCAATCCGATGGGGACAGTGGATGCGGTCGAATTCCTGCTCGACAAGCTCAAGCAAACAAAGTCGAACGACGACTTCTTCGACAGCATGAACACCTGATCGTTTTATCTCACGATCGTTGTTATCGGTGGAGGCGTGATCCAGATTGGGTCACGCCTTTACCTTTTGTTAAGACATGTTTCACGTGAATCCAGATTTAGATTCGGACCCGTTTTATGACCCAAAACTTTCTCTTGGAAACAAAGCGGCTGATCTGCCGTAACTGGCAAGATGCTGATCTCGAACAATTTGCCCGGATGTGCGCTGACCCTCAGGTCATGCGGTATTTTCCCGAGCCACTCACCTATGATCAAACCGCTGCTTTGATTGATAGGGCGAAGGCTAAGCAAGAACAGGATGGCTTTTGTTTTACGCCAGTGGAAACCAGGGACACATCTGAGTTTCTCGGGTTCATTGGCTTGAGTATTCCCGCCTACGCCAAGCCGCTTCCTTTTGGTCCCTGCGTTGAAGTTGGTTGGCGTTTGAAGCGCTCAGCCTGGGGGAAGGGTTACGCAAGTGAAGCTGCAACAGCCTGGCTTCGATTCGGTTTTGAAACCATCGGTCTTGAGGAAATCGTTTCCTTCACTGCAGAAACGAACATTCCATCTCAAAAGGTTATGGCGCGAATCGGTATGCGCAGGGATCCGGCGGATGACTTTCTTCACCCGATGCTTCCAGTTGGGCATGCACTTGCACATCATGTTTTGTATCGGCTGGACCGCAAAACTTGGGCTAGCCGTCAGGTCTGACCAACGCAGAACTGCTAAAAACAGGTTTAAAGATTCACGTGAAACACAGATCCGCACGGTGACGGGTGTTCGGGAACCTGATACCGGAATTAACAGTCCGAAAAATGTTTCACGTGAATCCGAATTGATTCGGGTACGGATTGTTTTCGGGCCAGGCTCTGAAATTGCCAAGACTGCGATAAGAGCTCCATAATCCACGTACTCAATGGGCGATCTTTCTGACAGGCAAAGGCGCGTGATTCACGTGAAACAGACATACCTATTAATCGCTCAAACGATCTAGTTTGATTCGGCTCAGCAACGTCTTTCGGTTCCAAAACCGGAGAATTCCTCGAAGCTGTGTTCCGACCATGGACCAGGTTCCCCACCACCTTTCTAACGTTCGTGCTTCTTGATAAAGAGGCACCAAGGATACCTCTGAAACGGAAAGTTATATGGCTGACACGATCTACGCATTGTCGAGTGGAGCGGTGCCTTCTGGGGTCGCTGTTATCCGCGTCTCGGGTCCCGAAGTCAGAACTGTTACAGAGGCGCTTTGCGGTAAGACGCCAGCACCACGAAAAACTATGCTTTCTAGGCTTCAGGATCCAGCTTCTCAAGAAATTATTGATGAGGCTCTGGTTCTTTTCTTTGAGGGGCCTGCAAGTTTCACAGGTGAAGATGTTGTCGAGTTTCAGTGCCATGGCGGCCGTGCTGTCGTTGCAGCGATGCTTCGCATATTGGGTGAGTTTCCAAACTGCCGCCCTGCCGAACCTGGAGAGTTCACACGCCGTGCCTTTGACCAGGGCCGGATGGATCTGACCGAAGTGGAGGGCCTTGCGGATCTGATTGCGGCTGAAACAGAAAGTCAGCGCAAACAGGCTGTCCGCCAGATGGGTGGTGCTCTTGGATCGCTCTATGAGAACTGGCGCAAGCGGCTCATACACATGCGGGCGATGATTGAAGCGGACTTCGATTTCGCCGATGAGGAGGATGTGCCCGGCAGTGTCGCGGATGAAGTCTGGAAAGAGGCTGCCGCGCTTCGAAAAGAAGTTACCGATCACCTGGAAAAATCTAAAAGCGGTGAGCGTCTCCGATCTGGTCTGCAAGTGGTTTTGATGGGGGCTCCCAATGCCGGCAAGTCGAGCTTGCTGAATGCGATCGCCGGCCGGGATGTTGCCATTGTGACTGAGGAAGCAGGAACGACCAGGGACGTGATTGAGGTGCATCTTGATCTTGGAGGTTATCCGGTCACCCTTGTCGACACCGCAGGTCTTCGGGAAACGGATGGGATCGTTGAGAGGGAAGGCATTCGCCGCGCGGAAGAGCGTGGCCGGCAGGCGGACCTTATTCTTTGGGCTGTTGAGCCAGGCGGTGTAGAAGCAGGGCATTCCCAAGCAGGTCTGCCAGAGGATGTCACCAACCAGGTTCCTATATGGACTGTGCGGACAAAGGCAGATCTTGAGACTCTTCCGGAACAAGACTCTTCCGGAATAACCAAGGAAATTCCTGCATCGAGCAAATCTGATGAAGGGACGAAGTGCCTGTTTGATGCTCTGACACGTTTTGCTGAGGAAACGATTTCTGTCGGGGAGGCGCCCCTGGCGACACGGGCAAGGCACCGCCATTATCTGACCGACTGTCTGTCTGGCCTGGATCAGGCCGTCTCGTCGGATCATTTGCCGACGGAACTCCGGGCCGAAGATCTGCGGTGGGCAGCGGACAGCCTCGGACGGATCACCGGACGGATTGATGTCGAGGATCTTCTCGATGTGATCTTTCGGGATTTCTGTATCGGGAAGTAGATTGTTTCACGTGAATCATTTCAGGAAAAGACTGGATCGATTCAGAACCGGAATGTGTTTCACGTGAATCATGTTCGCTTTTTGAAACGTAAGGCGACCGGAGCTTCAGCATGGCTGCCTCCCGGTATCGAAATCTCTTTTGACCTAAGGGGCAGGTCCGGCGTATAAAGGCGGCAACAAGACCGGCTTTTGCTGTGTCTGACGCTCCGGTTCAGATCCGAATATGATCCCGAAATCAGAATGTGAATGGCCGGGCGCACGGCAAGAAGAGCGACCCGGGCAAGCGGTGAGACTATGAACGATCAGGTTCTATCGTTTGATGTTGTGGTAATTGGCGGTGGCCATGCCGGCTGTGAAGCGGCAGCTGCATCTGCGCGCATGGGCGCCAAGACTGCGCTCGTGACGCACAAGTTCGAGACCATTGGTGTAATGTCCTGCAATCCGGCAATCGGCGGACTGGGGAAGGGCCATCTCGTTCGTGAGATCGATGCGCTTGACGGTCTTATGGGACGCGTCGCCGATCAGGGCGGTATCCAGTTCCGTATGCTAAACCGTCGGAAAGGTCCAGCCGTCCGTGGGCCCAGGGCGCAGGCAGACCGGAAGCTGTACCGGGAAGCGATGCAGCGTGAGATCGCCGCTATCGAAAACCTCACCGTTGTCGAGGGAGAAGCGGACCAGCTTCGGTTCTCTGGCGCTGATGCGGGATCGGTGACAGGTATCGTTCTTGGGTCTGGTCAAGTGATTGACTGCGGCGCAGTGGTTTTGACAAGCGGAACGTTCTTGCGCGGGTTGATCCATATTGGGGACAGAAAGATCCCGGCTGGGCGGTCTGGTGAAGCGCCTGCTATGGGGTTGTCTCAGTCGCTGGAACAGATTGGTTTTGAGCTTGGCCGTTTGAAAACGGGCACGCCTGCGCGGTTGGATGGCCGGACAATTCATTGGGACCGGCTGGAAGAGCAGCCGGGTGATGAATACCCGATCCCATTTTCTACACTGACGGATAAGATTTCGATCCCTCAGATCCCGTGTCACATTACCCGGACGACACCGGAAACACATCGAATCATTCGGGACAATCTTGATCGCTCTGCAATGTATTCTGGTGAGATCAAGGGGCGTGGTCCACGTTACTGCCCATCCATTGAGGACAAGATCGTCCGCTTTGGTGACCGGGATGGGCACCAGATTTTCCTGGAGCCCGAGGGTCTTGATGACCACACTGTTTATCCAAACGGGATTTCCACCTCGTTGCCGGAAGATGCGCAGATTGCGTTCTTGCGGACAATCCCGGGTCTGGAGGATGTTGAAGTCATTCAGCCCGGATATGCCATCGAGTATGATCACGTCGACCCACGCGAATTGCGGGCAACCCTGGAAGCCAAGCGGTGTACCGGTCTTTACCTCGCAGGTCAGATCAACGGAACGACCGGCTATGAAGAGGCAGGTGCCCAAGGTCTTGTGGCTGGTTTAAATGCTGCGTTGAAGGTCGCGGACAAGGCACCGTTTATCGTGGACCGGTCCGAGGGCTACATCGGCGTTATGATTGATGATCTCATCACCCGGGGAATTACAGAACCCTATCGCATGTTTACATCACGTGCGGAGTACAGGCTGTCGCTCAGAGCAGACAATGCGGATCAACGTTTGACGCCTCTAGGAATTGAGATCGGCTGTATCTCCGGTGAGCGCCGTGTTGCCTATGAAGCGAAGATGGAAAAGATCTCAGCTGCGCGCGGTTTGCTGCAGAGCCTGACTGTAACCCCGAACGAAGCAACAGAGAAGGGTTTGCCTGTCAATCAGGATGGAGTACGCCGCTCTGCCTTTGATCTCCTGTCGTACCCAAATGTCACGTTTGAAGGTCTGCAGAAGGTTTGGCCTGAGTTTGAGCAAATGGATCCCGTAGTTGTTGAACAGGTGACAACGGATGCTCTTTATGCCGTTTACCTGGAGCGGCAGACGGCCGATATCGAAGCTTTGAAGCGCGATGAGGCTTTGGGAATCCCCGATAGTTTCGATTACGAAGCGATTGTCGGGTTGTCCAATGAAGTCAAACAGAAACTCTTGGATATCCGCCCTGCGACACTGGGGCAGGCTTCGCGCATGGATGGGATAACACCTGCAGCCCTGACGCTTATCCTTTCCCATTTGAAACGTCAGTCTCAGCGAGGGGCGGCCTGATGGGGCGTCCCGTGGTGTTGAACAGTTCTGGAGAGACTGTGTATAAGTTTGGGGATGTTTCACGTGAAACGTTGGATCGTCTCCAGATCTACGTGGACTTGGTTTTGAAGTGGCAACCCGCACAAAACCTTATTGCTCCTTCAACAATTCCGGACATCTGGACCCGGCATGTGGCGGATAGCCTGCAAACGCAGTGGAGTTATCCAGAGGCGAAGGTCTGGGTCGATATCGGGAGCGGCGGCGGGTTTCCAGGTGTTGTGACGGCGATCCTTCTGGCGGACCAGCCGGATGCCCATGTGCACATGATCGAGAGCAATCAGCGCAAGGCGGCGTTCCTCCGGACCGCTTTGAGAGAGACCGGATCGAAAGGGACTGTCCATGCGGGCCGGATCGAATCGGTTGCGGAAGGGTGGACCCACGGTCCGGTAAATGCCGTTTCTGCGCGTGCCTTGGCTTCTTTGAAGTTGCTTTTTGAGCTTGCCAAGCCGTTTACAGCGCAAGGGGCAAAGGCTGTTTTCCACAAAGGTCAGGATTTTCGGCGCGAACTTGATGAAGTGTCTGACTCTTGGCAGTTCGATCTGGTAGAAAAGGAAAGTGTTGTTGATCCTTTGAGCCGGATGCTCCTTTTTTCAAATATTTTAGCCCGGTCAGAGTAACCAGGAAGGTGTGGTGGTAATGAACATGCTTCCCGAAATGCCGCGTGTGCTTGCGCTCGCTAACCAGAAGGGCGGGGTTGGGAAAACCACCACGGCCATCAACCTTGGTACCGCGCTTGCCGCAATCGGGGAGAAAGTCCTCGTTATCGATCTTGATCCGCAGGGAAACGCCTCGACAGGTCTTGGGATCGAGCACCGTGACCGTGGCCTGTCAACCTATGAAATCCTGAGCGGCGATTGCTCAATGGACGAAGCGATCCGCGAAACCGCGGTTCAACGCTTGTGGGTGGCCCCGTCCACCATGGACCTTCTCGGCCTGGAGCTCGAAATTGCGTCGACCAGTGACCGGGCTTTCCGCCTGCGCAATGCGGTCGAAAACCTGACGCATTCTCGGCTGTTCAAGGAGATCGGCTTTACCTATGTCCTTGTGGACTGCCCACCGTCCTTGAACCTGCTTACGATCAACGCGCTGTCTGCAAGCCACTCGATCCTGGTTCCGCTGCAGTGCGAGTTCTTTGCGCTTGAGGGTCTGAGCCAGTTGCTGAGCACGGTCGAGCAAGTGAAATCTGCTTTGAACCCTGAACTTAGCATCCACGGCATCGTTTTGACGATGTATGACAGCCGGAACAATCTCTCCAGTCAGGTCGTTGCAGATGTGCGCGAAACGATGGGAGATGCCGTGTATGACACCATCATTCCGCGCAACGTCCGGATTTCCGAGGCACCGTCTTACGGTAAACCGGCGCTCCTTTATGATCTGAAATGTGCCGGAAGTCAGGCGTATCTCCGCCTAGCTTCTGAAATCATTCAGCGGGAGCGGCAGCTGCGCAGCGTGGCGGCCTAAAAGCCTGTCGAATCGGTTCCGAATTGACATGTTGGAAGGATCGGTCAGGCCACATATTCGACCGATCCTTATTAACTTATTGAAATAAAAAGAAAAAGGTGCGGAATGGCGGACAAGGACGTCAAAAACAAGCGGCTGGGCCGCGGTCTTGCAGCTCTCATTGGCGATTCAGCACCGGAGGCGTCTCCGGCACCTGAAAAAGTGGTTCGCGACAGCCGCAAGGTCCCGATCGAGCATCTCGAGCCAAACCCGCGCAACCCGCGTAAGACCTTCACAGAGAAGGATCTAGCGGACCTTTCCGAGTCTCTAAAAGCCAAAGGCATCGTGCAGCCGATCCTCGTTCGTCCGGCAGCTGGAAAAGCGAATCGGTTTGAGATCATTGCCGGTGAGCGGCGCTGGAGGGCCGCGCAACGGGCAGGGCTTCATGAAGCGCCGATCATCATCCGGGACGTCACGGATCAGGAAGCATTAGAGCTCGCAATTATCGAGAATGTGCAGCGGGCAGACCTCAATCCGATCGAAGAAGCGATGGGCTATGAGCAGCTGACTGCCGAATTCAGTTACAGCCAGGGGGAATTGGCGAAGGTCATCGGTAAAAGCCGGAGCCATGTTGCCAATACCATGCGGCTATTGAAGCTGCCGAATTCAGTCAAAGATTATCTAGCTGAGGGGCTTTTGACGGCTGGTCATGCGCGGGCGCTGATCACCGTTGATGATCCAGCGGCCTTGGCTGAACTGATCGTTGAAAAAGGCTTGACGGTGCGCGATGCGGAAAAGCTCGCTCAGGATCCCGATGCACTGGCCAAGTTGAAGGGCGACAAAACCCCGACCGAAAAGCCGCAAAAGGACGCTGATACGAAAGCCTTGGAAAAGCGGCTGGCAGACACGTTGGGACTGAAAGTCACGGTCGGTCACAAGGCTGGCAAAGAGTCTGGCGATCTGAAGATCAAATACACGTCTTTGGAACAGCTCGATCAGATTTGCCGGCTTCTGGGCGTTGAAAACCGCTGAAAATTAACATGAGACTGATTTGATCAAGGCCGGGATGTCCCGGCCTTTTTTTGTCAGCGGCGTTGATTGCGGGCGCGGGCGGCGCGGCCGACGGTCAGAAGGGCCTCGGAGAGGACTGGAACGCCTAGATTGTCATTCAGACGAGACACCCGTGTTGCCTCGCTCAAGATGTTCATGGCGCGTTCCAGATCCCTCAAGGTCCAAATTCGCAGCTGCTGGCTGAATTTAGGTTTGCGGCTGAAGAATATGGGCGGACGCTGACCGTCGACGACTTGCTGGGCACTTTTTCCAGCGTCGATTTCGATTCGCATCCGATGCAGTGACTGGAAGTGTTTGAGCGCCTGATTGGCAATGACCGACGCTTTGGATCCGGCATCGGTCAGGCGCTCCAGGCCATGATCAAGTGTCGACAGATCGCCGCCAGCGGCTGCATCGATCAACTCAGATGTTTCAAACGCCGAAGCGTCGCCGATGATGGC
This sequence comes from uncultured Labrenzia sp., assembly GCA_937911395.1. Classification (GTDB taxonomy): domain Bacteria; phylum Pseudomonadota; class Alphaproteobacteria; order Rhizobiales; family Stappiaceae; genus Roseibium. The sequence goes on from CALDSI010000325.1 coordinate 14,994, forward strand.
TTCCACGTCTTCGCTGTCAATGCGCTCTTTCTGCATTGCGTATAGGCAGAGCTTCTTGAGTTCGCCTCTGCTGGCCATTCTGTCACCGCCAAGGAGGCTGTGAAGGGCAGCGCGGGCTTCGCGGGAGATGGTGAGGCCGGCTTCGCGTGTTTCCTCATCAATCAAATGGTCAATGCCACGGTCGTTGTCGGCATAACACGGCAGCGCGACGGCCCGTTTATGTGGCTCGATCAGCTTGCGCAGGCCGATACCTTTTTTGATGTCGCCAGCTTCCAGAACGACCAACGTTTGCCAATCATCCAGCTTCAAGACCGGGTCGAGTGATGGTACCAGGTTTTTGCCGCTGGCATCCTTGACCCACACAATACGGCGGCCGCCAAACAGCGGAACGGTCAGCACTTCGTCGATCAGCCGATTGCTGTCCGAACTGAGTTCAGAGGCGTCGATTTTGATCAGGTTAAAGGGGTCGCTGTCGCCTTCGGAGGCCTTGGCAACAAGCCGGCTGGCGCGCTCGGATACCAGACCGGTATCCGGGCCGAACACGAGGACCACGCCGCCGCCATCCGGGGGATTGGCGACGAACCGGTCAATCTCCGCGGCCTTGAGCGTGGACACGTGTGTTTTGCCTTTTCTCTATGAGCCCTGATGGGTTGCGAAGTATCCGGCAATCCGGGCAGTAATGTCTTCTGCGACCGCCTTTGCCACACGCTCTTCTGCATCGCGTTCTGCCCTAAGGTTCGCGAAACGCTGGCTGGAGAAGTCGTAAGAAGCGGATTGGAACGAACGGCCGGTCATTAGTGTCTTGTTTGTTTCAAGGTCACTCAGCACGAAAGACGCGTTCATGGTCAAGGTGTAGGCAGAGGGAACATCGGAGAACTGTTCGACTGCGACCGAAGCGGTGCTGGTGTCTTCCAGGACCTTCAACCGGTATTTCTTTGCAGGGGCAGTTGTGCCGCGCTCAAAATTGAAAGTCAGTTCGTTGTAAAGCGTTCGGCCAGAGACATCGGTACCGATGGATTCAATATCGATCGCTGCAAGATCGGAGGACACGGTTTGTGTTCCGCCAAAGCCTGTTGCTGTGGTGCCATAGAGCGGGCGGATCTGACATCCGCCTGCCAATGCACCAAAGGCCAAAAGGCCTGCCAGAGCAAGGTTTCTGGTAATCCGGCTCGATGTCAAAACCTGATCAAACAACGACATTGACAATCCTTTGTGGCACAACGATCAGCTTCTTCGGTGACTTCCCGTCTAGCGCCTTTTGAACATAGTCCAGCGCCAAGGTAGCTGCTTCGACCTCCTCTTTGGAAGCCTCTTTTGAAATGCTCAGCTCGCCGCGCCGTTTACCGTTGATCTGGATAGGGTAGGTCACTGTATCCTCGGTCAATAGCGAGGGATCTGCTTCCGGCCAGGCCGCTTCGGAGATCAGGCTATCATGACCGAGTGCAGACCAGCATTCTTCGGCGAGGTGCGGCATCATGGGCGCCATCATCTGGACGAGGTAATCAACCGTCTCCCGAACCGCGTATTCCTTGCCCTGATCTTCCAGGCCCTCGTTGAACGCCTTGCTCAACGTATTGACCAACTCATAAAGGCGCGCAACGGCGCGGTTAAAGCCGAGGCCTTCCAGATCGTTGGAGACAGCAGCCAGAGTTTTGTGGGCCGCGCGGCGCAGGTCTTCAGCTTTTTGAGACATGGCCGGAACAGAGGAATTGCGCGGCTCTGTCTTTTCAGCGATTTCACCGATCAAACGCCAAACGCGTTGAACAAAGCGCCACGCGCCCTGGACACCATCTTCGGTCCAGATGACATCGCGCTCGGGCGGGCTGTCTGACAACATGAACCAGCGGGCCGTGTCGGCGCCGTAAGTGTCGATGATGTCCGTCGGATCAACGGTGTTCTTTTTGGACTTCGACATTTTTTCGATGGAGCCGATGGAAACGGTTTCGCCGCTGTCCAGCATGGACGCAGTACGCTGACCGTTCTTCTCCTCGATCTTGATTTCGGCCGGTGAGACCCACTCGCCATTGGAGCCGTCTCCACCGCGCCGGTAAGTCTCATGCGTAACCATGCCTTGCGTGAAGAGGCCCTTGAATGGTTCTTTCAGATCCAGTGCGCCAACCTTTTGCATCGCTCGTGTGAAAAAGCGCGAATACAAAAGGTGCAGGATCGCGTGCTCAATCCCGCCGATATATTGGTCGACCGGCAGCCAGTCGGTCGCGGCTTTCGGGTCTGTCGGCTGATCACAGTCAGGCGCGGTAAAACGCGCGAAATACCAGGACGAGTCGACGAATGTGTCCATCGTGTCGGTTTCACGTTTCGCCGGCTTGCCGCAGTTCGGGCATGTGGTGTCCCGCCATGTCGGGTGGCGGTCCAGAGGATTGCCAGGCTTGTCGAAATTGATATCGTCCGGCAGCTGCACCGGCAGATTTTCATCTTTTTCCGGAACAACGCCGCAGTCATCGCAATGGATGACCGGGATAGGACAGCCCCAGTAACGCTGGCGGGAAATGCCCCAGTCGCGCAGACGGTAATTCACCTGACGCTCGGCTTGAGGTCCATCCTCAACCTTGATGGCTTCCAGCTTGTCCGCGACCGCGTTTTTCGCATCGGCAATCGTCATTCCGCTCATGAAGTCGGAATTGAAGATTGTGCCGTCGTCGGTGTAGGCCTCGTCGCCAATTTCGAAAGTTGCCGGATCGGCGTCTTTCGGCAATACGACCGGTTTAACGGAGAGGTCGTATTTACGAGCAAAATCCAGGTCGCGCTGATCGTGCGCCGGACACGCGAAGATGGCACCCGTGCCGTAGTCCATCAGAATGAAATTGGCGACGTAAACCGGCAGCTCAATTGAGGCGTCAAGCGGGTGTTTGACCTTGAGACCGGTATCGATGCCTTTCTTCTCAGCCTTTTCAATGGCTTCTTCTGACGTACCGACGCGCCGGCATTCATCGATGAAGTCTTTTAGTTCCGGATTGGTCTCCGCCAGCTTCACCGAAATCGGATGATCCGGAGACAAGCCCATGAAGGACGCGCCATACAAAGTGTCTGGCCGTGTGGTGAAGATTTCCAGCGTCGTGTCGCCTGTCGGGGCGGCTTCGATAAATTCGAAGCGGACACGAAGACCCTCTGAGCGTCCAATCCAGTTCTTCTGCATCAGGCGGACCTTGTCCGGCCAGCGGTCCAGTGTTTCGATCGCTTCCAGAAGGTCTTCCGAATAATCGGAAATCTTGAAGAACCATTGGGTCAATTCGCGCTGCTCGACGAGCGCGCCGGAGCGCCAGCCGCGGCCATCGATCACTTGCTCGTTGGCAAGAACCGTCATGTCGACCGGGTCCCAGTTGACCTTTGCGTTTTTGCGGTAGACCAGACCGGCTTCCAGAAACTTCAGGAAAAGCGCCTGCTGCTGCTTGTAATAGGCAACATCACAGGTCGCGAATTCACGGCTCCAATCAAGGGACAGACCCATGATCTTGAGCTGTTCACGCATGGTGGCGATGTTTTCATAGGTCCAGTCTTTCGGGTGGACCTTGTTCTGCATTGCAGCGTTTTCAGCCGGCATGCCAAAGGCATCCCAACCCATCGGGTGAAGAACATTGAAGCCCTTGGCACGTTTGAAGCGGGCGACCACATCACCCATGGCATAGTTACGAACGTGGCCCATGTGAATCCGGCCGGACGGGTACGGGAACATCTCAAGGACGTAGTATTTGTCGCGTGGATCGTCATTGTGAGTGACGAAGACATCTTTGTCGTTCCAAGTCTTTTGCCAGCGCGCTTCTACTTCGCGCGCATTGTACCGTTCCGTTGCCATCAATTATGCCGTTTGCTTGCCGCCGGACCCGGCGGATTTCTTGAATGTCTGACCGCGGGACTGTCATCAGAATTCGGTGCCGCGGTCAACATGTCTAAAGTGAACTGTTTCTACCCTGCTGTTTAATGCGCAGAGTGGGGGCCGTAAAGCTATTGTGTGCGGGAATCGGGGCCGGAAACCGAGAGTTCCGTGATGCCTCTATCCCAGATTTCCATCATCCGGAGTGCATCCGGGTTGTGGCGGCTGAACATAATGTAAACCGGTATCGTCCGGAACGGCGCACTGCGGTCGATGTCATCCATGTCGTTTCCAAGAAACTGCCGGCCTTGAATGTCACCGGAAACATCATTTTCGATAAAGATATCGGCTCTGTTGTGGAGCAGCATTTTCCAGGCTTGTTCCTCGGTTGCAACCGTTTGGAACACTACACCTGCCTTGTTCAGAACTGTCTCATACCAGTACCTCTCCACACCCACGACCGTGAGGGAGCGGGATTTAAGCTCACCGAATGAAAGCGGCGGCAAACCGTTCGGAAAGCGGTCCTTACGGAAGAAATAAACATCATTCAATTGATCGAGTGGCTGCTTTGGATAGATGAAGTCGGCTTCTCGTTCTTTCAAATAGGACCAGGAATAGGTTGCCGGCAGTGTTCCGACCTTTGTCAATTCAAGAGCCAGGCGCAATGGAAAGAATTCCAGTTATAACGTATGGCCCTGGGATTCAAAGGCTTCCGAAATCAGTTGGCTATGAATCCCGTAATCTGGAGCATTGCTGGCGATGAAGGGAGGCCACTCACCGACAGCGAACGAGAACTCTTCCGAAAGCGCTGGAAGCGTCGTAATAATGGACAATATTGCCAATGTATAAGAAGAAAACCATCTCCAAAACATCCGAGAACCTCAGCAAAAATGCACACCTTACTTAATATCTGGACTGCAAAGAAAAGGTAAAACATTGGTCCATCATTGTTTTATTGATCTGAATGAGAACGAAACCAGTTATACGACAAAGCAGAAAACTCTTTGGATGTTGCGGCAGCCTGCAAATAGGGCCGGCTGGCTGGGTTTTTCATGTCTCCCCTTGCTGCGGGTATGACCTGAGTATATGTCACTAAAAACGACCAATCCCCAGATCAGAGCAGTCTTCATGGCATCCGTTGTAGATCAGCTTTCCAGCGTTCTTTCAGACATTCGCAAGGCAGAAACAGAGTATGGCCGGCCCGAAGGCGCGGTGACCTTGATTGCCGTGTCCAAGACGTTTGAGGCAGATGCCATCCGCCCGGCGTTGGAGACAGGTCATCGGGTATTCGGTGAAAACCGTGTTCAGGAAGCCATGGGAAAATGGCCGGGACTGCGTGGGTCCTATGGCGGGATTGAATTGCATCTGATTGGCCCGTTGCAGTCCAACAAAGCAAAAGAAGCCGTCGCGACGTTTGATGTCATTCACACGGTGGACCGACCGAAAATCGCGAAGGCTCTCAAAGCTGAAATGGATAAGCAAGGTCGAGATCTTCCGTGCTTCATCCAGGTGAATACCGGAGAAGAACCGCAGAAAGCTGGAATACCGCCGAAAGAGGTCAATGAATTCGTGAAGGAATGCAAGGAGATGGTCGGTTTGAACATCGTCGGACTGATGTGTATCCCGCCGGTGGATGAGGCTCCGGGGGAGCATTTTGCGCTTCTTCAGAAAATCGCCGGGCGCAACGACCTGTCTCAGATCTCAATGGGGATGTCGTCTGACTACGAGACCGCCGTTGGGTTTGGCGCAACCCATGTGCGTGTCGGATCCGCGATCTTCGGATCCCGGGATTACACCTAAATCTCCGTCCGCCATATTGCGGTCTGAAATTGCTACTTTTGACAATATTTTGACCAAGACGTGACCGCCGAAGCCTGGCGGTCACAACAATGCCCCAACAGTTCCTTTGAGCGGCCTTTTGGCCGTCCCGATCTCAAATCAGTGTTCTCTCGCTCCGGTTCACCGGCCGCAGGGGTCTGGTTGAGCGACGGAGCACAAAGACCAAAACTGGAGGTCATATCATGTCCAAGTCTCTCGCAGCTGCCGTGCTTTTCGGTGCCGTTACCGCTTCTTCAGCGGTATTTGCTCAGGGCATGTCTTTTGATGTTGTCGATAGCGACCGGGACGGATTTGTCAGCTTTGATGAAGTCACTGCCGTCATGCCGGATGTAACAGAGGATGCCTTCAAGGCAGCCGATGCCAACCAGGACAACCTGCTCGACCCGGCAGAATTCTCGGCTGTTCAGCCGTAACTGGCTTGGGTGGATCGTAGCTTTCGGACCGCGGAAGGTGCGCGGTCCGCCCAGTAGGGACCATCGCCGGGAGAGGTCACGCCGGCGATGGTTCTCTTTGTTCAGGCGTTTTTTGACCGACATTGAGGTTCAAAGAAAAAACATCTGAAAAACAATGATTTAAATCTTTTTGCCTTGCGAGACGGACCCTGTATCTTTGGCCAAGTGGTCAGGGATTTGTTGACCAGAAAATTTTCGTTTGCCAGACTGCCTCCCATAACTGGGAGGAAATCATGAAACTATTCACGTGGGCTCTAGGAGCCGCGATGGCGCTTGGTGTGACTGCCGGCTCATCCTTTGCGGCTGATACAACTTTGCGCATTTCGTTGCAGTTGCCGCTTACAAGCCACCTTGGTCAGAACCTGACCTTGTTCAAGGAAGAAGTGGAGAAGAACTCCAACGGTGATATCGCGGTCGAAATCTACGATTCCGCGCAGCTGTATAAAGACAAGGAAGTGCCGGCTGCTGTTGGGTCCGGCGCGATCGAGATGGGCGTGGCGTCCCTGACCCGATATGTCGGTGACATTCCGGCTGTCGATATTTTCTATCAGCCATTTCTTTTTGATACCGAGGACAAGGTCCGTGCAGCTGTTGCTCCAGGATCTCCTGTCCGCGGACCGCTCGATGAGGCCATCAAGGACACCGGGTCCACGGTTCTGTGGTGGCAGGCCTATGGTGGTGCGATCATGCTGTCTCAGGACGGACCGATCAAAACACCAGAAGACATGAAGGGTAAAAAAGTCCGGGTCTTCGGCAAGACCCTCGGCGATTTCGTCACCGCTGCGGGCGGCGCTCCAACGCTCATTTCCGGATCCGAACAGTACCTCGCCTATCAGCGCGGCACAGTCGATATCGGCATGACCGGCGTTTCCGGGGTCAAGTCCCGGAAGCTTTGGGAAGTCATGGACACCATTACCGTGACCAACCACGCGGACATCGAGTTCATTGTCGTTGTGAACACGGATTTCTGGAATGGCCTGCCTGAGGCTCATAAGGAGATCATTCAGGCTGCTGCTTTGACAGCGGAAAATGATGTTCGTGACCGCATGTCCCAGATCGAGGCGGATGCGTATGCAGCTGCGGAAGAAAACGGCATGTCCGTTTACAAGCCGACAGCTGAGGAAATCTCTGCCTGGAGAGCGGTCAGCCAACCGGTTTACGACGCTTATGGCGAAAAAGCCGGTGACCTTGGCAAGCAAGTCATGGACGCGGCGCAGAAGCTTTAGGGCGTTTCGACGTGTATATCGTTGAAGCCTATGCGGCGGCCCTGATCCTCACGGTCGCCGCGCAAGCTGCGCCAGGTCCAAACCTCGTTGCCGTTGCCGCTGCCGCCTTGGGGCAAGGTCGGCGTGCAGCCGTTTACGTCACCCTTGGCGTGGCTTCTGGTGTTCTTGTTTGGGTTACGGCTGTAGCGTTCGGTCTGGCTGTCTTATTGGATCTTTTTCCGGCTGTGTTGACAGCCATGAAGATCCTCGGGGGCTGTTATCTTCTTTATGTGGCTGCCAAGGCGGCGCGTTCGGTTTTATGGCCATCGTCTGGTGGGATGATCCGGGCTGCCGGTAACAAAACGTCTGATTTCAAAAACTGGCGGTTCGGTTTGTTCGTTGTGCTGAGCAATCCCAAGGCCGGCTTGATGTGGATTGCTGTTGCATCCTTTCTGTTCGGTCAGGGTTTAGAAGCACCAACCGTTCTTGCTTTCGGGCCGCTTGGGGCCGTTTCAGCCTTCCTTGTCTACGGCGCTTACGCTCTGCTCTTTTCGACGGGTCGGATGACCCTGGCCTATCAAAAATTCCAACGGGGATTTGAGGCCGCATTCGCTGCTGCCTTCGGCGCAATGGGCGCTGCTCTCATTCTTTCAGGATTGCGCGAAGCGCATCGGTAACAAAATGACTGTTTTCTCGAAGCTGACCCTCGCTCTAGCTTGGATATCGGCGCTTTTGTTTGTTCTTGCCGGCGGCATGCTTACCTTCGAGGTGACGGCCCGGTATCTCTTTGTCGCGCCGACCATTTGGGCTGCGGAGCTGTCCCAGCTGAGCCTCATTTGGGGCTCCATGATCGCAATGCCCTGGATCCTTGGCGCGGGGCGGCAAATTGCCGTTGATGCGGTGACCAACCAGCTCAGTCCAACCGCGCAGCGCGTCTGTCAGGGCCTTGCGATGATTTTTGTCGCGGGGTTCAGCGCCATTGTGGCCTGGAAGGGCGTTGGGAGTTTCTATGATTCCTTCGAGCGCGGCCGGACAACCGGGTCCATGCTGGATTTGCCCACGTGGGTAACGGAACTCGCAATTCCTGTCGGCTTCGGACTTTTGTTCGTGCAGGCGCTGATTGAACTTGGCATAGCGGCCAAGGGGCCGGTTTCTCTAAGCGGAGCCGGACATTGACCACGATCCTAATTCTCGCAGCTCTTTTCACGCTGCTGCTCATCCGTGTTCCCGTTGCCTTCACGCTTGGTGGACTTGGGTTGGCCCTGCTTTTGTTCGGCGGCTTCTCGCCCCTGATGGCACCACAAGCGATCCTGTCGACACTCGACGGGTTCATTCTTCTCGCCGTGCCGTTGTTCCTGCTGATGTCCAACATTTTGCTGAAAGGCGGCGTCGGCAAAGATCTCTTCTCGGCCGTTCATGCCTGGGTCGGACATTGGCCGGGCGGCTTGGCAGTCGCCACCATCGTTTCCTGTGGCATCTTTGCAGCGATTTCCGGATCGTCCGTAGCGACGGCGGCCACCATCGGCACGGTCGCGATCCCGGAGATGATCAGCCGAGGCTATGAGAAAAAATTCGTCTATGGACTTCTTGCCGCCGGTGGCACGCTTGGGATCCTGATTCCGCCATCAATCCCGATGATCGTTTACGGCTTTGTCACAGAGCAGTCCGTGATTGCGCTCTTTCTGGCAGGTATCGGCCCGGGCCTGCTGCTCGTAGCGCTCTTCATTGCCTTTGCCATGATTTACGCCCGCTGGTTTGGCGGTTACACGCCGGAGCCACCGGCAAGTGCCAAGGAACGCATTTCGAGCACCATTCGTGCCCTGCCCTCCATGGTTCTGGCTGGCGTGGTGATCGGTGTCATCTACACCGGCATTGCCACCCCGACCGAGGCCGCGGCGATCGGTTTTGCCGTTGCGCTCTTGATCACCGGCTTTTACTTGCGGACTCTGACCTGGCAGGGTTTCAAGGAAGCAGCCTTTGAAAGCATGGTGACCACCGTTGCGATCCTCCTGATCGTTGCCGGTGCCAAGGTCTTCGGAAAAGCGATCACGCTTTACCGGATACCCCAGGAAATCTCGATGTTTATCGGTCAGAACATCGATACGCCGCTGGCCTTCATTCTGGTGGTGTCGGTGGTTCTTCTGATCATGGGTCTGGTGTTCGAAGCGCTCTCTATGGTGTTGATCATGACCCCGGTTCTGCTGCCCGCCGCGATGGCGCTCGGTTTTGATCCGATCTGGTTCGGGGTCTATATGGTGGTCATGGTGGAATGTGCGCTGATCACACCGCCGGTCGGACTCAATCTCTATGTCATTCAGTCGGTGGCGCGATCCAGTTTGGCGGATGTCTCACGAGGGGTTCTCCCCTTTCTGGCACTGATGCTACTGAGCGTTGTCATACTGTACCTCTGGACTGATTTGGCCCTCTATATCCCGTTTAAGCTTTAAGGACATTCCATGCCGTCTCAGGCTGACAAACTCCGCGCCCTCCTGGCGCAAGACAAACTCAATGTGATGCCGTGCTGTTTCGATGCGTTGTCGGCAAAGCTGATTGAACAAGCGGGTTTCGGGCTGACCTTTATGTCGGGTTTTGCCACCTCCGCGTCCCGCATCGGTCAGCCCGATCTGGGCTTGATGTCTTATGCCGAAGTCCTCGATCAGGCCCGAAACATCACCGATGCGATTGAGATCCCACTGATTGCCGACGGGGATACAGGCTACGGCAATGCCATGAATGTGCGCCGTACCGTCACCGGATTTGCCAAGGCGGGCGCTGCCGCCGTCATGATCGAAGATCAGCTTGCGCCAAAACGCTGCGGGCACACACCGGGCAAAGCCGTGGTGTCGCGTGCTGAAGCTTTTGATCGGATCCGCGCGGCGCAAGATGCCAAGGATGCTGGTGCCGACATCCTGATCCTTGCGCGAACGGATGCCCGGCATGATCACGGGCTCTCTGAAGCGATCGACAGGGCTGCAAAGTTCAAGGAGCTCGGAGCTGACATCCTTTTTGTTGAGGCGCCGAAGACTGTCGAGGAGATGCAAACCATCTGCCGCGAACTCCCAGGCCCGAAAATGGCCAATATCGTGGAAGGCGGCGAAACGCCGGAGCTCTCCCACAAGGAACTGGAAGACATAGGGTTTTCCATTGCGGCGTACCCCCTCACTTTGATGGCCAGTGCCATGCAGGCGATGATGGGTACCTTGGCCAAGCTGAAATCGGATGAAGATCGCACCTCGGATTTGATGAACTTTACTGAACTCCGCGATCGGATCGGCTTCAATGATTACTACGAAGCCTCAGCGCATTACGAGACGTCCAAGCGGGAATAGCATTTCGGTAAATGGCGCATGCAAAGCCATGCATTGACCGGCCCTTTTGCGAGTTGGTTAGCCGCCTGATTGCTTGATCAGGCGGGCTCTTGCGCATCTGCAATCAAACTCAGTTGAATTCAGCTCAACTCGGAATGCTTGACCTTGACGCGGAGCTGCGCCATTCACTGGACAGAATTTGGCAGTAGCCCCATTCCGGGAGACAACTGTGAGAGAACGAAGGCTGGCGGCGCGGCTTGAATACGCGAAAGGTCAGCCTGACTGAGGAGAGACCCATGGCCAAGGCACGGACGCTTTACGACAAGATTTGGGACGACCACGCGGTCGACATGCAGCCGGACGGAACCGGTTTGCTCTATATTGACCGCCACCTGGTGCATGAAGTGACCAGCCCGCAGGCGTTCGAAGGTCTGCGCATGACCGGCCGCAAGGTGCGGCGACCGGGCAAGACCCTTGCCGTGGTCGACCACAACGTTCCTACGACCGACCGCCGTCATGGAATTGACGATCCAGAATCCGCTATTCAAGTGGAGACCTTGGCCAAAAACGCGGCTGAGTTCGGCGTTGAGTATTATTCGGAACTCGATATGCGTCAGGGCGTTGTCCATATCGTTGGCCCGGAACAAGGGTTCACCCTGCCCGGCATGACCATTGTTTGCGGCGACAGCCATACGTCCACTCATGGGGCTTTCGGCTCGCTTGCCCACGGTATCGGCACATCCGAGGTTGAGCACGTTCTGGCGACCCAGACCCTGATCCAGAAAAAAGCCAAGAACATGCTGGTAAAGGTCAGCGGACAGATCCCTGCCGGTGTTACGGCCAAGGACATCGTTCTGGCGATCATTGGCAAGATCGGAACGGCCGGCGGCACAGGTTACGTGATCGAGTATGCCGGTGAAGCGATTGAATCCTTGTCGATCGAAGGCCGTATGACGGTCTGCAATATGTCGATCGAAGGCGGAGCTCGTGCAGGCCTGATCGCGCCAGACGAAAAGACCTTTGAATACATCAAGGGCCGACCGAAAGCGCCGAAAGGTGAGGATTGGGATAAGGCCGTCGCCTATTGGAAGACCTTGCACTCCGATGCGGATGCCTATTTTGATAAGGTTATCGAGCTGGACGCAGCCAATTTGCCGCCGATCGTGTCCTGGGGCTCGTCTCCGGAAGACGTTGTGTCCGTTGAAGGGGTAGTTCCGGATCCGAAAGAAATCGAAGACGAGAACCGCCGTCAATCAAAGTTCCGGGCGCTCGATTACATGGGCCTGGAACCGGGCACGAAGATCACGGACATCAAGATCGACCGGGCCTTCATTGGTTCTTGCACCAACGGCCGCATCGAAGACCTGCGCGCCGCTGCAGCTGTGATCGGCAATCACAAGGTCGCGTCGCATGTCAGCGCGATGGTTGTTCCGGGATCCGGTCTCGTCAAAGAACAAGCGGAAGAAGAAGGTCTCGATGTCATCTTCAAGGAAGCAGGCTTTGAATGGCGTGAGCCGGGCTGCTCCATGTGCCTCGCGATGAACGCGGACAAGCTCGCGCCGGGTGAGCGCTGTGCGTCGACATCCAACCGGAACTTTGAAGGCCGCCAAGGTCACAAGGGCCGCACACATCTGGTGTCACCGGCAATGGCCGCAGCGGCCGCGATTGCCGGTCATTTCGTCGACATTCGCGACTGGACGGCCAACTGATTCGTCATTGACCGTTTGCGAAAATGTTAGGGGCGCGTCAAAGCGCCCCTTTTTATTTGCAAGAAAAAACTGTCGTAGCTTAGTGAATTTATCCGCATTTCGCTAAGTGATTCAGAAAGTTGTCGTTTTTGTCTCCCGAGTTTTCGACACCACCCGGCAAGGTGAAGAAATGAAATCATTGGTCTTCACAAGACTGTCACCTCGGCACTACAATACTCCCATCGCAACGGGACATTCTCTGCTGTCCGCTTGACTGGACACCAGACGTTCTGATGAAGCGTAAGGAGTGGAAGGTGACGATAGCGGTATCGCCGGGGGCTCATCCGGCGTTGGTGCTCAATGCGGATTACCGGCCTTTGAGCTACTACCCCTTGTCCTTGTGGAGTTGGCAGGACACCATCAAGGCTGTGTTTCTGGACCGGGTGAACATCGTTGCGGAATATGACGCAGCGGTCCGAAGTCCGAGCTTCGAATTCAAACTGCCCAGCGTCGTTTCCTTAAAAACCTTCGTCAAACCCAGCCGGCACCCCGCCTTTACCCGCTTCAACGTATTCCTTCGCGACAAGTTCCAGTGCCAATATTGCGGTAGCAAAGAGGAACTCACCTTCGATCATCTGATCCCACGCTCCAAAGGGGGCCTGACAACCTGGGAAAACGTGATCACTGCCTGCTCCCCGTGCAACTTGCGCAAATCCAACAAGTCCTGCGAACAACTTAAAATGTGGCCCATGCACATGCCGTTCCGCCCGACCATTCAGGACCTGCACAACAACGGCCGCGGCTTCCCACCGAACTATCTGCACGAAAGCTGGATGGACTTCCTCTACTGGGATACCGAGCTGGAGCCGTAGGATCGTTTCAAATTTTTCAGCTGGCGTTCATTTAATAACGTCCATGTGTGCCGGGAAGTGAGAGGATGCGTCTTTCCTCTAAATCACGCATGGATGTAGGCACAAATTATCATTCAGTCTGGCATTTCAGAGGAGAGATTTGACGTTTTGGCGTCTTGATTCGTAAAAAAAGCGTAAATACTTCAACAATTCTAGTAGCATTTTAATTGTTTAGGTACTTTTCTTTAGTAGCTATTCCGTAACGTGCCTGATGGGCATTCGTAGAAACGGGATTGCGTGGCTAAATGATAAAAGCCCTGATTTCAAAACTTAACCGAAATCAAGATGGGTCCATCCTGCCGATATTTGCGGGAATGGTGTTGGTTCTGGTCGTCATTGGGGGCGCAGCTATTGATATTTCCAGGTCTGTTAACGCACGGGAAAAATTGGCTTATGCTATTGATGCAGCTGCACTTTCGGTTGCAACAGATCTTTCGACATCTGCACTGTCAGATGCACAGATTAAACAGCGGATTGAGAACTCATTTCGCGCAAATCTTGCCGATGCAGAGTTTCTCGATCAGGCGATAGAGAATTTGAGTTTTGTTATCGACGATGATGAAGGCACCGTAACTGTCACCTCTTTTGCTGGTCTTAATAACTATTTTGTCAATATTGGCGGATTAGGGAAAGACTTGCTCGGGCCGGATGCATTTAACTTCGGTACCAACGCGCGTGTTAATTATTCCAGGTTCGATGTTGAGCTGGCTTTAATCGTAGATGTCACCGGGTCTATGAGGGGTGACATGCCTGCCTTGCGGGAAGCATCGACTGATGTTGTGAACATCCTACTTCCTGAAGATCAGGATCAGTCAGAAGCCAAGGTCCGAATCTCTCTTGTCCCTTACAGTACCGGCGTGAATCTTGGCGTATATGCAGATGTTGTGAAAGGTGGAGCCTATGGTTTTGCCGACAGTTCGGACTGCGTTACAGAACGTCAAGACTATGATGACGGCACCGAACTGTACGACGTAAAATACACAGACAGCGCTTATAACTATTATACAAAAAGCAATCCGCCTCCTAAAGCGACCTTCTATGGAGACGGAAGCAATGATGGCTGCTCAAGTGACTCCGTAATGATTCCGCTAACAGATGATCGGGATGAATTGATCGATGCGATTGAAGATCTGGAGGCGGACGGTTGGACGGCCGGGCATACTGGTGCAATTTGGGGCTGGAACGTTCTATCTCCCAACTACGCAAATCTCTGGCCGGCGGCCAGCGTACCGGCTGCATACAATGATGATAACATTCTGAAGTTTGCAATCATGATGACCGATGGTGACAACAACCGGGCGTTTGATTTGCCGTTGACGGAGTACAAGAAGGTCGGCGAAGAAAACTGCCGGTGGGTTTGGCGCAACGGTGGTTGGAGATGGCGCTGCGATGATATCTATGATTGGGTTGATATTCCGGAAAGCGAATTAGAATGGGAAGTCAACAGTGACACTGGGGAAGGCTACAGTAATGAGGCATCCGTCCGGCACCGGGCATATTGCACCGCTATGAAAGATGCCGGTATCGAGGTCTTCGGCGTCTACTTTGGCTCAAACAACTCCTCTACAGGAGCTCGTAATATGCAAAACTGCGCCAGTTCCGGGAACTACTATCAGGCGAGTTCCTCTGAAGGTTTGAAACAGGCTTTTTCGAACATCGCTAAAAAAATTCAGTCCATCTACCTTTCGAGATAACGTTATCTCTCATTAAATACAAAAGGCCCGTCGCTAAACGGGCCTTTTTTTATTTCTGGGCACCGGGCTGAACGGGCTTACGCCCGGTTCTGGCGGTTGTCGATCAGGTCGTCGACCACGGCCGGGTCTGCCAGTGTCGAGGTGTCACCGAGATTGTCGAAGCTGTCCTCGGCGATCTTGCGCAGGATGCGGCGCATGATCTTGCCCGAGCGTGTTTTCGGCAGGCCGGGTGAGAACTGGATGAGGTCCGGTGAGCCGATGGGGCCGATTTCTGCCCGGACATGTTTGACGAGTTCTTTTTTCAGCTCATCCGTCGGTTCTTCGCCTTCCATCAGGGTGACATAGGCATAGATACCCTGCCCCTTGATGTCATGCGGATAACCGACCACGGCGGCCTCTGAGACTTTCTCATGAGCAACCAGCGCGCTTTCCACTTCCGCGGTGCCCATGCGGTGACCGGAAACGTTGATCACGTCATCAACGCGGCCGGTAATCCAGTAGTAGCCGTCCTCGTCCCGGCGGCAGCCGTCACCGGTGAAGTAGAGGCCTTTGTAGGTGGCAAAATACGTCTGCACGAAGCGGTCGTGGTCACCGTAAACCGTGCGCATCTGGCCTGGCCAGCTATCGGTGATGACCAGATTGCCCTCAGTTGCCCCTTCCAGGAACTTGCCTTCCGCATCAACGACGGCCGGCTGCACGCCAAAGAACGGACGGGTTGCAGAGCCTGGCTTCAGGTCGGTTGCGCCCGGCAGTGGCGTGATCAAAATGCCACCGGTCTCGGTCTGCCACCAAGTGTCTACAATCGGGCAATTCTGTTTGCCGACGACGTTGTAATACCAGTTCCAGGCTTCCGGGTTGATCGGCTCACCGACCGAGCCGAGCAGGCGCAGCGAGGACAGATCCGACTTGTTGACGAAATCGTCACCAGCCCCCATCAGGGCGCGGATTGCGGTCGGGGCTGTGTAGAAGGTGTTGACCTTGTGCTTCTCGCAGACTTGCCAGAAGCGGCCGGCATCCGGATAGGTCGGCACGCCTTCGAACATCAGCGTTGTCGCACCGTTAGCGAGCGGACCATAGACGATGTAGCTGTGTCCGGTGACCCAGCCGACATCCGCCGTACACCAGTAGATGTCGCCATCTTGATAGTCGAAAACATACTGGTGGGTCATTGAGGCGTAAACGAGATAGCCGCCGGTGGTGTGCACCACACCCTTCGGCTGTCCGGTGGAGCCGGAGGTGTAGAGGATGAACAGCGGATCTTCCGCGTTCATTTCCACAGGCTCACAATGATCGGACACCCGGTCTGCTTCGTCGTGGTACCAGACGTCGCGGCCATCCTGCATGGAAATGTCGCCGCCGGTGCGCTTGACCACGATCACGCTGTCGACCGGTGCTTTTTCGCATGCCTTGTCGACATTCAGCTTCAGCGGAACCTTGCGGCCACCGCGCAGACCCTCATCGGCTGTTACAATGCAGCTGCTTTTACAGCTTTCGATACGCTGGGCGAGGCTGTCCGGAGAGAAGCCGCCAAACACGATGGAGTGGATCGCGCCAATGCGGGTACAAGCCAGCATCGCATAAGCCG
The DNA here is from genome assembly GCA_937911395.1 of uncultured Labrenzia sp. Classification (GTDB taxonomy): domain Bacteria; phylum Pseudomonadota; class Alphaproteobacteria; order Rhizobiales; family Stappiaceae; genus Roseibium. The sequence goes on from CALDSI010000325.1 coordinate 31,505, forward strand.
CCTCTGGGATCATCGGCAAATAAAGCGTGACGCGGTCGCCCTTCTTGACGCCCTGGGCATGCAGCACGTTGGCGAACTTGTTCACCTCGTGGTGCAGCTCCTTGTAGGTAATCACCTTGCTTTCAGAAGGATCGTCACCTTCCCAGATGATGGCCGGCTGATCACCACGCGTTGCCAGATGACGGTCGATGCAGTTGGCCGAGACGTTCAGCGTGCCGTCTTCAAACCATTTGATCGAGACATTGTGGTAGTCGTAAGAGGTGTTCTTCACCTTGGTGAAGGGCTTGATCCAGTCGATACGCTTGCCGTGCTCGCCCCAAAAGCCATCCGGGTCGCTCACCGACTGCTGATACATTTCCAGATATTTCGCGTTATCGACATGTGCCCGTGCGGCTACTTCCGCCGGAACGGGAAAAACAGATGCGGACATTTAGGACCTCCCAGAAACCCCGATTTGAACCGGCGGTCGCATTTGCTCTCCTCCCGCCAGTCTTTTTTGCTGGTGGCCATTATGCGTATGGCCTTCCCCAGCGTCCATAACTTAACTTTCGTACTTTCGTAGGCGCGACATTGGTCTAGTGCGTTCAAATACGTAAGGATTTACGCTTGCGTCAGGCAATGACAAAGGGCGAAAGCAGCCCGATGACCACTGCCTGAACCAGCAGAACCAGCAGCCAGTGACCGCCGTCAATTGCAGTCAGGGCCCATGGCTGGCTCTGAAAGCGATGGTTGATGATTTGGGTTGTCATCACGATCCCGATCCAGACCATGATGGCCGAGACGATGCCTGCACGGACCGTCACTTCGCCTGTGTGATAAATGATCCCGGCAAAAACGATGGCCATAACCACTTGGCACAAAAAGGCAATAATCATCGTGACCGGGTTCGGCCGTGTCTGTTCTTCGGTTAAACCAGCGGCTTTCATCCAGGCTTTTCCAAGAACACCATACCAGATCGCGCCGACGATAAACGAGGCAATCGCCGCGCCTCCGGCTGCCAGCAAATTGATACCGTCGAACATCATGTTTGGACTCTCCCTAACGCACTGCGATGCGCTCTTTTCGAACGGACAATGAAATCAATCAGGCCGGAGATCAAGCGCACTGGCTAGAAAAGTACTTGTCAAAAATGCGAGGCATCTGACGCCAGAATCAAAGCTTTTGCCAGACCGTTAGGGTTCCAACATCTTCAAAACCGATCTGGCGATAGACGGGCAACAGCTCTGTGTCGGTCTCATAGGTGCAGATTGGCCGATGCGGGAACGGCTCGATGAGCGCATGGAGGGCTCCATAGAGCCAGCTCTTGCGATGGAAGATGTTGGAAGCACCAACAATTTCCTTGCCTGCGTGAGAAGGCCCGTAATTCAGGACAGCCCCGCCCTGAATTTTGTCGTCCCGCCGGATGGATACAAAATCAATGTCTGGAAATTCCAGCAGTTTTGGCGGAAAAAGCGTATGAAGACTTTCGCTCGTATTCCAAGCCGTAAGCCATTTACCGAGCGCCTCTGAGGTCTGTGCTTTTTGCCAGTCCGGCGGCGAAGTGGGTTTTCGTGTGCCTTTTTGTGACCGGAACAGCCAAGTGCTGCTGAAAAGTTTTTCAAAACCGGACATGCGAAGATCGAGGCAATCGAAACTGTCCTTTACCGCCGCTTTGGAGGGCAGCTCGGAAAGCGCTGTTGTTAGATCCGAACTGTGCTCTGCGTTCAATGTGACGATGTTTGGGAACAGAGGAACTTGTTTGCCGGAGGCGTGCCAGTAGCCATGGTGAAAATCTGTTTTTGCGCCGGCAGCTTTCAGGACGGCATCGCACCAAAGCGCATTATTTCTTGCGCAAAGCTGAACAGTTTCTGCCGGTGTCACACCTAAAGACCGCCCTTTTCGACGATGAACTCCACGATCTTTTCTATACCATCTCCGGCTCGCATGTTGGCGAAAACAAACGGTCGGGCCTTGCGCATTTTGGTGGCGTCCCGGTCCATCACGTTTAGATCTGCGCCGACATAGGGGGCCAAATCCGTTTTGTTGATAACCAACAGGTCCGAGCGGGTGATGCCGGGACCGCCTTTTCGAGGAATTTCCTCGCCTGCTGCAACATCGATGACATAGATCGTCAGATCCGCGAGCTCGGGCGAAAAGGTCGCTGCGAGATTGTCGCCGCCCGATTCAATCAGGATCAGGTCGAGATCGGGGATCTTGTCACTCAGATCCTTGACCGCGGCCAGATTGATCGAGGCGTCTTCACGGATTGCCGTATGCGGGCAGCCGCCGGTTTCCACGCCGCGGATCCGGTCGCTGGTCAGCGCCTGTGACCGCATCAGCGCTTCGGCATCTTCGCTGGTGTAGATGTCATTGGTGATGACCGCGAGAGAATAGCGATCCCGCATCTCCTTGCACAGTTTGTCCGTCAGCGTCGTTTTACCCGCGCCGACCGGGCCGCCGATGCCGACGCGCAGAGGACCGTTTTGAGATTTCATGAGCGGAACAACCTCGAATATTGTGTTTCGTGCGCCATGGAGGCGATGTCGGCGAGAAAGGTGGAGGTGCCAAGATCGTCAAGACCGGAGCCCATCGCATCGGCAGCCACTTCTAAGATGACTGGTTCCAGCGCGGCCAGCACCCGTTGGCCCTCGTTTTGCCCAAGCGGCACAGCGCGGACAGCCGCCGAGATGAGATTGGCCGTAAAGGAGTGGAGAAAAGCCGCCAGGCTTGCGTCTTCTGGCAGTTCATGGGTTGCGCAGATCAGACCCAACGCGACGGGATAGGGCCACTCGGTCAGACGCGTCTCACTGTTTTCAAAGGTCAGGCTGCTGAAAACAGCCCCTGCTGTGGTTTGTGAGTCCGGCGGCCAGCTCGCAGTCACAGTGTCAACAAATGCCGTGCCTTGAGCGGATGTTTCCAGATGCCGTTCCTTTGAAGGTTGGAGCGCGAGGCCAAGCTCTGCCAAATCCCGGACACCCTCATGCGACCCGGCAAACGCCGTCCGGTAGGTCTGGCTCATCAGGATTGCGTCGCTTCGACCGGCACCGTGGGTCAGTATGTCCTTGAGCCAACTCTGTAGCGCTTCAGCGGAACTGACACCGCCGGCGTCGATGACCTGTTCAAGCCCATGCGAATAGGTGAACGCCCCAATCGGAAACGCCGGAGAGAGAAACGTCAGCAGCCGGTAAAGCGAGGATTGGGAATCGGACCCTGTCATTGCCGTTCACCTGCAACCGGGGTCTCCACACGGGTCATCCCCGCATTGAGCGGGGATCCACTCGTTCGCAGAGCCGCTGCTTGGATAGCTCCCAGGCTACGGCAAGAGGACGTGCGAGTAGATCCCGGCTCGGAGGCCGGGATGACACCCTTAAAAAAGACCCGGAAAACATCAGCCATGAGAGTGCCCATGGCCGTGTGTCTGACCGTGGCCGTAGGCGCCGCCCTCCGGATCGAAGGGAGCGGTCAACGCCGTCAGCTTGCCGCCAAGCTGTTTGACCATATCCTCAATCACGTGATCCCGCCGGATGCGCAGTGTGTCGCCCATCAGCTGGGTCGGCAGGTGCCGGTTGCCGAGATGCCAGGCGATCTTCACAAGATGCGCCGTGTTCTCGGCAAGGATCTCGACCAGGTCTTCCGGCTCCGCCAGCACTTCGATGATCCGGCCGTCTTCCAGAACGAGGCCGTCCCCATGATGAAGATGAACCGCATTAGCCTCATCCAGAAGGAAAGTAAGGCCATTTGCTCCCGTCATTGCCGCACGGCGGCGATGACGGTCTTCGCGATCCAGCGTGATTGTATCTGCGGATTGGCCGGTCCATTCACCGGCCGGTTTGATGCTGGCAACCCGGATCATGAAGTCCTTCCTGTTAGATGAGCTTTGGGCGTTTTCATCAAAATGCCCAATCCTCTAGGCCGCTGCAGCCGCAACGACCTTGGCCATCATGGCCTTATAGCCGGGGCGGTTGCGAAGGGCCTTGAAGTAGTCGTAGATGCGGCCTTCCTTTGGCAGGTCGAACTTGGCGGTAACCGCCCATCCGCCGCAATGACCGATGATGATGTCTGGCACGGTGAAAGTCTCACCCATGACATATAGCCCCTCGCCCATACGCGCGTCGAGGATCCGTAAACCTTCAGCGAATTCCGCCTTGCAGACAGGCTTGATCTCTGGAACGCGAAGTTCTTTCGGGTGAATGAAACTGTTCTTGGCTGCCGTCCAAAGCGCCCCTTCCAGAACGTCGACGGCCAGTTGCGTGAAGCTGTCCTGGATGGCGCGCTCTTTGGTGCCTGCCGGAAAGGTAAACTTTCCATGTTTGTCGGCAAGATATTGGCAGATGGCAATGGATTCCGGGAGCACCAAATCGCTGTCGATCAGCACTGGCACCTTACCGGCCGGATTGACCGCGCGAATGCCCTCAGATTGGGGCATTGCCGGATCGATTTCATATGGTTCGCCTAGCTCCTCCAGAAGCCACATGACGCGCATTGCCCGGGTCTGCGGATAGCCGACAATCTTGTACATTCGTTTCTCCCTTTGCGTGTTTTTAGGGAGATTAGAACAGGAAGTAGCGCTGTGCCATCGGCAAAACGTCCGCCGGTTCACAGGTCAGCAACTCACCGTCGGCGCGGACTTCATATGTCTCCGGATGCACCTCAACATGCGGGGTGGCGTCGTTCAGGACCATGGACTTCTTGGAGATGCCGCTGCGCACGTTTTTGACGGGCAGAACCAGACTGTCGAGACCTGCCTTGTCCTTGACGCCGTTGTCATAGGCGGCCTTGGAGACGAACGTCACCCGGCTCTGAGTCATGGCCTTGCCGAATGCGCCAAACATTGGCCGGTAATGCACCGGTTGCGGTGTCGGAATCGAGGCATTCGGATCGCCCATCGGGGCGGCGGCGATCGTGCCGAGTTTCATGACCATGTCTGGTTTAACGCCGAAAAATTTCGGATCCCAGAGCACCAGATCTGCGAGCTTGCCGACTTCGATGGACCCAATGTGTTCGTCAAGACCGTGCGCGATTGCCGGATTGATGGTGATCTTGGACATGTAGCGTTTGACGCGGAAATTGTCGTTTTCGCCCGCTTCATCGGACAAGCGTCCGCGCTGGACCTTCATCTTGTGCGCCGTCTGCAAGGTACGGATGATCACCTCGCCAACCCGGCCCATCGCCTGGCTGTCAGAAGCGATGATCGAGAAGGCGCCCATGTCGTGAAGGATGTCCTCCGCCGCAATCGTTTCCTTGCGGATCCGGCTTTCGGCAAAGGCAACATCTTCGGGGATCGAGCTGTCGAGATGGTGGCAGACCATGAGCATGTCGAGATGCTCTTCCAGCGTGTTCACCGTATAGGGGCGCGTCGGGTTGGTCGAGGACGGCAGGACATTCGTCTCGCCGCAAACCTTGATGATGTCTGGAGCATGGCCACCGCCGGCGCCTTCGGTATGGAAGGCGTGGATCGTGCGGTCCTTGAAAGCGGCTTTCGTGTTTTCAACAAAGCCGGATTCGTTCAGCGTATCCGTATGAATCATCACCTGGACATCGTATTCGTCCGCGACGGAGAGACACGTGTCGATGGCTGCTGGGGTGGTGCCCCAGTCCTCATGCAATTTGAGTGCGGAGGCACCGGCGAGGATTTGTTCTTCGAGCGCTGCCGGCAAGGAGGCATTGCCCTTGCCGGCAAAGGCAAGGTTCATCGGGAAGCTGTCGGCCGATTGCAGCATACGGGTGATGTGCCAGGGGCCCGGCGTGCAAGTGGTGGCGTTGGTGCCGGTTGCCGGCCCTGTGCCGCCGCCGAGCATTGTGGTCACGCCGGACATCAGCGCATCCTCGATTTGTTGCGGACAAATGAAGTGGATATGAACGTCGAGCGCACCAGCGGTCAGGATCTTGCCTTCTCCGGCAATGGCCTCCGTACCTGGTCCAACGATGATATCGACGCTCGGCTGGACATCCGGATTGCCTGCTTTGCCAATGCCGACAATGCGGCCGTCTTTGAGGCCGACATCGGCTTTCACGATGCCCCAGTGATCGACAATCAGCGCATTGGTGATGACGGTGTCCACCGCCCCAGCGGATCTAGGTGCTTGGCTTTGCCCCATGCCGTCACGGATCACTTTGCCGCCGCCGAATTTCACCTCTTCGCCGTAGGTGGTGAAATCCTTTTCCACCTCGATGATGAGATCGGTATCGGCCAGCCGCAACCGGTCTCCGGTGGTCGGTCCAAACATGTCCGCATAGGCGGCGCGGGACATCTTATAAGCCATTCATGTCTCCAATCAGCGATCAGACCACAGTCTGTCAGCCGCCATAGTCCTCGACCATGGCGTTCAAATCATCGATGCGCTGCATGGTCATGACGATCATGCAGTTACGGTAGAGTTCGTTGCCGCGGGTGCCGCCCTTGAAGGGGAAGCTGTAGGCGGTGCAATCCTTCTCGCGGAATTCGGTCCAAGTCTCTTGCGCAGCTTTCAGAGCACCGGGGCTTCCCTTCAAATGCTCAGGCAGAGAGCTGTCGACCTCCGTCATTTTTTCCAGTGCGCGTTCATAAGCCGCCGTCAGATCCTGATTTGCCTGATCCAGCGCCTTTTCTGCGCAGTAGGTGCGTTCCGAGTTGTTCAGCGGATAACCGCAATCAATCTTGTCGTCGGCGAGGGCCGGCATGCACAGGCCCAAGAAGATCGCCGGTAAGACTGCTTGGCTCCAAAAACGCATCAATTCCCAAGCCCCTGTGTCACGTCTTTCAGCTCGGATGTGCGCTGGCGTGTCAGATCCGCCCGGCATTGCAACACCAGCATCGGCTCCATGGATCCGCCGCGGGTCAAAAAACCATAGGACTCACAGGCCTTGTCGCGGAACGGGATCCATGCGCGCTGGGCCGCTTTCAGCGTTTCGGCGGCTCCCTTGAGGTCGTCCGAAAGGTAGCTGTCGGTCTGCTTCATTGCTGCTATGGCTGCTCTGTACGCCGCATTCAGCTCCGCATCCGCTGCTTCCCAGTCCTTTTTGGCGCAACTGGTCATGTCCAACTGGGTTTGCGGTTCTTTGCAGTTAACATCCTGCGCCTGAACAGCAGGTGCCAATGCTCCACTGAAGGCAACACCCGCCAGACCGACAACAAGAAAACGCATCTGGCTTACCCTTTAAGCTTTCCCATGACTTTCTGATTGAAGCCATAGACCGTGCGGTCCCCGCGATATGGCACTAGGGTCACGGACCGGGTTTGCCCAGGCTCAAACCGCACAGCGGTCCCGGCAGGAATGTCGAGGCGCATGCCCATGGCAGCATCCCGGTCAAAGGAGAGCCCAGGGTTCGTTTCGGCGAAATGATAGTGACTGCCCACCTGGATTGGCCGGTCGCCGGTGTTCGATACATCCAGCGATAATGTCGCCAGTCCGGCATTCAGCTCGATATCACCGTCCGCAGCAAAGATTTCTCCCGGGATCATTGGTCGAGATCCTTTCTGCGCTTCATCCAGGCGAGCGTCGCGCCGATCGAGAGGCCGACGGCGAAGATGAGGAGTGTCTCAACAGTGAAATAGCTGGCCGCATCTGTGTGAGGATGGGCATGTTCCTGAATGCTTGGATGAGCCAAGGCCGAGCCTGTGGAAAGTGCCAGGGCAGATGCCGCTGTGATAACTCTGGTCATAACAAATCTCCTTCAGTCAATTCAGCGGATCGGTTCGTGAACGGTCACAAGTTTTGTTCCGTCTGGAAACGTTGCTTCGACTTGAACATCGTGGATCATTTCCGCGATCCCTTCCATGACCTGGTCGCGGGTGAGAACCTTGGCGCCTGCGGCCATCAAATCTGCGACGCTGCGCCCGTCCCGGGCTCCTTCGACGACGAAATCCGTGATCAGGGCAATGGCCTCAGGGTGGTTCAGCTTGACCCCGCGCTCAAGCCGCCGGCGGGCCACCATGGCTGCCATGGAGATCAGCAGCTTGTCTTTTTCCCTTGGTGTCAGGTTCACAGGTTTTCTCCAGAATTAGCAGTACCAAACGCGCGGCAGGCGGGCCGACCGATAGGTTTCAAGAAAGGCCATCAATGACAGTCGTAGAGCCCGGCTGTCGGTGGCAACAAAACGTAAGATGAGATGCCCGATCCAGGCGCTTGCGGCCGCTTGATCAGAGCCAGATGTAGCGCTTTCCAGTCAGCTTCGGGCACTGTCCAGTCTGTCTTCGGCGTCAGGCGCGCAGTCCAGCAGCGTTGCCATGGCCTTCGCGCCTTGGCCAGTTGCCGCACCGGAAAAGAAGTCGCCTGGGTCACCGTTGAGACGCAGATCGTCGGCGAAGACAAGCTTGCCATCCCGGCGGATCCGCCAGCTGTCCTTGAAGAAGACGCGGGTCAGTTGCTCGCCCATCGCCGTGCGGCCCAGAATAACACTTTCAAGGATCAGGAGCCGGGCGGAGCCGGTAAGGTCTGCAGTGATCCGGCGCGAAACGCTCGAATTTTCAAACAGAATCGTTTCCTGGGGCAACCATTCCAGTGTGGCTTTCGCACCAACAGACAGCTGACCTGTTACTTCTGCGAAGGTCCCGAGACTGCGGTAAGCCCGTTCGGCAGTCTGGGTTGTCACGATTGCGTGAGCATCTGCGCCGATTGCGATATCATAGTCCATGCGATCGCCGCCGGTGAGGCCGCCAGCTGTGTTGATCAAAACGGCGGTCGCGGGTTCGTCATAGACCTTGGGGAGCCGGACCTTTGCTGAACCACTTTGGAAGAGATCTTTCAACCGGGTATGGCCAGCCGTATTCGCGAAGGCGACGCGTGCAGTGCCGCGCACCCGCTGCATTGCAGGTGCGGTTTTTCCAATTTCCGATGCTGTTGCAGCATCATACATCCTGGAAGCCTCCCCGCTTCGGATCCGTCTTGTTCTTCTTTCTACCGTGCCCGCTCTCTGTTTGATTGTCCACGGTCAGGCGAAACCGGCATCTTGTCGTTTCCGACAGTAGCAACAACCGGGCCAAGACGGCTCGTGTAGAATACTGACGGCAATTAGCCTTCAAAGTGCTGATAAATCGAAACTATTCTTGTTGTCAGGAAGCTGATTTGCACAAAAAATAAGCGGGTGCTCAAAAGATTGCCGCTGGATGACTCCATCGCAAGGGTTGCTCTTGCGTCTCTGATCCGGTTTTTTAATTGGAACTTTCCGCTAAGGTGCTTTTGATTTGAAGCAGTCGTGTTCGCCCATGGGAAGACAGCGAGGATTTCCGGTGTACGCAAGCCTATTCGGCCGTCAATCAGCCCTGCCCATTCTGGCGGCAACTCTCGGATTGTTTCTGATAGCTGCGCCAGCTCGAGCGGAAATCGGCACCTACATCCTCGTGGATGCCCGCAATGGCGCCGTGGTTGACCAGAAAAACGCGACCCGCAAATGGTATCCGGCATCCCTGACCAAGATGATGACTGCCTATGTGACCTTCAAGGCGATCCGTGAAGGACGGGTTGCCCTGGATTCTGCCGTTGTACAATCCAAAAACTCTGCAGCTGAACCGCCTAGCAAAATGGGTTTCAAGGTTGGCACGAAATTTACCATCGACACGGCGCTGAAGATCATCCTGATCAAATCGGCCAATGATGTGTCTGTCGCACTGGGCGAAGCAGTCTCCGGATCCGAAAGCGCCTTTCTTGCGGAGATGAATGCCGAAGCCCGCCGGTTGGGAATGACGAACACCCGCTTTACAAATCCGCATGGCCTGCCAGACAACCGCCAGGTTACGACGGCTCGCGATATGGCGATCCTCGCAATGGCACTGCGCGCGGATTTTCCGGAATCTCGCGACTTCTATAAGCACCCAGGCATCCGGTTCGGTAAGAAAACCTTGCGCTCGGCCAACCGGGAGTTTCTGCTTCGGGTTCCGGGCGCCAACGGGATGAAGACCGGCTACATCTGCAATTCCGGTTTTAATGTTGCTTCTTCGGTAACGCGCCGGGGGCGAACGCTCATTGCTATCATCATGGGCGCTTCTTCGGGTCTTGAGCGGACAGCCTTTGCCCGGCAATTGTTTGATGAAGGGTTCCGAAAGGGCAGCCGCGGCCAGAATGTAAAGAGCCTCAGTGGTTCGTCCGGTAATCCGCCGGCCGATGGCTATTGCCGCCGGAACAAGAAGCTGAGTTCCAAACAGTATATGGCCCGTTACGACATGCAGAATGAGCCAAACGGCGGCGGGTTGCTGTTCTTCGGCAAACAAAAGAACCCCAAAGAGGCCAAGGTCGACACCAGCAGCTTTACCAAGTCGAACGGCAAACCGGACTGGGCCAAGATCCTCGATCGAACTTTGGGACCACGCCGGGTTGCGTACAAGCCGTTGCCCGTTGGCCTCGGCAATCCGAAAGGCACACCGGTCGTCAGTGCGTCCGTGCCGGCAGAAGACATTCCGTTGCCGACTGCCAATCCGATCCGTTTGGCAGAAATCAAGATCCGCAATCAATTGCAAACAGCCCAACCCATTGGAACAACTGGTACTCCGCAGACTGCACAGGCGGGCGCTGGATCAATCCCGCAGGTTGAGGCGACTGCGCAACGACCTGGATCTGCCGTGGACACGTCCCGGACGGCCCCTGGGTCGATCTTTAGAAAAGGGCTCGATTTCACGGTGCCCGTTCCTGCGCCCAGTCCGTCGCGATCCAACTAGATCCCGTTGGTTTGAAAGCGGGAACAGCATCACTCTCTGGTCTGCTTAACTTATTTTTAACGCTGTTCTTTAACGATGCAGTAAGCGTCGATCTGAACTGAGGTCATTGCCTTGCCGGATCGTCAGCCGCAGCACAAGAGGTGCTGCTATAGGCGAAGAAACGCCGTGTTGATGAGGATCGAGAGATCACCGCATGATAGAACCGAGATCAACTGCCACAATCCGCGCCCTTGCGAGCCTTGCAGAATTGTCTGCAGACCAGCTGGAAGAAGGCACATCGGTCGAAGACGTTATCGCAACTTTACGGAAGGCTGCGGAAGCTGTCCGGATGGTGATCGACGAGACAGAAATGGAAGGCGGCGCGCCGGAAGAAGCAGATCTGGCGCAAGATCTGACCCCGATGGACCTTTCCGGCGATGACGCTGCCGAGCTGTCGGACGACGATAGCGAGACAAAGAGCGGCGAGATTCACGTTCTCAACGCCGGTTGATATTGTCCAGCGCAACTCCAATCAATCGATGCTTCCAAGCATCAGGCTTTCTGCTTTGACGCTGCGCCCTCACAGATGCTAGCCATAGCCCCGTGTGGAGCACAGGCGGTTTTTCATGTCCGCCACATCTCATTTCATCAATGAGAGTATGCTCCGGGATTCTATGGAGCGAAGTGCATGAGCGTTGCGGACGCATCCCCCGTATCTGAAAAGCCGGCAAGAGCCCCCAAGCCGCCGATCCCTGTGTCCGTTCTGACCGGGTTTCTGGGATCTGGAAAAACAACGCTTCTGAACCGTATCCTTCAGGATCCGGCCATGGCCGATACGGCCGTGATCATCAACGAATTCGGCGAAATCGGCCTGGACCATCTGTTTGTAGATCAGGCAGGCGATGGCATCGTTGAGTTGTCGTCAGGGTGCTTGTGCTGCACGATCCGTGGTGATCTCGTAACCACGCTTGAAAACCTGCTGCGCCATCTGGACAACGGGCGGACCGAACGGTTGGCCCGCGTGGTCATTGAAACCACCGGTCTTGCCGATCCTGCGCCGATTCTCCATACGATCATGCTGCACCCCTATCTGGTGATGCGCTACCGGCTGGACAGTGTTGTGACCCTGGTGGATGCCGTCAACGGGCTTTCCACGCTTGATGAGCATGAAGAAGCGCGAAAACAGGCCGCTGTTGCAGACCGGATCGTTCTCACCAAGACGGATCTTCTCGATACCGAGGAGAGCCAAAGGAGTTATTCGGAGCTCAAGTCCCGGCTTCTGACTTTGAACCCGAGCGCCAGGGTGCTTGATACCCAAGCCGGTGAAGCGACCCCGGAAACGCTCTTCAATGCAGGGCTCTACAATCCGGAGACCAAGATTCCGGATGTTGCCAACTGGCTGAACGCGGAGGCCTATGAGCCTAACCATCATGATCATTCTCATGGACATCATCACCATGATGGCGATCACCACCATCACGGTCATGATCATGCGCATGACATAAACCGGCACAGTGACGCGATCCGGGCCTTTACCCTGTCAACGGACCGCCCGGTCTCGGCTTCCGCGCTGGAAATGTTTCTGGATCTGCTGCGCTCGGCGCACGGCCCAAAGCTCCTTCGGGTCAAGGGCATTGTTCAGATCGCCGAGGACCCGGCCCGGCCCGTCGTCATTCACGGCGTTCAACACGTCTTCCACCCACCGGCAACGCTGGACGCCTGGCCGGATGAGGACCGGCGGACCCGGATGGTATTCATCACCAAGGATCTGCCCGAAGGGTTCGTGCGCAAGATGTTCGAGGCTTTTACCGGAGCGCTCCGGCCCGACACGCCGGACAGCGAGGCCATTCTGAACAACCCCCTCGCCGTCTCCGGCTTCACCAGCCCGTTGCGGGATTGAGCGGGACAGCCTCCAAGGCAAAATTGGAATACCCTGC
>CALDSI010000326.1 GCA_937911395.1 uncultured Labrenzia sp.
AAATAATTCGTAAAACTGCCAATGTGTATAGCCGAATATACGACCCTACAGGCACGCTACGGCCATATCGGAAAGGTATATTTGGCCTTTTAAAACCCGCCGCCCCTAAACCAGATTCACATAAAGGCTTTGCTGAACACCTTTCGGGAACCAACCCTTCGTTGACGCATGGTCACCGAATTTAAAGCCGCATACAAGCACCTACAGGACACCAAATTTCATGACCTAAAAAAATACATTCGAAATTATTACAATAAGTAAAAAATACAGTATTATAGATTTACATAAAAACTGTTTGTTATTACTTTTAACTTAACCTCTCGCACAGCGCGTGGGGGCCCATATGAACTTGGCGACAGCTTTAAAATCGTCAAACTACAATTCTATTCTCTTGATTTTTTCGCTTGCGCTTTGCATCGCCGGAGCGGTTTTCTCTGTTCAGCTCATTGGAAAGTTAAACAAGAGCGTCGGAAAAGCGCAGATTATCCGATTGACCTGGGTCTCTTTGGTGCTTGGCACTTCGCTTTGGGCTGCCGGTGTGTTTGCCGCAGCCGCACCTATTCCATTGTCACAAACGGGATTTCAATTTGCGACGCTCATGGCCGCCTTGTTTGTGGCGACTGCCGCCACTTATGTAAGCATCTGGCTCTCCCAGTTGACTAAAAACCTAACGATGCGGGTCGTCAGCGGCATCTTTTTTGGAGCCGGTGTTGCAACAACCTTTATGATGATTGGTTTTTCCTACAGGGTTGCCGGCATGCAAGCAGGAACCGGACTTGCAATCGTCTGGCCTATGTTTCTTGGCACCGTGTTTGGAGCAGCGTTCATGCCTGTTGCACTTGACGCAGCCGCCAAGAACAAACTGGTTCAGGGAGTATGCTTTATCTCCCTTCCGGCAATCGTCTGCCTCCTTGCCTCGCCAGTCTCCGTTCCACCTGAAGTTCCATATTGGTTTCCACCGGGAATGAACTTGTTGCCGGTGTCCCAGACCCTCGTTGTTTCTATATTGCTCCCAGTTCTATGTGCTGTTTTCGCAGCATCAGGCGATGTTCTGGAACATCATTACAAACACTTGTCCCGTAGAACTTACCGGCATCTAGCCTTACAGGACCCCCTCACCCACCTTCCAAACCGGCATTATGTCGAGAACATTGCAAAGCAATTGCTCACGGAGGCCAGCCAAAACCAAAAAATCTGCGCGGTCGTTCTTGTCAGCCTTGATCAATTCAAAACCGTGAATGAGCTGCACGGCTACGCAACGGGCGACGCAGTCTTGAAGCAAATGGCCAGCCTTTTCCGGCAAAAATTCACAGATCCCATTGTCATTTCACGGTTTTATGGTGACGAGTTTCTCATCATAAATCCGACTGTAAATACCTTGGACGAGGCAACCAGTCTTGCCCGTCAGGTCCGCGATTTGGCCAGACGCCCCATACAAACAACAACCTACCGGCTCTCTATTCAGTGCAGCATTGGTGTTGCTGTGTCGCCCAGGGATGGTGATAATCTGGCACAGTTGGTGCAACGCGCAAACCTGGCGGCCAAAAGGGCAAAATCCATCGGAGGGAACTCCATTCAGCCTTATGTCACCGGTATGGAGGAAAACAATCGCTGGGAAGCCGCATTGGCAGCAGACCTTCGCTACGCCACGCTGGACAATCAGCTCAACCTTTTGTTCCAAAAACAAAACCAAACCAAAACCGGCAAACTTGTGGGATACGAAGCACTGGTACGGTGGCGCCACGCGGAGAAAGGGCAAATTCCTCCAGAAGACTTTATCCCGATTGCCGAACGCTCAGGCATTATATTGGATATTGGTGCATGGGTGCTTCGGGAAGCATGCCGCGCCGCGGCTGATTGGCAAGACCCGGTGGCAGTTTCTGTCAATGCCTCGCCCTCCCAATTTACCAGAAGCGATTTCAGTGGCTTGGTCTCAACAGTGCTCATGGAAACAGGACTAGAACCGCACCGCCTTGAAATCGAATTGACCGAGAGCACCCCTATTGAAGACCACAGCCGAGTTCTTCAGACCATTGTCGCGTTACGTGAAATGGGAGTCCGAGTGGCAATGGACGATTATGGAACAGGTTATTCCTCACTCAACACCTTGCAGGCATTTCCATTCGACAAGTTGAAAGTCGACCGTGTTTTCACTCAATCCCTTGAAGACAGCCCGCAAGCAAGAGCAATCTTGCGCTCTGCCGTTTTGCTTGGACACAGCTTTGGCATACCCGTTATCGCCGAAGGCGTCGAAACGGAAAAACAGTTGAACTTTTTGAAAGAAATGGGTTGCCAGCAAGTGCAAGGCTTCCTCTTCGGAAAGCATCTGTTGCCGGGCCAAATCAAGTCGGCAGGAGAAGCCGAAAACAGACGCGCCGGATAAAGAATTTCATCCCACAGACCTTGAGAGTATTTGAAAATTAACAAAAACAATTCAAAAATTAATATCCTGTACAATTATTACAATATGAAATCTACTATTTTATTGACAAACATTAACGATAAACAATTGATTACAATTACCTTTGATTAACTATAAAACTTTACCTTAGCAGCAGATAACGAAAACGGTGCTGCTATGACAAACTCGAACGCATCTTCGACAACCGGAAAAGGTAGACGCAACGATCGGCAAACGCTCTCGCGATTGCTGATGGCGAGCGCTGCTTTGGTCGGCGTTTTGATGTCAGGCGCTCCCTCATACGCCCAGTCCCTCGAAGAAGCGATGGGCGCGGCATATGCCTTAAATCCCGGCCTGAAAGCAGAACGTTCCAGATATCAAGCGACAAACCAGGGTGTCTGGACTGCGCGTTCAGAGTTTCTTCCGACAGTGACCGGCAGCTATATCGGCGAGCACAATGCGTTTCGGAACACGCGAGACACGCTTTCCAGTGACCGGGCGTATTTCCACGAACTTGGTGTCTCCATGTCGCAAACGCTTTTCCAGGGTTTCGCCGGTGTAAACCGGCTCAATCAGGCTCATGAAGAAGCTCAATCCGGCCGCAACCAGCTCATCGGTGCAGAACAGACGCTGTTGTTCAACACGGCCGACGCCTATTTGCGTGTTGTCCGTGATCGCGGCGTCCTGGCTTACTTGAAGTCCTATACGAATGTTGTGCAGCGCGAGGTGAATGCAGCAAGAGCACGCTACAAATCTGGCGATGCCACGCGTACCGACATCGAACAGGCTCTTGCCCGCCTTGCGGAAGCTCAAGGAAACAAAGACCAGGCTGTTGGCGATTTGGAAGCATCCGAGGCGCTCTATGAACGCCTCACCGGGCAAAAACCTGGCAAAATTGGCTGGCCGGGCATCCCCAAGACCATCGAACCTGCTGGTCTCGACGATGCCATCACGGTTGCTTTCCAGAACAACCCGTCCATTCGTGCCGCGATGAATGACGCTCGGGCGGCACGATACGCTGCGCGCGCATCAGTGGGCGACATGCTACCCCGTGTCTCCTTGGAGGGAGAATGGTCCAACGGGTACCGTCGGGATTTCAGTGATCGCGATCGGGAAGACTACCGGCTTGGCATTCGGGTCACGGCTCCGTTCTTTACTGGCGGCCGGAATATCGCGTCTGTAAAACGCGCCAAGTACACAGCCGCCCAGGAAGAGTATGAACTGGACGATACTCAGCAAATCATCCGCGAGAACGTCATTCGAGCCATGAAACAACGCGCGGCAGCGCGCCTTCGGGCCAAAGCCGGTGTCCGCGCGATCGAAGCCAACAAGCGCGCTGTCAAAGGTCTTCAAGTCGAGTTTGAAAGCGGCCAACGCACATTGCTCAACGTACTGGACGGCGAACGTGAGTTGCTTTTGAGCCAGGTCGACTACGTCCGGGCCCAGTATGACGCGAAAATTGCGGATTTTTTCCTACTGGCCAATATAGGCCGGTTAGCGCCGCAGCACTTTGCCATCATCGAAGAGCGGCCGGCGCCGCCGTCCCGAATTATCCCTGAATTTAATACGTGGGATTTGCGTCTCGGGCCGACGGAAAATGATCCGTTCCAGTCTGGCGTCATTGAGATTGCAGAGACCGAACCGGTCATCATTCAGGCAGAAGCGCTTCCGCCGATCCAATAGAGGTTTTGGCTATTCAAGAAACAAAAAAGCGGGCTCCACGGCCCGCTTTTTCACTTTGTAGAAACTTTCCGTATCAGGAGTATTGGATACCCTCGATCTCGGCAAAGTCGACGCGGCCGCCATCTGCAAGGTCGATATGGCCACCGGAGTCTTGAGACAGCGACACTTCACCGTTGAGCGGATCAACATTTTCAATGCTGCCATCGGTCACGGTCACCGACCAGTCGGTCCCGTATTCGCCAATTTGGGTCCCATTGGCGCTGTCACCGAGATCAACAATATCGATCCAGTTTTCGCCGGCCCCGCCATAAATGGCGTCGTTGCCGTCGCCCAGCATGTAGGCAAAGACGTCGGAACCGTCACCGCCATTCAAGCTGTCGTCACCTGGACCACCATCGAGCCTGTCATCTCCAGGGCCGCCGAAAAGAGCGTCGCTGCCCCCCTCACCGCTCAAGGTGTCGTCACCACCCTTGCCGAACAAGGCGTCATTAGCACCTTCACCAACCAGCTCATCGTCATCTTCCGTGCCGACCTGGAATGTTGGCAGCTCGATGACATTGCTGTCTTCATCGTCGCTCTCATCATCATCGCCATCATTGCTGAAACGGCTTGCCGAAGATGCGGCGAGCTCATTGTCGTCGTCCCGCTCATCATCATCGTCATCGTCGCGATCATCGTCATCACCGGCGACTGGCGGCATATCATCTTCTGTATCGTCAACATCAACGACATCAAAGGTGATGGTTTCAGTGTCTGAAAGACCCTCGACATCGGTTGCCGTCACATCAAGTGTGATGCTTTGCTCTTCTTCGTAGTCGAGTGCCACCCCATCTTTCAGTTTCAACATGTATCCGTTGCCATCCGGCACGACCTCAAAGCGGTCATCAGAAACTGTAAACGTATGGGTGTCGCCAACGTCCGGGTCGACAACAGAGAGTGCTACCACTCCCGCGCCAGCCGAATTCTCGGTCACATTGAGCGGATTTCCAACGATGAGATCCGGGGCAGCGTTGCTACCGGCAACTACGTCAATCGGGAAAGTTCCGGCAGACTCTGACCCATCACTGGACGTTGCCGTTATGACGACGTCTATGGTTTCACCCGGTGTGAGCGTTGCGCCATCAGCCACGGTCACAACACCGGTGAACTCATCTATGTCGAACCGGCTGTCGTCGATCGTATAGGTCACCGTGTCTCCGGCATCGGCATCCTCTGCAATCGCGGTCAATCCAACCAAAGCGCCAGCGGCAACTGATGCGGCCACAAGGTTTTTGGCTGCATCGGCATCACGGACCGGATCCACGTCAAACTTGGAGACTGCCGGACCTTCATCGTACCCGTTGACTGTGATCTTCAGGTTTGCAGTGTCCGTGTTACCAGCGCTGTCTGTGACAGCGTACGTGAACACCTCGACATCGGATTCCCCTTGGCCCAGCGCCTGCGCGGCAGGGCTGTCGGGATCAAGGATGTAGGTATAGGTGCCATCCGAGTTGATCAGCAGCGATCCGTAATCACCCGGGATGGTCGAGCCCGGTGCAAAGTCCTGGCCGTCAAAGGAGACATTAGTGACTGTCAGAGCACCTTCTGTATCTGTGTCATTAGTTAGGACATTGCCTTCAACTTTTGCGGTCTGACCAGAAGAGTCGGCCGTCTCCGTTGCGCCCCAACCACTGTCGTTCATGACATAATCATCCGGGACGGAGACAGTTCCGGTCTCCGGGTCGATCTGATAAACGCGACCGCCATTGGTGAAGGCATAGAGCTGGCCACCTTCGTCGCCGACCAAACCAAAGGCATTCGGCACTGGCAGGGTCGCGACAACATCAATGGTCGCTCCGGTATCCGGATCAATTTCGACGATCTTGCCGTTTGACGCCGACAGATAGAGCTTGTCGCCAGAGAAGGCCAAGTCACCTGCAGAGCCGTACTCCATCTTGCCGATTTTGTTCAGGCTGCCGTCACTGACATCAACGGTATACAACTTGCCGGCGCTGTCAGCTGCGTAAAGGGTGCCGTCTGGGCCGAACTCCAGTGCGTTCATTGACGTTCCGAACCGCGACGAGGAAATCTTTGTTGCCTCCCCGGTGTCCGGATCAATGGAGTAAAGCTTGTTGAACGTGATACCGTAAAGGTTTCCGGAATTATCCAGTGCGATATCCGTCATCGCACCAACGCCCGTCGAACCGATTACGACGTCGGAGCCATCCGAACTGATCAGGTGAATTTCACCATCATCGTCGCTGTAATAGAAGGATGTCTTGGTAAGCCCGACTGTTGCGCCATCGTCTTTGGCGACTGGAGGCTCGTCAAACTCCGTGACATCAATCCGGAATGACTCGGTGACACTGGATCCGTCTGTAGAGGTCGCTGTGACGTCCAGATCGATAAACGGTGTTTGTTCCGCGTCGAAGCTAGCGTTGTCCGCAACGGTCACCACACCGGTGTCCGGATCAATTTCAAAGCGTGGATCAGTGACAGTATAGGTCACGCTGTCCCCAGCGTCCGGTTCATCGGCAAACGCTGTCAAACCGACAACGGTGCCTCCGGCCGCGCCCTCGGCGATCACATTGTCAGATGTGTCGCTATCAATGAGATCTGTGAGCGGCGTGTTGGTCTCATCAACGTCGATGACATCAATCACCACGACTTCCGTATCGGAGAGACCGCCCTGATCAGTCGCAGTCACTTCCAGAGTGACCTGCGTTTCAGTCTCATAATCGAGCGCCTGATTGTCCTTCAGCTTGAGCATGTACTTGTCGCCAGAGACAACAACTTCAAACCGGTCATCAGACACTGTAAACGTGTGGGTGTCGCCTATATCAGGATCAATGACCGACAACGGAGCGATTTCCGCGCCGAAGAACTCTTCAACAACAGCTGTGCGGTTGTCGGAGACGATGGAAACGCTGTCGATAAGCGCACCGCCATTGTTATCAGACCCGATTTCGACAAAGGTCAGCGTGTTGGAGCCGTCACCGGATCCCCCGACAATGTTGAAGTTATAAGTCTGCCAACCCGTTCCAGTGGTCGCCGGATCAATCGTGTCGATCAGCTCACCATTCCAGTAAACCTCGGCAACACTCTGACCGACACCGCCACGAGACTTCATGTCGAACTGAAGCTCGTAGACCTGGCCTTCCATCTGGCCTTCGATCTGTTGTGATGCCCAACCATTCGTGACCGAAGCGAGATCCAGGTGGTGATTGCCGTCAGTGGCACCGAAGTTGTTGTGGCCCGCCTGATGGACATCAACGTTGTCGTAGGACCAGCCTTCGATCGTATTCGGATCCTGGTACCACCCGGATCCATCTGAGCCTCCCAACTTTCCGTCAAAGTTTTCAAAACTGCCGTTGACGATGAACTGCTGCGAACCGCTTTCCAGCTCAACGATAAGATCCGGCGGCTCATTGCCGTCCGTGATGTCGATCGAGAACGTCTGGCTGGAGGAAGATCCATCCGTCGAAGTCGCCTCTACAGTCACATCGACACTTGGTTCGGTCTCGGCATCGAACTGAGCGCCGTCTTTGACAGTGATAACACCCGAGGTCTCATCAATCTCAAAGCGATCGTTGCCACCTGTCAATTCATAGGTGACGGTGTCAGTAGCGTCTTCGTCCTCGGCAAAAGCCGTGATTCCGGTGTTCTCGCCACCATCTGAAGATTCAGAGATTGTGTTGTCGCTTGTGTCGACATCCGAAACCGGGCCGATGTCGAACTCGTCTTCATCGCCCACTTCAACCGTGAAGGTCTTCGTTGTGGACGTCCCGTCTGTGGACGTCGCCTCGACCGTGACGTCAATTGTCGGCGTTGCCTCGCGGTCGATATCCGCACCCGGAGCGACCGAGATCACACCGGAAGTCGGGTCGATCACGAATGGAGAGTTCTGATCGACGATCTCATAAGTGACATCGTCAGACGCATCCGGATCGGTCGCAAAGGCGGTCACACCAACAACGGTGCCAGCATCGGAGTTTTCCGCAACCAGGTTCGCAGTAGAGTCGCTGTCGGTCAGCGGCCCGATTGGTTCCGCACCCTCGTCAATGTCGATGACGTCGATCACCACTGTTTCCGTATCGGACAGACCACCGGTGTCGGTTGCTGTGATCTGGACGGTCACTTGTTGCTCGGTCTCATAATCGAGCGCCTGGTCGTCTTTCAGCTTCAGCAGATACTTGCCGTCGGCGGCAACCACCTCAAAGCGGTCGTCGGACACTGTGAACGTATGCGTGTCGCCCACATCGGGATCGATGACGGAAAGCGGAACAACCTTGGCACCTTCCAATTCTTCATAGACGCCGATCCGGTTCGTGCCGGTCAGTTCGACGTTATCGATGAAGGCGCCGTAGGTGTTGTTGTCTTCACTGGTTTCACGGAATTCAAGGACGTCACTGCCGCCTGTTCCGACACCCTGGACCTCAAGCGTTTCCCAGTTGCCGAAAGCCGGATCGACAGTGGAAACGAGTTCACCGTTCCAATAAACCTCGACGGTGTTGGAGGCATCATCCCTGCG
>CALDSI010000327.1 GCA_937911395.1 uncultured Labrenzia sp.
AACTCAGCATTTGACTTCGGCTCGGTCTGACAGCCGGACAGAAGCAAAGCTGCCACAAGGAACGTGCCTTTGGCGACAGTCCGTTTGAATCGGGGATCTTGAGTAATATTCATCCGACCGTCCTCACTTGTAAATGAAGCCAACTTGGCCATGGTAGGTGCCTTGGGCTTGCTCACCTGCCGGATTGAAGATCTTGTTAAGCCGATTAAGAAAAATCGTCTCAGCATCTGAAGGCGCAAACAGGTTCTTGTCGGGCCGCACCATTTTTTGTGCTGCCACCGGCTTAACGACGTAAGGTGTTACAAAAACTGCGAGTTCTGTTTGCTGTTTCAAGAAGTCGCGGCTTTTGAACAACGCTCCGAGAACCGGGATTTGCATCAGTCCCGGCACACCTTCGACTGCTTGCTGGTAGGACTCCTCTAGCAGCCCCGCCATAACAAGGGTTCCGCCAGACGGAAGTTCCATTGTCGATTCTGCTCTACGGACTTTGAGTGCAGAAATCGTGATGCCGCCCGCAGACACCGCGCCTTCGTTCGAAAGTTCGCTCACCTCGGTTTTGACACGCAGGCTTATCCGGCCGCCCGTCAGCACAATGGGTGTAAAATCGAGACCGACACCGAACTTCTTAAATTCCACTGATATCTGGTTGTCTTCCTGAGCGATCGGAATTGGGAATTCGCCACCCGCGAGAAAACTGGCATTTTCGCCGGAGGTTGCCGTTAGCGTCGGTTCTGCCAACGTACGGATCACACCGTCGCGTTGCAAAGCTTCCACTTGGGCGGTCAACGAGGATGTGCCACTTGAAAATGTCACACCGCCAGTTGCTTGATTGACGATCGACGGGTTCACATTGAAATTAGGGAAATTGCTTCCGAACGGGAAGAAGTTACCAGCACCGAGGTTCGCCTGGAAACTCACTCCTAGCTGTTTGATGATCGACCTCTCAACTTCAGCAACCGTCACTTTCAAATGAACCTGGTCCGAACCGGAGACCGCAATCAAATTCACAATGGAGGATCCAGTCTCATCGCCTTGGAATTTCGCTGCAATATCAGCGGCCTGCTGCGCCTCCAACGTACTTTTCGCTGTCCCACTCAGGACAACTTTTCCGTTGATAGATTCTGCCTGGACACTTGTTCCAGGGATCAACCGTCGAATTATGCGCGTAATATCTGAGGTGTCTTTCTCGACGCGAATATCAAAACTTGCCAGCTCACGCCCACTCCGGCCAAACAGCACAAGACGAGACTGGCCGGCCGTGTTGCCCAAAACAAAGATCCGGCGTGGTGTTCTCAAGACCGCATCGGCTATTTGCGGATTAGAAACCAGAACGTCTGCAGCATCCTCGGCCAAGTTAATCACAACAGAGCGCCCAATGCCGACATTCAAAATTCTGTCAGTTGCCCTTTCACCAGCAGCTACATGGACCTGGCTCGGAAAGGCCTCCTGAGACCATGAAGCCGACGCTGTGAAAGATACAAGGGCCATAACTGCTGCAAATGCGCAGAACCTAAAACCGGACCAGCAAATGCTTTGTTTGTCGAATTGGCCGATGTGTTGAGTATTCTTTTTCATTTCACGCCTGCCTGGCTGGTAATGCCGTATTTGACGAGATTCACGCCGCGCCGGGTTTCCGTTGGCTCAGCATCATCGGCTGAATCCTGGGCACTTCGCAGCGCAAGCGCGATCGTTCCCACTTGTTGTGACTGAGCGACGATTTCTGATTGGCCTAATGTCAATTCCAACGTCGCAGTTCGTTGAGGTGACAGGTTTTTTTGATCCTGTTCGCCTGCCGTTGTGGTGTCGATCGCGAGCACCCGGATGTTTTCTAAAATTGTTTCGCTGATAGCGGTATCATCTGTCCGTCGGGTCAAGATCAGGTCAACTTTGTCACCGGGCAAAATGAAACCGCCAGCTGTTGTTTCTGCCTCAACTGAGACTGCGATAGCCCGCTTGCCTTTGGGGAGGATTGCCGACATGAAACCTTTGTCCGTGCTGATAAGTCGCTCCGGCCGGATAGGTTCGCCTTTGAAAATCGGAGTTTTAGCAATCTGGCCCATCAGCTCTTCACTGGCAGCCGGGTTGACTTGTTTCGTCACCGCACCGATCGGCACTGCTTCTTCAGGCCAATCCGTCCAAACCATGTCATCTGAAGTGAGCTTGGCTCCAAGCAATATGTCGTTCGCAGCAGTCAGAACCTGATCTTTTGCTTGTTCTACAGGAACGGGGGCATTAGCCGTTTGATCTGAAGACCCACCGGATATCATAACCATACGGAACGCCAATACGCCGGCGGCCACCGCAATAGCCAAGACAAATATACGTGCGAATTTCATGACCAACCACCAAGATTCCGAAGGCGCAATTGCACCGTTACGGTTAGGTTGATCGCAATTGGTCAAAACATGGTTAACCGGATGTAGATATTTTTGGTTAACAAGCGTTAAGGTTACTTAAAAAGTACTATATTTTTGGAATTTTCGAACCAAGCAGGAGAAACAGAGCTATGGAGTAACGAAGTACTTGTTGGCTTTGGTGCGGCTACACCGACTTACCGATAGCTCAGCCGGCAATCATCGAGAACCAGTCAGACCTTGGGTAGACAATAAGTGCAGCAGCGGAAATTGCGATTCCATAGGGGATCCCGCTTTTTACATCGTGTAAACGAAGCGCCCAATCCTGACCTCTAAGGGGGGCAGGCAAAACAACAAGGGAACCTCGGATCACAATAAGTGAGAGTGTGAGGATACAACCAAGCAAGGCGACCAGAAACAAAAAATCAATAAGATTTGGCCCGAAACCAAACCACAGGCCAATCGAGCTCAAGAACTTTACGTCGCCACCGCCCATCCAGCCAGCTGCGAAAAAAGCGAAACATGGTACGAAAACCACCACCAATCCAAGCCCGTGCATACACCACTCATTTACGGGCATGCCATTGACCACAGCCAAAACGATAATACCGATGATTAACAGAATTGAGACCCGGTTTCCGATTTTCATGGTTAAAAGATCGGATGCGCCAGCGAAGGCTACCAGCATGGGAAAAAGAACAAGAACTACCGCTTCAATCATTTCATATTCACCGGATCTGACATGATGCCAAAACAGGACACTGTAGTTCGCTCAGTAGCCAGAAACCAAAACGGGCGGAAAACCGCCCGTTTATCAGAAGTCCTAGTGACCAATTAGCCTGCACCGGTTTTCAGAGCATCGTCGATCTGCCTAAAGACGCTTGTAAGACTGTCACCCATGGTGACCAAAATACCAATAATTGCGACCGAAAGCAGTCCTGCGATGAGGCCGTATTCAATTGCAGTTGCGCCAGATTCGTCTTTCGCGAACCGTGAAAAAAGAGTTTTCATTTCTCTGCTCCAAGTACCACTTTATTGACAGCTTCAATCCGGCAGATCTTCATAACGCCCGCTCGGTGTATTGCGACCCTAGGTCAGAGAAATTTCCAATCAGTTAAATTTGCAGCGACAACTTGAAAAATAGCCGCCAAAAGTGCCTATAGTTAATTATAAATGTATGTCTTCATCAGACGCTTGTCGTTCGAGCCGACACACCTTGTTCGGCACTTGGCATTTATGGCTACACTCATTAAGTGACCGTCAAAATTAATAAAATTGTATAGTGTCAATAACCTTCGCTCCCTCCATAATTACCAACGCCTTATTATCGATTCGAATTTTCAACTCTCCACAAACAGTATTTTTTTCATACTTCTTTCCCAGGTTTGTTAGCAGAACATTCACGATAATCTCGATAAAATGCTGCGATCTTGGCGCGTGTAGGGATAAGTGAGATGCGAATTAGACTGGTCGGACTTATTATAGTGTTCCTAGCGGGTACTTTTGCCAACATAGCCATGTCAGATGATGGCCCAGTCTTGGTGACTGTTGACCGAGCTAAAATTTTCCAGGTCGAGGATGGAGCTGCCGCAGTCATTGTCGGTAACCCCTTCATTGCCGATGTCGCAATGGTCGATCAGAATACCGTAGTTATCACCGGCAAGAGTTATGGGACGACCAACCTTGTCATATTGGATCAAGATAACAAACCAATTGTCGACGAGGTCATTCAGGTGCGGGCATCCGAGCAGGGTGTAGTCTCGGTGTATAGAAACTCCGCGCGTGCAACATTGTCTTGCAGCCCAGTTTGCGAACCAACTCTGCGTTTGGGCGATGCGGAGGAAACATTCCAGAACACAGCT
>CALDSI010000328.1 GCA_937911395.1 uncultured Labrenzia sp.
GCGGCAATGTCACGGATCAGCTTCAACCCGTTTTCGCCGATACGGCGATTGATCTCGACATCTTCGTCGGAGATGTCGTGGGCAAGCTGAAGGGCAGCTGCCGCGCGCGCTTCAAAGGGCATTGGTTTGAGCGCGGTTCGGCACCTATTGAGCGCCCAGCGCAAATTGATGGCAGTGGGTCGCGTCTTTTCCAGGAATGTCCAGGCGGCGTCCAGATTGGCGTCAGAGGGATCATTGGCCATGGCTAATGCCACGCCATAAGCAGCGGTTGCACCGATGAGTGGCGCACCCCGGACACGCATTTCAACAATCGCGTCCGCAAACTCCTGCATGGTTCGCACGGGCTGAGTTTTGAACTCATGCGGCAACCAGCGTTGATCAATGATCTGAAGGCAATTCAACTCCGCATCCCACCACAACGAGCGGTACTGTGTTCCATTGACCTTCATCCGAGTTCCCTCTTATCCAGTTTTTGCCCTCTGTGCCCTTTAAAGACAGTATGGGCACGCCGCTGTAAGTTCCGCAAATTGCTAGAGCCACCGGCTTTAGCCCGGCAGTGATCATGCCGCAAGAAGGCGTGATTGTGTATTTATGCCGCGCTGCAACATTTCTGCGTTGCATAAAAAATGACCTTGCGCATAATGCGGGCATGAGGGGCGGGCTATCCATACTTGTTATCGATGACAACAAGATCCGCGCATCCATCATTGAAGAGGGATTGCGCGATGCAGGGCATGAGAAAGTCATACTCGTCCATCAGATGGAGGGGCTTGTCCGGCAGATCGCGGACATCAACCCGGACGTCATTGTTATTGACCTGGAAAACCCCAACCGCGACCGGCTGGAGCACATGTTTCAGGTGTCGCGGGCCGTTCAGCGCCCGATCGCGATGTTTGTCGACAAGGCGGACAGCCAGTCGATCGAGGCAGCCGTTGATGCCGGGGTTTCCGCCTACATCGTCGACGGCCTGAAGCGGGAGCGCGTCAAGCCAATCCTGGATATGGCCATCAGCCGTTTCCGCGCATTTTCAAAACTTTCCCAGGATCTGGAAGACGCACGTAACGAACTGGCCGACCGGAAGACCATCGACCGCGCCAAGGGCATTCTTATGAAGTCGAAAAATCTCACAGAACAGGAGGCCTATGACCTCCTGCGCAAGACGGCGATGAACCAAAGCCGGAAGATTATTGAAGTCGCGCAAAGTCTGGTCATTGCCAGCGGACTGCTGGGAGACTGACGGATGCCGAAAAAAACGAAACGCCAGGGAGGGGCGGCTATCGGGGAGAGCAGGGGATTATGGGCATCAAATTGACACCGGTGATTGCCGGGTTCATACCGCTGCTCGACAGCGCTGTGTTGGTGGCGGCAAAGGAAAAGGGCTTTGCCGAGCAGGAAGGCATTGCACTCCAGCTTATTAGGGAAACCTCCTGGGCGAACATTCGTGATCGATTAGCGGTTGGCCATTTTGATGTTGCCCATATGCTCGCGCCGATGCCGATCGCTGCAAGCCTCAACCTGACGAGCCTGGCGGTTCCGATGTTGGCCCCCATGGTGCTGGGTCTCGGCGGCAACGCCATTACGGTCGCCATCCCCATCTGGCGGCACATGGCCGAACTTGGCGCTGACCTGGACGGTGACCCCGCCTCCACAGGTGTCGCGTTTGCAAAGGTTCTCTCCGCCCGCAAGGAGAGAGGCGAGAGCCGGCTGAGGTTCGGCGTTGTTCATCCTTTTTCGGGTCACGCCTACGAGCTCCGGTATTGGCTCGCTGCAGCCGGACTTGATCCGGATATCGATGTCGAGATCACCGTAGTGCCACCGCAGCTGATGGCCGATGCCCTCGCTGCAGGTCAATTAGACGGTTATTGCGTAGGTGAACCTTGGAACACCGCGGCGGTTCAAGCTGGCACTGGAAGGATTGCGACTTACAAACAGGCGATTTGGCCTGACAGCCCGGAAAAAGTCCTCGGTGTCACTCGGAAATGGGCAAATGCCCAGCCGGACACCTTGTCTGCGTTGATGCGTGCAATTTCTGCTGCAGCCGACTGGTGCGCACAGTCTGATCATCTGACCGAACTCGCGCAGCTTCTCGCAGGCCCGAAGTATATCGATTGTTCTTCTGACCTTTGCGTGCCAGCCCTTGGCGGAGAAATGAAGCTGGGCAAAAACACCCACAAGAGCATACCGGACTTTCTAACGTTTTCTGGCGGGCTGCGCGCAGCGCCGTCCCCCACACAAGGTGTCTGGTTCTTCAGCCAGATGGTACGCTGGGGGCAAGCGGTGGCCGACCCGGAAGCGGAAAGACAGGCTGCGGAAATCTTTTCGCCTGAGTTTTATGAAGCTGCGCTCGGGCTTGGACTGGTTGGTGAGCCGCAAGCCATCCGCTTGTTCGATATGCCAGTCGTTTGAAACTCCGATTTGTTAAACGGCAATTCGCGGTGATCAAGAGGGTTCCGCCACTCAATTTGCTCTGTTGCGATGCACAAAAAAACATCACCTGCCTTCATTTTCAGCCAAAACATGTTGCGCTGCCAAATGAGCATCTCTGTTCCTTAGGCCCATGTGCCTTTGATAAATATAAGAAAATTTCGAAATGTCGTGTTTGGCACGCTTCCTGCTAACCAACAGCATGAGGCCAACGTTGGCCTAACGATATTGCGCCCATTGGTGGGCGTTCAGGCAAAGCCGCCGATTTGACTTGCAGGTTCCTCCTCCCAAGGCCCGCAGGATCAGTCGGCGGCTTTTTGTTTGACCTTCCAATGCTGCATTGCAGCGCAAAAAGAACTGCGAGGGACAGGACGTGACACTCAGAGATACACTCAAATTCACCCGGCGAGCCGCGCTCGGCACTCTGTTGGCTGCAACGGCACTGGTCCCGGCGACCGGCGCCATGGCTGAAATGCTCGATGTCGAAAAAGACGAGCTGACCTTCGGCTTCATCAAGCTGACCGATATGGCACCGCTCGCTGTTGCTTATGAGCTTGGCTACTTTGAAGACGAAGGGCTCTTTGTCACTCTGGAACCGCAGGCCAACTGGAAGGTCCTGCTCGACCGCGTCATCACCGGCGAACTCGACGGCGCCCACATGCTGGCCGGTCAGCCATTGGCCGCCACAATCGGTTTCGGCACCAAGGCGCATATCGTTACGCCGTTCTCCATGGACCTCAACGGCAACGGCATCACCGTTTCCAACGAAATCTGGGAAATGATGAAGCCGAACATCCCGAAAATGGATGACGGCCGTCCGCAACATCCAATCAGCGCCGCGGCGCTAAAACCGGTCGTCGACAAGTTCATCGACGAAGGCAAGCCGTTCAACATGGGCATGGTCTTCCCGGTCTCCACCCATAACTACGAGCTGCGCTACTGGCTCGCCTCCGGCGACATACATCCGGGCTTTTATTCGGAAACCGACATCTCCGGCCAGATCATGGGCGAAGCCCTGCTCTCCGTGACGCCGCCGCCGCAAATGCCGGCAACACTGGAGGCCGGCACGATCTACGGCTACTGCGTTGGCGAACCCTGGAACCAGCAGGCCGTCTTCAAGGGCATCGGCGTTCCGGTCATCACCGATTATGAAATCTGGAAGAACAACCCGGAAAAAGTCTTCGGCCTGACCAAGGAATTCACCGAGGAAAACCCGAACACGACACTCGCCATCACCAAGGCGCTGATCCGTGCAGCCAAATGGCTGGATGAAAACGACAACGCCAACCGCATGGAAGCGGTCGAGATCCTTGCCCGGTCCGAATATGTCGGCGCGGATGCCGAGGTGATCGCCAATTCCATGACGGGCACCTTCGAGTACGAGAAGGGCGATAAGCGCGACGTGCCGGACTTCAACGTGTTCTACCGCTACTACGCGACCTACCCGTACTACTCCGATGCCGTCTGGTACCTGACCCAGATGCGCCGGTGGGGCCAGATCTCCGAGCACAAGCCGGACAGCTGGTATGACGAGGTCGCCAAGTCCGTCTACCTGCCGGATACCTACCTGAGAGCCGCCCGCCTGCTGGTCGAGGAAGGTCATGTGGCCGAGGAAGACTTCCCTTGGGACAGCGACGGCTATCGTGCTCCGACCCCGGCAGCCGACATCATTGACGGCATTCCCTACGACGGAAAACAGCCCAACGCCTACATCGACAGCCTGCCGATCGGCCTGAAAGGCAAGCAGGTCGTCGACGGCAACGAAGTGGTCGGCGGTTAATCCCCGACTGTGGGAGCGGCGGTCAGCAGCCCCGCCGCTCCGCCTCCCCAACACCAGAATTCAGACGTTAAGGGACGCCACCGATGGCCAATGCCGACACAGCTAGCTCCCCGGATCTTGCCCGGGCCGCCCGCAAGGAAAAACTCTTCACCACGATCAACAAGGCCGGTGGCTGGCTGGATGCGCTCGGCTTCTCCTGGCTGGTCCCGCTCCTGAAAATCGCAGCCGGTGACAGCCCGAAAGAACAAATGGGCGAATTGAAGCGGGTGCTCGTGATCCCGCTGATCGGCATTCTCGCGTTTCTCGCCATGTGGGCAGCCCTTGCGCCGCAGGTGCAGACATCCCTTGGAGCTGTTCCAGGGCCATCGCAGGTCTGGGCGCAAACGATCAATCTCTGGGAAGACCATGTGCGCGAACGCGAAAAGGCAGAGGCCTTTTACGATCGCCAGGATGCGCGCAACGCTAAACTCGCCGCAGAAGGCAAGACTGATCGGATCAAGCACCGGAACTACACCGGCAAACCGACATATATCGACCAGATCGGCACCTCCCTGAAAACCGTCGGTCTCGGGTTTCTGATCGCGACCATCATTGCCGTGCCGCTCGGTATTGCCTCCGGCCTGTCGCGCACTTTCAACGGCGCGATCAATCCACTCATTCAGATCTTCAAGCCGGTCTCACCGCTCGCCTGGCTGCCGATCGTGACGATGATCGTCTCCGCGACCTACGCCAACCCCTATGACTGGTTGTCGAAATCCCTTCTGATCTCGGCTGTCACAGTCACGCTTTGCTCCATGTGGCCTACGCTGATCAACACCGCATTGGGCGTTGCGTCTGTCGACAAGGACCTGATGAACGTCGGCCGGGTTTTGCAGCTCCCGACCTGGAAGACTATCACTAAGCTGGTGCTGCCCTCCTCCCTGCCACTGATCTTCACCGGTCTGCGTCTGTCGCTGGGTGTGGGCTGGATGGTTTTGATCGCAGCTGAAATGCTCGCCCAAAACCCGGGTCTTGGAAAATTCGTCTGGGACGAGTTCCAGAACGGGTCCTCCCAGTCGCTTGCAAAAATCATGGTTGCTGTTCTGACCATTGGTCTCATCGGGTTCATGCTCGACCGGCTGATGTTCGCACTGCAGCGCGCCTTCACATTCTCGGCCAACCGGTAAGGAGACCCTGATGTCCTTTTTGGAAATCTCCGGCGTCTCGAAGTCTTACGGTGAAGGCGTCAGCCGCACCGATGTTCTGGACGACATCAATCTCAAGGTCGACGACGGCGAGTTCATTGCCATCGTCGGGTTCTCGGGAACCGGCAAGACGACCCTCATTTCCCTGCTTGCGGGCCTGATTGAACCGGACACCGGTGGGATCATCTTCAAGGGTAAGGAGATTGACGGTCCAAACCCGGATCGGGGTGTTGTCTTTCAGTCCTACTCCCTGATGCCGTGGCTGTCGGTTACCGGAAACGTTGCCCTTGCTGTCGACAGTGTCTTCAAGAAGAAGAGCGCCAACGAGCGCAAGGGCATTTGCGACAAATACATCGAGATGGTCGGTCTGGCCCATGCCAAGGACCGCAAGCCGGCGGAACTCTCCGGCGGCATGCGCCAGCGTGTGGCGGTTGCCCGGGCACTTGCCATGCAGCCCGAACTCCTGCTGCTTGATGAACCGCTGTCCGCGCTTGACGCCCTGACCCGCGCCAAGCTGCAGGACGAGTTTGCAGCGATCTGCGAGCAGGAAAAGAAGACCATCATTCTCATCACCAATGATGTGGATGAGGCTATCCTGCTGGCAGACCGGATCATACCATTGAAGCCCGGCACCTCCGCAACGCTTGGGCCGGAATTCAAAGTTCCGTTCAAACGTCCGCGCGACCGGGGTGAGCTCAACCATGATGACGAGTTCATCAAGCTCCGGGCGGACATCACCGAATATCTCATGGCGGTTGGGGCCGAACGCGGCGCGGATCTGGAACGCGACATTGTCCTGCCGAACATCGTGCCGATCACCCAGCGGCTGAAGCCGGACGACAAGTTGCCGGCCGTCTATGAAAAAGCCGCGGAGACACTAAAGAACGAGCGTTTCCTCGAGTTCTCCCAGCTCAAGAAGGTCTACCCGACACCGAAAGGTCCGTTGACCGTTGTCGACGGGTTTGAGCTGAAGATGAACAAGGGCGAGTTCATCACGCTGATCGGCCACTCCGGCTGCGGCAAGTCGACGGTTCTGTCCATGGTGGCGGGTCTCAATCCGATCACCGAGGGCGCCATCATCCTTGACGGCACGCATGTCACGCAGGCAGGTCCCGACCGGGCGGTCGTGTTCCAGGCACCGAGCCTGATGCCCTGGCTGACGGCTTATGAGAATGTCGCCCTTGGCGTCGACAAGGTTTATCCGCACGCGTCCCGCCAAGAAAAGCGCGACGTCATCGAATATTACCTGTCCAAGGTCGGTCTCGCCGATGCCATGCAAAAACCGGCAGTCGATCTGTCCAACGGCATGAAGCAGCGCGTCGGCATTGCCCGCGCCTTTGCACTGTCGCCAAAACTGCTCCTTCTCGATGAACCATTCGGCATGCTCGACAGCCTCACCCGCTGGGAACTGCAGGATGTTCTGATGGATGTCTGGAAGCGCACCCAGGTGACGGCGATCTGCGTCACCCATGATGTCGATGAAGCGATCCTGCTCGCCGACCGGGTGGTGATGATGTCGAACGGCCCGAATGCGCGGATTGGCAACATCATGGAGGTGGATCTGCCGCGCCCGCGGTCACGCAAGGAACTGCTGGCTCACCCGGATTACTACGCCTACCGCGAGGAACTTCTCGATTTCCTTGAAGCCTATGAGGGCGGTGCGGATCCGAGCGAAGACCAACTCAAATCCATCCAGGAAAAACGTGCTGCGCGCATGGCCCGTCAAAAGGCCGCGATCGAAGCAGCGGAATGAAAGGGGGATGGCAATCATGACAAGACAAAAGCTTGTCATCATCGGCAACGGCATGGCGCCGGGCCGGATGCTGGAGCACCTGTTTGATCAGGACAATGACGCCTACGACGTCACGATCTTCAACGCCGAACCACGGGTCAACTACAACCGGCTGATGCTGTCCCCGGTCCTCTCCGGTGAGAAGTCCTATGAAGACATCATCACCCACGGCGACGACTGGTACACTGAACATGGCGTTACCCTGCACAAGTCGGCCCGCGTGTCGGAGATCGACCGGTCTGCCAAAACCGTTACATCGGAAAACGGCATTACCGCCAATTACGACAAGCTGGTCATCGCGACCGGTTCCAACCCGTTCATCATCCCGCTGCCGGGCAAGGACCTCAATGGCGTCCTGACCTATCGCGACCTTGATGCTGTCGATCAGCTGCTGGCCGCCGCAACGGACGGCGGCCGCGCTGTTGAGATCGGCGGGGGACTGCTTGGCCTTGAAGCCGCAGCCGGTCTGAAGATGCAGGGCATGGAGGTCACGGTTCTTCACCTGATGCCGACGCTGATGGAACGCCAGCTCGATCCGGCAGCCGGGTTTCTGCTGGAGGAAGAATTCAAGCGTCGCGGCATTGATGTGCGTACCAAAGCCAACAGCCATGAAATCGTCGATGACGGCGCCGGGAACGTCAAAGGTATCCGGCTGGACGACGGAACTGAGATCGAGGCGAGCATCGTTGTGATGGCGGTTGGCATCCGCCCGTCAGCCGATCTTGCAAAGACGGCCGGGCTGGATGTCAACCGCGGCATTCTCGTTGAC
>CALDSI010000329.1 GCA_937911395.1 uncultured Labrenzia sp.
CCTCTCCCAATGTCACGTATGGTTTCTTCTCACCATAGATAGGGGATGCGCGCTGTAAGTGTCCATTGAACAGTCCGTTTCGGTCTTGAGCAGTGATCTGCGCGCAGTATAACGGACCGGCAATCAGCCTTATGCCGCTACCTCCGTGAGCCAGTATGAAACTTGATCCCTTTTATCTCGTCGTTGACAGCTCTGATTGGATTGCCCGGCTGGTGCCGCTGGGCGTGAAACTTGTGCAGTTGCGCATCAAGGACCTGCCGGACGCGGATATCGCCCGCCAGATCCGCGAAGCCAAAACCGTCTGTGCCGATCACGGCTGCCAGTTGGTCGTGAACGACTATTGGCAGCTCGCCATTTCCGAAGGCTGTGATTTCGTCCACCTGGGGCAGGAGGATCTGGCAGACGCCGACGTGGCAGCGATCCGCAAGGCGGGTTTGAAGCTGGGCGTCTCCACCCATGATGGCGCGGAGCTTTCGACGGCCTTGGCAGTGCAGCCAGAGTATGTGGCGCTCGGCCCGGTCTATCCAACGGTCACCAAGGAACTGAAATGGGCGCCGCAGGGGCTGGAAAAGATCACCCGCTGGAAAGCGGACATCGGCGATCTGCCTCTGGTCACCATCGGCGGATTGACCGTGGAACGTCTTTCGGGTGTCTTTGAGCATGGCGCGGACAGTGCTGCGGTGATCACTGACATTACCCGAAACAGCGATCCGGAAGCGCGGACACGCGAATGGATCTCTGCGACGCAAAAGTGGCGCTAAGGTCCGCGTTACTCAAACATCGCCTTGTCGCGCGCGACTTGCTCGCGCAGGAAGTCCTGAACGGCCGCAACGTGGCGCAAGGGACGGGAGCTTTCGTGGGTGACCATCCAGTAGGCGCGTTTCAATTTCATATCGGGTAGAACTGGCACTAGCGATGGATCTGCGCGGGCGATAAAGTCGTGCAGGATTCCAATGCCCGCACCCGCCTTGACGGCCTCTGTCTGGCCGAGCGCGGAGGCAACTTCGAACCTCGCGGTCCAGCCTTTGAAGAACTCCGTCCCATAATTAAGCGAAGCGGAATAGAGCAGATCTTCCACGTACCCGATCAGATCATGCCCGCTCAAATCTCCGGGACTTGCCGGTATACCCCGTTCCGTCAGATAGGTCTTGGAGGCGTAGAGCCCGAGGGCGTAATCGACCAATTTTCCGGCGATCAGGCGGCCTGTTTCCGGCCGCTCGATGGTGACGGCGATGTCTGCCTCCCTTCTGGACAGGGAGAAAGAGCGGGAAACCGGAACAAGCTGAACCGTAAGACCTGGATGTTGGCGCGTGAGCAGGCCGAGGCGCGGGGCGAGATAGGCAACGCCAAACCCGTCCGGCGCACCAATGCGCACGGTGCCGGAAATCTCCGGTGTGTCGTCTCCAAGATCGGCTTCTGCGGCGAGCGCTGCGGCCTCCATCGTTTCGGCGCGGTCGAAAAATCGGCTGCCGGCATCGGTCAAGACGCAACCCGATGTGGAGCGGTCGAAGAGCCGGGTGCCAAGACTGTCTTCAAGGGCGGTCAACCGCCGGGCGACGGTGGCATGGTTCAGGCCGAGCCGTTTGGCTGCCGCCAGGATCTGCCCCGTGCGGGCCACGCCCAAAAAGATCCGAATGTCGTCCCAGTTCATGTTCTTTTCCAAAGCCCTTAACCACCCGCCAAGTTGAAGCTCTTTGCGGTCCCGGCCTTGAGCCGGGATCAAACGCTTTCAAGTTTATGCACTGGTTCCGGATCTAGTCCGGGACCGCAACTGATCTCTTCAAATACGCTGCATAAGGTTGCGCTTCGCAGTTCGTTGCGGTCACTGGGCTTGATCCAGTGATCGATCCCGTTTTCTATCCAACAATCGTGGTCTCGGTAAATAATGGCGGAACTCTTGGCGTTGTTTCTCATCCGTTCAGGCTGGGCGCAGGCTGCTAAAGACCGGCGACTACTGAACACTAACCAAACACCTTCTATCTAACTATAAAAAACGCACAACGGATACGGATTTTAGGTTCTTGTAGAATGCAAAAATAAAAGCGAAAACAACTGCAGCATAATTCCGGTGGCGCTTATCAGCTGCCGTTGCTTCTGACGTTTTGGGAGAAACGAACATGGAAAAGATCGGTCATTTTATTGGCGGCAAACAGGTTGAGGGCACCTCTGGCCGGTATGCAGACGTCTACAACCCGGCAACCGGGGAAGTTCAGGCGCAGGTCGCACTGGCAACCACTGCCGAAATGGAAGCTGCTGTCGCAAACGCTGCCGCTGCCCAGCCGGCCTGGGCTGCGCAGAACCCGCAAAAGCGCGCCCGCGTGATGATGAAGTTTGTCGATCTTCTGAACCGCGACATGGACAAGCTGGCCGAAAAACTGTCTTCCGAACATGGCAAGACCCTTGTAGACGCTAAGGGTGACGTGCAGCGCGGTCTGGAAGTGATCGAGTTCTGCATCGGCGCACCGCATCTTCTGAAGGGCGAGTTCACGGACAGTGCGGGTCCGGGTATCGACATGTACTCCATGCGGCAGCCGCTGGGCGTTGTTGCCGGGATTACCCCGTTCAACTTCCCGGCCATGATCCCGCTCTGGAAGATGGGCCCGGCACTCGTTGCCGGTAACGCGATGATCATGAAGCCGTCCGAGCGCGATCCGTCCGTTCCGATGATGCTGGCTGAGCTCTTGAAAGAAGCCGGTTTGCCGGATGGCGTGTTGAACGTCGTTAACGGTGACAAGGAATCGGTCGATGCCATCCTCGACAACCCGACCATTCAAGCTGTTGGCTTTGTCGGCTCCACCCCGATCGCCCATTACATTTATCACCGCGCTGCCGAGAACGGCAAACGGGCGCAGTGCTTTGGCGGTGCCAAAAACCACATGATCATCATGCCGGATGCGGACATGGATCAGGCTGCAGACGCTCTTGTTGGGGCCGGTTACGGAGCGGCAGGCGAGCGTTGCATGGCGATTTCCGTGGCTGTCCCGGTTGGCGATGAAACTGCAGATCGTCTGATCGAGAAACTGGTTCCGCGCGTTGAAGCGTTGAAAGTCGGCCCATGGACAGCCGGCGATGACATCGATTTTGGTCCGGTCGTAACCAAGGCCGCACAGGAAAACATCTTGCGCCTCATCAACTCCGGCGTGGACCAGGGCGCGAAGTTGGTCGTGGACAACCGTGACTTCTCCATGCAGGGCTATGAGGACGGTTTCTTCGTCGGACCGCACCTGTTCGATCATGTCACCAAGGACATGGACATCTACAAGACCGAGATCTTCGGTCCGGTGCTGTCCACTGTGCGTGCCAAGACATACGAGGAAGCCATTGGCCTTGCCATGGATCACGAATACGGCAACGGCACCGCGATCTTCACCCGTGACGGTGACACGGCACGCGACTTCGCCAACCGGATCAACATCGGCATGGTCGGTATCAACGTGCCGATCCCTGTGCCGCTCGCCTACCACACGTTCGGCGGCTGGAAAAAATCCGGCTTCGGTGATCTGAATCAGCACGGCCCAGATGCGTTTAAGTTCTACACGCGGACAAAAACGGTTACGTCCCGCTGGCCGTCCGGTATCCGGCAGGGTGCGGAGTTCTCCATTCCGACTATGAAATAAGTCTGTCCGAGCTGACAGATTGAGATGCGGGCGGACCATCTGGTCCGCCCGTTCTTCTTTGTGGCTTCAGGCGGCGGCCGGTATCTCGGCCTCGACCACCCGGTCGGCGGTGTAATGTGCCATTGAAACGAGACCATCGATTTCAGCCATGATGGCCTTGAAGCCTGGATCGGACATGACCTTCTGTCCGGCAGCTTTGGCCGTCGCGAGGTCGCGCCACATGACAACATCAGCGAAGAGGCCCGCGTCGTCGCAGGCTTCATAGGCTGACCAGGACAAAAAGCCCTCATAATTGCGAACGACGTCCTGCGCTGCGCGCCGGGCAATGCGCGCCTTGGCGCTGTCTTTGACTTTGAAAACCACGAGTTCGAGGCATGGAGTTGTCATGACGGATCATCCTTTTCGGTTTTGCTGTTCGGGAAACATTGTCCGCTGACTTTGTTACACAGACCTCCTGCCAGCTTCCTGTCAGGAGAAACCGTTGGTGATTTGGGGTAGAATTCGCGCTCAAACCTAGGGCTAGATGGAAATTTCGAAAAACCGCGTGTAAGAGTCGTTGAAACAAGACAAAGGGGCAAAAAGCCTCAGTGACATCGCGGGGGGAGCGCGGCGATAAGCAGTCCATGGCAAAAGGGAATACCAAACGGGTAAGAATACCGGGCGCGAGCGCGACGACTGCCGATGCGGCTGATGGGCCGATCGGCGTGCCCGATGACGCCTGCGCGAAGGCTCTACGGCGTGCCGGGCTGCTGTTGGCATTTGCCGATCTCATTTGGATTGCGCAGGCCGGTCTGATCGCGTTTGCCGCTGCTCTCTTGCTTCAATCCTTTTTGGACCCTGCAAGCGCAGACGTCTCCCTTGAAAGCTCTGTTCCGGTCCTTGCTGCCGGTTTTGGCGTCATAGCGCTGGCGCTTGTTCGCATGGTTTTACAGACAGTGGGTATGAATGCAGCACGCCGTGCTGCCCGCAGTGTGCAAAGTGCTGCGCGAACCCGGTTGCTTAGAGCAGCCGTTGAAGTTTCGCCCGCAGCGGCATTCCCATCTTCAGGCGCCTTTGCGGCCCATTTGACCGAGCAAGTGGATCTGCTTGGTCCGTACTACCAGAATTATGTACCGCAAATGATGCGGGTGAAAGTCGTGCCGCTGGTCATTGTTGTGGCAGTGCTGCCGGTCAGTTGGATTGCCGCTCTCATTCTGCTGATCTGTGGCCCGTTGATCCCGATCTTTATGGCCCTGATTGGGATGCGAGCGAAAAAAGCCAGTGCGCACCAGCAGAACGAACTGACACGACTAAGCGGGACATTGCTGGACCGGATCAGAGGGTTGGAAACGCTCACTCTGTTCGGTGCACTTGATCGGACTTTGGAAAGTGTCGATAACGCCGGAGAGCGGTTCCGGTCCGGCACAATGAGTGTTCTGAAGATCGCGTTTCTGTCTTCAACGGTGCTGGAGCTCTTTTCCGCGCTGGGGATCGCCTTTGCCGCTGTCTATATCGGCTTTTCACTCCTTGGAGACATCTCAATCGGAACATGGGGAACGCCGTTGACTTATGGCGGAGGTCTCTTTGTTCTGCTGCTGGCACCGGAGTTTTTCGCGCCCTTGCGCGGGTTTGCAGCCGCATACCATGACCGGGCAGCCGGTTTGGCAGCTCTGGAAAGCCTTGCCAGTCTTGAAGACAGCTTTCCGGCACCCGAGACAAGCGATGCTGAAAAGAGCGAAGCGGTCACGTTCCATGTCGGAGGCAGCGGACCAACAATCCGGTTTGAAGACGTTTCGATCCGGTTCGGCGAGCGGTCCGTCCTTGATGGTCTCAAACTGGATATTCCGCCCGGGCAAACGCTTTTTCTATTTGGCCCGAGTGGCAGCGGCAAGACAACGCTGATCGACTGTATTCTGGGTTTCCATCCACCGGCAGGCGGTGCTGTAACGGTTGGCGGGCAAGAGCTGACACCCGCAATCGCCAAGCAATTGCGCCAGAGCGCCATGTGGCTGGGTCAGTCGCCGCGGCTGTTTCATGGCTCGATCAAAGCAAACTTGATGCGGGGCGCGGGGCCTGGCGAAACCGTTGGTGACGATGATCTCTGGGCCGCTCTTCGGCTCGCCGGTGCTGAAGGACTGGTTCGCGGGTTGCCGCGCGGACTTGGCACACAGCTGGGCGAGGACGGCTTTGGCCTTTCTGTTGGCGAGATCCGGAGGATTGCGCTCGCAAGGGCTGCCGTGCGCAAATCGGCCAAACTCCTTTTGGCGGATGAGCCGACAGCAGGACTGGATGATGAAACAGCGGCCGACGTGATCTCCGGGCTGCAAATGCTCTGCGCTGGTCGGACGGCAGTCATTGCGACCCACAATCCGGCCATTTTGGCCCTTCCGGGACAGAAGATCGATCTTGCCCGGCTGGCAGGTATGAAGATGATGGAGACGGCCGGATGAACGCTGTTCTGAGCTTCGTTTCCCGCCATTTTCGGCACAATCGCCTGTCCTTTTGCCTCGGCATTGCAGCTGCCCTGGTACCAGCAATTTCCGGCCTTTTGCTGTTGGGTGTGGCAGGTTGGTTCATCACAGCTGCCGGTGTTGCCGGGGCGACGGGCGTATTTTTGAACATCTTTGTGCCAAGCGCGATGATCCGTGCCTTGGCGATTTTGCGCACGGCCGGCCGGTATGGCGAACGGATGCTGACCCATGATGCGACTTTCCGGTACCTTGCGGATCTTCGCACAAAACTCTTTGCCGCAATGGCGTCGAGGTCACTTTCCGGCCAGCGATCCGGCTTGCTGTTGAACCGCCTGACCATCGACATTTCTGCTCTGGACGGTGTTTATCTGCGGCTTGTTGTTCCTTTTGTGGTGATTTCGACAGTTTCTCTTGCAGCTCTCGCGGTCTGGTTGTCCATGCCGGCAATCGTATTTGCTGCTGGAGCGGTTTGCCTCGGCGGCTGGTTCGGGCTCGCGGTCCATGCTGTTCGCAGTGCCGACAAGAAAATTGCCCGCCGGGCGGATGCTGCCAATGAAGCCATGCGTTTGAGAGCAACCGATATGGTCGCCGGGCGCCGGGATCTTGCGGTGTTTGGTGGGCTGGAACCG
Organism: uncultured Labrenzia sp.; assembly: GCA_937911395.1. Lineage (GTDB taxonomy): Bacteria > Pseudomonadota > Alphaproteobacteria > Rhizobiales > Stappiaceae > Roseibium. Next base: position 6,697 of record CALDSI010000329.1, read on the forward strand.
GTTGCTGAAACCATTCGTCGGGCGGATGAAACCCAAGGGGCAGCGGAAGATCTGGAAGATCGCCGTGCTGTGCGCTTGACCGGGTTTTCGGCCGTGCTCGGACAAATCTTCGTTGCCCTGATGCTGGTTGTGGTTTCGCTCTCGGTCATGGCGAACGATATGTCTCCCGGTCTCGGTATCGCGCTTGTGCTTGCAGCGATAGCCGTTCCCGAGATCATCGGGTCCATTCTGCCGGGGCTTGCAAAACTGCCCCGTATTGCCTTGGCAGCGGACCGGACCAACACTCTACTGGCCCCGTCTCAATCGGACGTAAGACTTCCTGGTGCCCAAAGAACCGACAACAACCATGGGGCGCCGGTCACTGGTTCAATTCTGAAATTCGAGACGGTGTCATTCGGCTATCCGGGTGCTGAGCGCACGGTTCTGGAAAACCTGTCCTTTGAGCTCTCAGAGAAACAGACGCTGGCAATTGCCGGACGCAGTGGATGCGGCAAGAGCACCGTTGCAGCACTTGCTTCCAGAATGTTGGTACCCGGCGACGGCCGAATCCTTTTGAACGGTCAGGATCTGGCTGATGTGCCCGAAGCAGAGCTTCGTTCGCGCGTTACGGTTCTGAGCCAGCGTCCGCATCTGTTCAATGACACGGTCGGCGCGAATCTGAGGATTGCGAACCCGACTGCAAGTGATACCGAACTCTGGATCGCGCTGGCGCAAGCAGCAATCGCCCAGCGGATCTCTGAAAGCCCGGATGGGCTGGATACGGTCATCGGGGAGGGCGGGCTTGGCCTGTCGGGTGGAGAACAGCGGCGGATTGCCCTCGCACGTGCGTTTTTGACCAATCCGGACCTGTTCATCCTTGATGAAATGACTGAAGGACTTGATACGGCGACGACAATAGACGTCCTTGAGCGGTTCTTCTCGTTCCGGGGACGCGCTGCTGTTCTCATGATCGCACACAAGCGGATCGAACTGGAAGCGGCCGGCAGTGTTTTGTTTCTCAATCAGAGAAAAGCCGATCTTGCGGCGGAATAAAGTGACTTCAGATTATCTCGTATGTGTAATTTCGTATTCATTTTGATGTAGTTAGGTGACCTGCAATATAGTTTGGGTGCATTGACCTTGGAGTTCAGCTGGGTCACCATCAAACCAGAGGCTTAGGCTGGTAGAGCTTAGGAGGGGAACCCGATGGAACTCAATGTCGTCGATCTGTCGCGGCTGCAGTTTGCCATGACTGCAATGTACCACTTCTTGTTCGTGCCACTGACCATCGGGCTCTCGATCCTGCTGGCCACGATGGAAACGGTCTATGTCATGACCGGCCGCGAAATCTGGAAACGGATGGTGAAGTTCTGGGGAACCCTGTTCGGCATCAATTTCGTGCTCGGGGTCGCAACGGGACTAACCATGGAGTTCCAATTCGGCATGAACTGGGCCTATTTCAGCCAGTATGTCGGAGATGTGTTTGGGGCGCCCTTGGCCATCGAAGGCTTGATGGCATTCTTTCTCGAAGCGACCTTTGTCGGGCTGTTCTTCTTTGGCTGGGACAGACTGTCGAAGCGCCAGCATCTTGCTGCGACCTGGGCCGTTGCTTTCGGAACCAATTTTTCAGCACTCTGGATCCTGATCGCGAATGGCTGGATGCAGCATCCAGTCGGTGCCGAGTTCAATCCCGACACGATGCGGATGGAAGTCACCAGCTTCTATGAAGTCCTGTTCAACCCGGTTGCCCAGGCAAAGTTCGTCCACACCGTATCAGCCGGCTATGTCACCGCGGCAATGTTCATGATCGGGATTTCCGCGTGGTACATGTTGCAGGGTCGGCACCTGCAGATCGCGAAGCGGTCCATGGCAATCGCCTCGGCATTCGGCTTTGCATCGGCACTTTCCGTTGTCGTCCTGGGGGATGAGAGCGGTTACGAAGCCAACTTGAACCAGAAGATGAAGCTCGCAACCATCGAGGCCATGTGGCACACGGAACCGGCTCCCGCTGCGTTCAACGTTGTCGCCTGGCCCGACATGGAAACACGGGAGAACATCTTTGCGATTGAAGTCCCGTATGTCATGGGCCTCATCGCTACACGGTCTCTTGATACCGAGATCCCTGGCATCAACGAGCTCGTGGACCGGTCGAAGGATCGTATCCGGCAAGGCGCGGTCGCTTGGGATGCGTTGCAAAAGATCCGGGAGAACCCGGCTGAGGCCAGCGAAGAGTTGCGGGAAACCTTCCGCCAGAACGCACAGTCTCTCGGCTATGCCTATCTCCTGTTGCCCTACACCGACAACCCGATGGCAGCGACGACCGAGCAGGTTGATGCGGCAGCCTGGGCGACGGTGCCGAATGTTTGGCCGATGTTCTATGCCTTCCGGATCATGGTGGCGTGTGGTTTCTTCTTCATCCTGCTGACAGCCGTATTCTTCTACTATTCCTCTGCCGGCAGGCTCGAAACGCTCATGGAAAAACGGCGTTGGATCCTTCATGTCGCGGTCTGGTCCATTCCGCTGCCCTGGATTGCATGCGAAATGGGCTGGTTTGTTGCCGAGTATGGCCGTCAACCCTAGATCATCGAGAGTATGCTGCCAACGTCTGCTGCCGTTTCCAGTCTCTCCGTTCCCGAAGTTCTGCTGACGCTCGCCGGTTTTGTTGCACTTTACAGCACACTGCTGGTCATCGAGATCGCGCTGATGATCAAATACATCAAGATTGGACCGGAGGATGGCGAACGGATTGCGCCCACATCACCACCGTCCATTTCTGCGCCCTCATCAGCCTCAGCAATTCCGGCGGAGTAAACGATCATGGTCCTTTACGAACTCATCGATTACTCGACCTTGAAAGTGATCTGGTGGCTGCTGCTCGGAATTTTGCTGATCGGTTTTGCCGTGACTGACGGTTTCGACATGGGCGTTGGAACGCTGCTGCCGTTCATTGCCGAAACCGATATTGAGCGGCGCGTCGTGATCAACACGATCGGTGCCACCTGGGAGGGCAATCAAGTCTGGTTCATCTTGGGGGGCGGCGCGATCTTTGCCGCCTGGCCGCCGCTTTACGCGATCAGCTTTTCCGGCTTTTACCTCGCCATGTTTGTGGTCCTGGCGGCCATGATCCTGCGGCCAGTGGCTTTTAAGTATCGCTCCAAACGGCCAGACCCAAATTGGCGCAGCGCCTGGGATTGGGCACTCTTCACAGGGTCTTTTGTGCCTGCGCTGGTGTTTGGTGTTGCGGTCGGCAACGTCCTTCTTGGGGTGCCATTCCGGCTCGATAATGAACTTCGCATGACCTATGACGGCTCGTTCTTCGGTCTGTTCTCGCCATTTACGCTCCTCTGCGGACTTTTGTCGGTCACCATGCTCGTGATGCACGGAGCGGTCTGGCTGGTGATGCGGGCGACCGGTGAGATTGCTGCACGGGCCAGAAAGGCTGGTACCTTTGCAGCTCTCGGCGGGATCCTTCTTTTCGGCGTTGGCGGATATCTGGTTGCAACCGGTCACGTCGAGGGGTTCCGGATCACATCAGAGGTCGATCCGAACATGCAAGCCAACCCGCTCGCCAAACAAGCGGTTGTTGAGGGCGGTGCCTGGATGCGGAACTATACGGCTTATCCTGTGCTTTGGCTCGCTCCGATCATGGGGTTCCTGGGGATGCTCGGCACACTTGTTTTGCTGCAGACGCGCTTCGAGATGTCGATTTTCGCGTTCTCGAAGATGGCTGTATTCGGGATCATTGCCACCGTCGGTGTTTCGATGTTCCCCTTCATTTTGCCGTCATCGGTACAGCCGGAGGCGAGCTTGACCGTTTGGGACGCCTCTTCAACACATCGCACGCTCTTCAACATGCTCGTTGCGGTCGTCATCTTCCTGCCGATTATCCTTGTCTACACGGCCTGGGTCTACAAGGTGCTGTGGGGCAAGATTGACGAAGAAACCATCGAACGCGACAACCACACGGCCTACTGAGGCACGCAGAAACGGAGACGAATTCTCATGTGGTACTTTGCCTGGATCCTGGGAATGCCGCTCGCCTGTTGTCTGGCGATCTTGAATGCAATGTGGCTTGAGTTGCGCTCTGAAGACGAACGGCGACGGGGTCTCAATCCGGACTAAAAGCAAAAGCCGTGTCTCTGACGGCCGCCCCGCCACGAAAACAAAACACGGGGTCAAAACGGCTGCGATCCCACGGCCGTTTTGTCTTTTCAAGGTGCGATCGAGCGTGCCTTACTTGTCTCCTGAGTGGTCTATGTGCTGACCTTAGGTAATAATTCAAATTTCAATTGTATTTTTCAGTTGCCCGACAAGTCCGGTATTGGCAGGTTTCGGGTTAGCCGCGTTGATTGCCTTTTCATTCAGTAGAAACACAAGCAATCATCGCCGGAAGAAAGGCGAGAATGCAGAAGATTACGTTGTTGAGACTGATTGCCGTTTCTATTTTTCTCGTTGTTTCCGGGGTTGTACCCGCGCGCGCCGAGACTGTTGGTGCTGTTATTTTTACGAATGCTAAGATGGATGGGTCATTCAACGAACTCGCAGCAATCGGGTCTGAGCGGGCCGCGGCTGAATTTGGACTTGAAATCAGGGAATGGATCAGCACGGATCCGGACGAGACAATGAACGTCATCCGGCAGTTCGCGAAATCCGGTGTGACTCATATCCTGACGCTGGGATTTGAGAGTTCGGAACTGGTTCGCACCACTGCATTGGAGTTCCCGGATGTCAAATTCACTAGCATCGATGGGGTCATCAGTGACCTTCCCAATGTCCGGTCTATCCTCTTTGCGGATGACGAGAGCGGATTTCTTGCAGGTTATGTTGCCGGCCTGAAGACAAAAACCGGGACAGTCGGGACCATTGGCGGGATGGATATCCCACCGGTGCGTCGGTTCATGTGCGGATTTGAAGCCGGGGCGAGATATGCCAATGCTGATGTCAGTGTTTTGTCATCTTTCGTAGGTCAGGACATGTACGCTTTCCGCAACATTCAAGGTGGAAAGGCGATCGCAGACAAGATGTTTGCAGATGGGGCTGACGTGATTTTTGCACCGGCCGGAATGGCCGCGGAAGGCGTTGCACGGGCAGCTCAAGAACAAGATGCCCATGTGATCATGGTGGATGCCAACAAGAACGGGTTTTTGCCAGGAACTGTTCTGACCAGTGCCTTGAAACGGGTTGATGAGGCGGCCTATGCGACTTGGAAAGCTGCAATCGATGACACATGGGCGCCGGGCCTGGTTGTAATGACAACCCGTGATAAAGGCGTTGGCTGGGCGGTTGACGAGCACAACAGGGCGCAGGATACCGATGTCGAAGACCAGGAGAATGCAATTCTCGATGGAATGGCCGCTGGCAGCGTTGCGATTGTGCCTGGGGATGCTGTTGCCGGCTGTGCCGATGTTCTTTGACGGTTTTCTGGAAACAAAAAAGCCCCGGTGCAGTCTGCTCCGGGGCTTGATCTGAAAGGCCGCAGTTTAAGCAGCTTTTGCCTTGGATGCCTTGAGGTTCTCCAGGATGTTCTGCGGAGAAGAAGCACCGTATGGGTCGGTTTCGCAGTTGTCAGAGAAGCCTTCTTCTTCGAACCACTGCTCAACAATGCCGTCGGTGACGACCGCGCCGTAGCGCCAGGACCGCATGCCAAATCCAAGATTGTCCTTGGCGACCAGCATGCCCATCTTCCGGGTGAATTCACCAGAGCCGTCCGGAATGACTTTGACCTTATCGACGCCCTGAGCTTTTGCCCAGGCGTTCATGACGAAGGCATCGTTCACGGAGATGCAGTAGATTTCGTCGAAACCTTCAGCCTAGAAGTCG
>CALDSI010000330.1 GCA_937911395.1 uncultured Labrenzia sp.
GGTGCTGGATGACACGATCGGAGATGCACGCCCTCTCGACACAATCATGAAGCATTTTTCCGACCGGGGGCGCGGCGTTGTTGTTTATCTCCGCGAAGGATCTGTTGGGGTTGCCCGCCAGTCCACGCGGCCGAGATCGGACTTCGAAGCTGCGGAAACCGAAGACCACAGCTCCGCGCAAGCTAGACAGGAACACTGGCGGGAAGTCGGACTGGGCGCTCAAATTCTGAAAGATCTGGGTGTCAGCTCCATTCGCCTGCTGGCCTCCCGTGAACGGCACTACGTTGGGCTGGAGGGGTTTGACATCAAGATCGACGAAACAGAGATCCTCGATTTGTGAGGTCAAAAGATTGGATAATGCTGCATGAAAGAACAGGTGGTCGACAAGGAAGCCGAGAGCAAGGGATCTGAAAAACCAGCTCCCGCGCCGTTCACAATCGGCTACGACCGGCGGAACAGCGAGGCCATCGTCTATGGCTGCATGCTGCTTGGAGGTCTCTTCGCAGTGGTGAGCGTCGTGTCCGGCATGTACCTGCTGCTGTTCGCAGCACTTGGTCCAGCAGTCATCGCCTATTGGCATTTTCCCATGCTTGAGAAAAAGCGCCCGCAATTAGGCGCGAATGAAGACGGGCTCTTTGTCGACCGCATCGGCTTTATCGACTGGGGCGCGATCCGCATGATCGATTTGACCCGCACGAGCGTTCGCAGCATCGAGTTGATAAAGCTGAACGTGCTTCTAACCCGCCCATTGGAAGACGCCGTCACTCAAGGCCAGCACACACCCTTTTGGAAGCGGTTTACAATGCGCAACTGGAAGCGCAGCAAACGCGAACACGGGCGGGAGCTTATTTCCGTCAACCTGCACACCCTTGTCGGCGACCCGGACGAAGTTCTGACCCGCATCCGAACGTTCAAGTTCGTCTGAGATACCAGAACGTCATATTATCCGATCTTGCCCGGGAGCAAGCTCTCCCCGGCAGTCTCCAACTACATCAAATGTTCCTTGAAAAACGCGACCGTGCGCTCTTCGGCCAGTTCGGCGGCTCCTGCATCAAACCTGGGTGTCGTGTCGTTGTGGAAGCCGTGGTTCGCACCCTGATACATATAAGCCACATATTCTTTACCATGGGCCTTGAGCGCCTCCTCGTAGGAGGGCCAGCCCGCATTAATACGTTCGTCCAGCTCGGCATGTTGCAGCATCAATGGCGCTTCTATCTTGGCGACATCTTCGACAGCGGGCTGACGTCCGTAAAACGGCACACCCGCAGAGAGTTCCGGGTATGCAACGGCAATGGCATTCACGACACCACCGCCATAACAGAAACCGACTGCCCCGACCTTGCCGGTGCTGTCTTCATGGTTCAGCAGAAACTCGAACCCGGCAAAGAAATCGTTCAGTAGTTTTTCGCGGTCGACCGTGCGTTGGAGCTGCCGCCCCTCATCATCATTTCCCGGATACCCGCCCACAGACGTCAGTCCATCGGGTGCCAGAGTGAGAAAGCCCGCTTTGCCGAGCCTTCGGGCGACATCTTCGATGTATGGGTTCAAACCACGATTTTCGTGGATCACCAAAACCGCCGCCAGCTTATCCGTCGCGCCCGCTGGTTTGACCATATACGCATTGACTTCGCCATGCCCATTCGGCGACGGATAGGTTATTCGGTCAGTCTCAATTGCCGCATCATCCGGTGCGACTTGCTGGGCCAAAGCGTAATTCGGCGACAGCTGATCAAGCAACATGGCAGCAGTGACACCCGCCACCGCATACTTGGCAGCGCCTGTCAGAAACTCTCGTTTGTTGATCTTCCCATGCGCATAGTAGTCGTAAAGGTCGAGCAGTTCCTGAGGAAAGTCCTTCGCCGTCATACGGCGAACAGGCGTCATCTCGTTCATGCGATAGCTCCCTGTCGGCAAGCAAATTGTTGCTCCGAAAATACTTAGAAGCTTAATCCCGCGGGACCATAACTACTGCGCAAAAGAATTGTAATGAAATGTCGCAGGAGCCTGTTGCAGTCACCCCACCTGGCCGCGGTGGCGGATCATATGGTCGGCCAAAACGCAGGCCATCATGGCCTCGCCGACCGGAACGGCACGGATGCCGACGCACGGATCGTGGCGGCCTTTGGTCATCACGTCGACTTCTTCGCCCTGGCGCGTGATCGACTTGCGTTCCGTCAGGATTGACGACGTTGGCTTGACCGCGAAGCGCACCACCAGCGGATCACCGTTGGAGATCCCGCCAAGCACACCGCCGGCATTGTTTGTCAGGAACACCGGCCGGCCGACATCGTCGACGCGGATTTCATCGGCGTTTTCTTCACCGGTCAAGGTTGCCGACTCAAAGCCGTTGCCAACTTCAACGCCCTTTACTGCATTGATAGACATCATCGCTGCGGTCAGGTCCGTATCCAGTTTGCCGTAGATCGGCGCGCCCCATCCGGCAGGCACGCCCTCCGCCACGATTTCAATTACTGCGCCGACGGAGGACCCCGCCTTGCGCACCCCGTCCAAATACTCCGCCCACTGGGCAGCCGCTGCTGCGTCGGGACAGAAAAACGGGTTGTTGTTGACTTCCGCCCAGTCCCAATTGCCGCGATCGAGTTTATGCGGCCCAACCTGAACCAGAGCGCCGCGGATCGTTACACCCTGTAGAACCTTCCGCGCAACGGCACCGGCTGCAACGCGCATCGCTGTTTCGCGGGCGGAGGACCGTCCGCCGCCGCGATAATCCCGAATGCCGTATTTCGCATCATAGGTGAAATCAGCGTGGCCCGGACGGAACCGGTCCTTGATCTCGGAGTAATCCTTGGATCGTTGATCGGTGTTCTCAACCATAAGCGAAATCGGTGTGCCGGTTGTTTTCTGCACGCCGTCTTCATCAACCATGACGCCGGACAGAATCTTTACTTCATCAGGCTCACGCCGCTGTGTCGTATACTTGGACTGGCCGGGTTTGCGCTTTTCCATGAAGCCCTGAATGTCAGCTTCGGTCAGCGGAACGAGCGGCGGACAGCCATCAACAACACAGCCGATTGCAGGTCCGTGGCTTTCCCCCCAAGTGGTGACCCGAAACATGTGACCGAAACTGTTGTGCGACATTCGTGGCTTTCCCAAAAAGCAGCGTGAACCAAGACTGCGAGCGATAAGCCATCCGCCCGTGAAGCTCAAGCCCATCAGGTGTTAGAGCGGCCTTCTATTTCGACGCCCGTCATGAAAGACCGAAAACAAGAAAATCCGCGAATGATCAAAACCAGATCACCTATACGTGTGAACCGGAGATAGTCCCGTTTTTATAAAACCGGATTTGCCAATCGTTAAACACCAATCTTTATCGTACCTCCCCAAGTTGAGGTCAGCGGGATTCTATCGTGCGCATTCGTGGTTGGCTAACAGGTCTGATCATTTTCTTGCTGGCGCCCAGCCTGCTCTTTGCCTCGCTTTGGTTTTACGGAAATTTCGAAAGCGTCCGCGCGATTGACCGCAGTTTGAAGGGGGTTGGCCTGCTTCAAGCGCTGGGACCACTGACAGAAGAAAAGTCCCGGGGCATCTCTTCGCTGGAGATTTCGGACAGCTACCGCGATCAGCTCATCCGCTTCGGCGGTCCGGATTATGCGGAGTATCTCGATACCCAACTGACTGAGTTTGCGACGGAAGAAGATGTCTCGAAATCGCTGAGACATGCCAGAAGTCTGGCACTTTCGATTGCAGCCCTTGCCAAAATCTCATCATCCAGTCCGTACGAGACAACGAAACTCCCTCATTTGCTGACTGAAATTCTGCCCTCCGTCATTATCGAAACGTCGAAAATGCGCGAAAATGCGGAACTCCTGTCGACAAAGGACACCATCAATGTCTGGGACAAGATGATGGTTCCAGTTCAGGGCGGGCAATTCAAGGTGGCTGCCGACGGAGCGGCACGTGACACCGTTTTGCTGTTCACGGACCTCGTAGGCCCAGCAGCGGACGACCTGCGCTCCATGGCAAGGCAGTACCGGGAGGCAAACGTTGCTTTTCAGACCCAGGGTGCCAAGTTCCTGACGTCGACGATACAGGCCGCAACGGGGGCCGACATCGTCGCAGAGCCCGTCATCATTGCGGAGCCTATGCTGATCGAAGCCACGTACACACTGTGGCAAGAAACCCTGGATTACTTGCGTGCTGCCTTGATCGAAGAAAAGCAGGACACTCTTCAGGCGGTCTCCCTGGCAGGTGCGGTAGCGACTGCGGTCATTTTTATCGCCTTTGGGATCGGCGCTGTTCTTGTCAGGGCACTGGCAGACCGGACACAAAAGGAGTTTGAAAAACTCGGGTTCCACGATCCTTTGACAGGCCTGCCGAACCGTAGAGCCCTTCTAGAAGCAATGAGAGCCGTCCGTCCGTCGAGTTCCAGCCGCATATCAGGTCTTGCGGTGTTTGATATCCGACAGTTTCGGAAAATAAATCATCGTTTCGGCGATGAAGCTGGCGACATGATTTTAAGGGCCATTGCAAGTGACCTTACCGCGCTTGCCGGGCCGAAAGACTTCCTATGCCGAACTGGCGGCAGCGAATTTGCCCTGCTACGCCAAGACGGGCAAAGCACCGCTGACTTCGAAGCCTTTGCGCGGAAAGTCTTGAAAAAAATTTGCTCAGTCAAAGTGGTAGAAGGTCAGGAAACTGTGATCGACGCCAACGCCGGGGTCTCCTTTCACAAGGCAAACACGGCACTCAACGAAACCATCCTGACGGATGCAACACTGGCCTTGCGCACAGCCAAACAAAAGGGATCGAAAGAGCTCGAAGTCTTCTCGCCGGTGATGCGCGCAATTTTTGAGAGCAACGCGGAAACCGCGAAGGAAGTCCTGTCGGCCTTGGAAAAAGGCAATATCGTTCCCTGGTACCAGCCGCAAGTGGACATCCACACCGGACAGATCATCGGCGCAGAGGCGCTCGCCCGCTGGATAGATGGAGATCAGGTCCGCTTTCCTGGCGCCTTCCTGCCCGCTGCAGAAGATGCCGGTTACATGGAGCTCATCGAAACAGCCGTTCGCGAGAACGTGCTGTCGTTGGCAACCACACTTGAGGCCCGGAACATTCATGGCATTCATCTCGGCTTGAACGTTTCAGCGAGCTTCCTAGAACAGGAAAATGTGGCTGAAGAGATCTATGCCAAGATCGTCAGCCTCGGCCTCAAACCTTCCAATTTCAACCTGGAAATCCTTGAAGCCGTTATGATCGACGAGATCGCCGCCATGCCGGTCAAGGCCAACATAGCGCGCCTGTCAGAACTCGGCTTTTTTATTGAACTGGATGATTTTGGTACCGGCCATTCCAGCATTTCAAGTCTGCGGGACCTCAAGGTGGATCGCGTGAAGATCGACCGCAGCTTTATCACAGGTGTTGACACCAATCCGGGTCTGCAGAAGTTCACAAGCGCTTTGATCAATCTGGCGAAGAGCCTCGACATCAGTGTTTTGGCGGAAGGTGTTGAAACTGAGGGCGAACGGCTCTGGTTGCAGCAAAACGGCTGCGACTACATACAGGGCTTTTTGATCTCGAAGGCCGTTCCGGAAGGTCTCATCCTTGAAATGATCCAGCGGCAGTCCGCGCTGAGCTGTGACGGGAAGGTGTCCGCCGTGGCGGCGTGAGGTGCCGATGGCAGCGCAGCTCTGGCCGGTTGGTGGGCCGGAGGTCTGCAATGTCGACGCCCGTTCTGCAAGCCTCTTCTTGAAATCAATCGCAGCTAGAGACAGCCCACCATTGGCCCCGTCTACAAAGTGGATGTGCTGGTTGTTGGACACATCCTGCACAAAACAGGTCATAAGGGCACTGTCAGATACATGGAGCCCGTAGATCAGCTGGCCTGCTTCTGCCTGGCTTTCCAGATACGTCTTCAGCGCGCTCAGCTGGTCTGGTGTCAGGTCGAGAACAAGCTGCAAACTGTCCCCGAGCTTCCTGTGATCGGTATTGAGACTGAGCTCTTTAATGTATTTCTTGGGCTCGAAGGGCCCTGCCCGGCGTCCGGTGTAGTACCCGTACATGAAGAATAGGCTCTCCACGATTCCCATGAGATACCCCTTAAGCCAGCGGCCCGGCGAACCGAAACTGGCTTCCAGGGACAAGGTGCGCGGCGGAAACCGGAACTTCAGACGCGGCCCCTCTGCCAAACGGAGCTTTTCGTCGTCCGTAAGTGGATTGAAACCAAGCTTGCTGGCCAATTCCTCAATAATCTCCGGCAAACTTTCATCCGTCGCCGGTTTCAAGATGACTGAAACGATGTGCCCATTTTGGGCATCCAGCGGCTCCCATCTGCAGGACAATCCGCTCAAAACGGGATCATCGGAAGATGGCGCCAAAGCATAGGGCTTTACGGCCTCGGAGTCTTTGAGGATCCTGTCCGCGATTAGCAAGCCGTCGCCGATGATCATGGCAAGATGATTTCCCGGGCTGAGGCAGTATTTGCGAACTTTGATGTCGCCGCCTTTTTTCCGGATGTCCGCAACCGGAATGGATGCTGCTCGCAATTCCAGTTCCACAACATCCCGCGCAAGGGCAACAACGCCGGCAATCGCTTCCTCTGCGAGTTTTCTGTCGGCCTCTGCAACGACGACAACTGCCCCGTCGCCACCAAAGACGAAGGGCACGCGGTTCCGGTCAACCTTGTTCAAAACGGCCGCGATGACGGCAGCACCGACCATGTTGACGTGCTTATAGCGTCCAGCGTTGATGGCGTCGCGGGATCGGACGATGTCGGCGGTCAGGACAACCCAGTCCTCCGGAACGGGGATGAACTCATTGCGTATGTTGTCCGACTTGAAATCTTGGCAGCTTGGCAGCTCGGAATAGAAGTCTTCTGCGGACATGTCTTTGTCTCCGTATGAGTGTGGTTCATACGGACTGAAGCTCGGCATCCGATGACCAGGCGGAGCGTTTTCAGTTCACATATGCGTCAAATCCCTGGCCACATAATTTGCCGGATTCCTCTCAAATTGTTTCAACAACTGTCATCTGGCTGTCCCGCCAAATGAACACCTTGTCTTGCGGGACGTCGATTTTCGGAACCTTGTCCGTGTATCCGCCTTCCAGAAGTCCGCGCAGAACCCGGAAGACACCGCCGTGGGATACCACGACCGAAGGACTGTCAACGGTCACAAGCCACCGGCCGATGCGATCTGCAAGCATCTCATAACTTACCCCGCACGGCGGCACGCAGCGACACTAGTCCGCGCGCCGTTGCTCAACGAGAAACGGATAATTTACGGCCAGCTCTTCGAGCGTGAAGCCTTCCCATTTACCGAAGGTGATTTCCTTCAATTGGTCTTCGAGCCTGTACGTATCCGGCACAAGCCCCATTTCCGCCCTGACACGTTCCATCGTCGCCCGGGTCCGACCGAGCGGAGACGAGACAAAGTCCAGGGTATCCGGGTCAATGCCCTCTTTCTCCAGATACCCTTTCAGAAGCGCCCCATTGTTCGTTGCTTGGCTTTCGCCATTCGCGTTCAACGGAATGTCCTTCTGGCCCTGCATTCGGCTTTCCGCGTTCCAGTCTGTCTGGCCATGGCGTATGAAAATCAGAAAACCGGGATCAAAAAGCTTCTGCAGATATTCTGGGGCTTGGGGCGCAGGTACAATCGTCATGAAGGTGTCCGGATATGAAAACGCTCCGGCAAGATATAAGCCGGAGCGCTGAAAATGGAATATGCCAGGCAGGGGTCCCGCCTTGGCTTGGTGCACAAGCGTCAGTCTTTGACGACGGAGATATCCGGCGCATCGACAGCTTTCATGCCGACAATGTTATAGCCGCAATCGACATGCTGGATTTCACCGGTGACACCGCGGCCGAGATCGGACAAGAGGAACAGTGCGCTGTCGCCCACTTCCTCAATTGTCACAGAACGGCGCAGCGGCGAATTGTATTCGTTCCATTTCAGAATGTAGCGGAAGTCGCCAATCCCGGACGCTGCCAGCGTTTTGATCGGTCCGGCAGAGATCGCATTGACGCGAATGTTTTGCGGTCCGAGATCCATCGCCAGATATTTGACGCTGGTTTCCAGAGCCGCCTTGGCGACACCCATGACATTGTAATGCGGCATGACCTTCTCCGCACCATAATACGTCATGGTGAGGATCGACCCGCCATCGGTCATCAGCTTCTCAGCGCGCTGGGTGACTGCGGTCAGCGAATAGCAGGAGATGTCCATCGTGCGGGCAAAGTTGTCGGCAGTCGTATCAACGAAACGGCCGGTCAGCTCGTTCTTGTCGGAGAAGGCAACGGCATGAACCAGAAAGTCGATCTTGCCCCATTTTTCTTCGAGCGCCTTGAAGACGTCGTCGATGGACTGAGTGTCGGTCACATCACAATGCCCAGCGACAAACGCGCCCAGTTCTTCACCCAGCGGCTCCACGCGTTTCTTCAGAGCGTCGCCCTGGTATGTGAGGGCTAGCTCGGCACCGGCATCGGCAAGCGATTTGGCAATCCCCCAGGCAATTGACTTCTTGTTTGCCAAGCCCATGATCAAGCCACGTTTGCCGTTCATCAGTCCGTGCGTTTCCGCCATCGTATTCTCCGATTAGGATTCCATTCACCACCCGAGCGGGCTGGCTTCCTATGGCACAAGGCATTTTCTCCTTCAAGTCAGACCGGGACGGAATGAAGCGTCGACGGCGGCCGGTTCAATCACTATGTTGGCCGCAAAATTTGATCACGGAACAGGACGAGAATCCCGACTATGGAGCCCTCCCCTCACGCTGAACGCTTCGCCGAAATGATCGGCGCAGCCAACGTATTGACGACCGCCGAAGACCAAGCCCCGTTCCTCACCGAGTGGCGTGACCTATATAAAGGCGTCACGCCAATGGTGCTGCGGCCAGGGTCCACCGAAGAGGTCAGTGCGGTGGTACGCTATGCCTATGAGAACGATCTGAAGATCGTCCCGCAAGGCGGCAATACCGGGCTCGTCGGCGGTCAAATTCCGCAGGAATCCGGGGACGAAATCGTTCTTTCACTCACCCGGATGAACAAGGTGCGGGCCGTCGATCCGGACGGTTTCACGCTGACCGTGGAGTCCGGCGTGATCCTTGAGACGGTGCAAAACGAGGCTGAAAAAGTCGACCGCCTGTTCCCGCTGTCACTCGGCGCGCAAGGCTCATGTCAGATCGGCGGCAACATTTCGACCAACGCCGGGGGCACCGCCGTGCTGGCTTATGGCAACACCCGAGACCTGGTTCTCGGGCTCGAAGTAGTGCTTCCGACGGGTGAGATTTGGAACGGTCTGCGCACCCTTCGCAAGGACAATACCGGTTATGATTTGAAACAATTGTTTATCGGTGGAGAGGGCACCCTGGGGATTATTACGGCTGCCTCTTTGAAGCTGTTTCCAAAGCCGAAGAAACTGGAAGCTGCGTTTATTGGCCTCGCCAACCCGCATGCCGCATTGAAGGTCTTCTCGATGGCCAAGGCGCAGGCCGGACCGCTGCTCACCGGTTTTGAAATCATGCCGCGTGTCGGCGTACAATTCTGTCTGAATCATCTGGACGGGGCGCGGGATCCGCTGGAGGGCGAACATGCCTGGTATGTGCTGATGGAGTTGTCCAGCGGCTCTGAAGTGTTCCCGGTCAGGGACCTTATGGAAGGTATATTGGGCGAAGCTTTTGAAGCCGAGCTGGTTGAAGACGCAGCCTTTGCCCAGAACCTCACCCAGGTTCAGGACTTCTGGCACATTCGCCATGGCATGTCGGAAGTCCAAAAAGCCGAAGGCGGATCCATCAAACACGATGTCTCAGTCCCGGTTGCTTCCATTCCCGCCTTCCTTGATGAGGCGATTGCTGCCGTCGAAGCATTCGTGCCCGGTTGCCGCCCAGTGCCATTCGGCCACTTGGGCGACGGCAACATCCATTTCAATGTCAGCCAGCCGGTTGGCGCGGACAAGGAAGCCTACCTCGCAAAATGGGACGAGATGAATGCAATCGTCCACGGTATCGTTGCAGATTTCAGCGGCAGCATTTCCGCAGAACACGGCATCGGGCGTTTGAAGAAGGATCTGCTGCGCGACGTCAAATCAGAGATCGAGCTCGATCTCATGCGCCGGATCAAATCGGCCTTCGATCCGAAAAACCTCATGAACCCGGGCCGGGTACTCTAAGTATACTGAAGAAAATGGGGAGGTGCTCGCCTCCTCTAGGCCGTGTGCCTCGCAGGGACCAAGAAGCAAAACTGCTGCTTAGACAAATCAGTCACTTGGCAATATCCATCGGCTGCGGCCAATTCCCTTTGGAGTAAATGTCCATTTTTACTTCCAACAGTGAATGCTGTACTTGCCGGTTCGGTAAACAGCGCCAAAAGGACCGCCAAACGGATTAGCAGTTCATTCCTGCTGAGGCGTGCAATTGTCAAAATTACTATATTGCACGAAATTATGCCCTGAACGGGGATGCACAGACCAACCGACTTAGCGGCGATTGCTGACCCGATAATTTCACTCTGTGAAGTAAAGGCCTGTTTAAACGAATTTTTCGATTCTGCCTAAGTGGTCAAAAGACGGTTTGCTCCGCCTCAGCCCCGAGTTCCTCAGGCCAGGTTTTTCCCACAAATCCACTGCCGAAAAGGCAAGTTTTCAGCAAAAATCCCGTTCATCCAGAATTCGGGCCGTTTTTTTTGGCGAACGCCACCTTGGGAAAATTCTCATTATTTCTCAGCGCGATCGCAGAATTCACATACAAAGAATTCCCAATTTTCGCGCTTACCTTTTGAAAACTCCTGGATAATTTTCGAATTAGTTAAAAATTTCCTAAAATCCAAACTTGCAACGGCAGGAACCAATAGCAGACCAAGGAGGAATACTGGGGCGGATCTAGTTCTCTGCTCGGCGGCGAGTAAAAGGGCAAGTTTCTCTCCCTAACCAACAGAATCGAAGACTGGGCATCTACAAAAATTACAATACGAAAAGCAATCGCAGCCAGGCAGGACAGTGCACGTGAAGAAGCGCCAAACGCGTTTCTTTGGATGGAGGCCACAATGCAGGTTCAGACTCTACAAGTGTCCGATCCTTGGGATCGGGTGAAGGCGGAACTGAAAAATGAACTGGGCGAAGACATTTTCTCCAACTGGTTCGGCAGGGTAAAACACGAAGAGACAAACGGAGATGCGGTTCGTTTGTCGGTCCCGACGCCATTTCTCAAGAACTGGATCTTGAGCAATTACGAAAAGCAGCTGGTCAACCTGTGGCAGCGGCAGCACGACGACATCAGCCGGGTTGAGCTGACGGTTCGCGGTGCGCTCCGTCCGCGGCCGGCTGGAAGCCAGTCACCAAAACCGATCAAGGCACGGCGCATCAGCGGCCGGGCCGCCCCATTTGCCACAAACCCTCAGTTCGGCTCGGTCAACACGGCTGCGTCCATCCCGTGCCTGGCGGACACGGGTGAAGATGCTGCAGCTGATTTCCTGAACGGCGCCGCGCTGAACCCGAAACTGACCTTCGATACCTTTGCCGAAGGAACGTCCAATAGCCTCGCCTGTGCAGCGGTGCGCCAAATGGCGGCCGGTCACGATGGTTCGCTCGGCCTGCTCTACATCCACTCTTCCACCGGCATCGGCAAAACGCACCTGCTTCAGGCTGCGGCTACCGAAGCTCGGAAAGGTGGGCGCCGGGTGGCCTATTTGTCTGCTGAATTCTTCATGTACCACCTGGTACCGGCCCTGCGCACACCGGCCTATCCGGTTCTGCGCCAGGCCATGAAGTCCATCGATCTGCTTTTGATCGATGATCTGCAGTTCCTGCACGGCAAACAGGGCCACGAAGAGTTTGGCAAAACTCTTGAAATGCTCATGGAATCGCCGATGAAGATCATCATGGCAGCAGACCGGGCTCCGGACGAAATGAGCACTTTAGGCAGCACGGTCCGCCAACGCATCCAGACCGGTGAAGTTGTCACGATTCAGGCGACTGACTACGCGCTCCGTCACGATATCCTCAAGAAACGGATCTTCTCGGCGCGCCGGACCCATCCCGGCTTCACGGTTCCGGACGAAGTGATCGACTACATCGCCCGCTATGTGATTTCCTCCGCACGGGATCTGGAAGGCGCCTTGAACCGCCTGTTTGCACACAATCAGCTGACCAAACAGCCGGTCACCATGCAGCTTGCCGAAAAGACCTTGCATGATCTGGTCCGGATCGGTGAGCCGCGGTCCATCAAGGTCGAAGACATCCAAAACGTTGTCTGCAAGCACTTCAGCGTCACCAAAGCGGACCTGCTGTCTTCGTGCCGTGCCCGGACCCTAGTCCGTCCGCGCCAGATCGCGATGTACATCGCAAAGGTCATGACAGGGCGGTCCTTGCCGGAAATCGGACGCCGGTTCGGCAACCGGGACCACACCACGGTTCTCCATGCGGTGCGCAAGATCGAAAGCATGGTTGCAGGCGACGCAGCATTGGCCCAAGAGGTCGAACTATTGAAGCGTCTCGTCCACGCCTGACCAAATGCTGGCCTGATTAACGCAAGCTTCAGGCCAGCTTCACCCAATACCGTATAGATGTGGCAGACGTGATTGCCCTGCCATTTGATTGTGAAGCGTTGTGTACCTGAGTTTCTACTCCTCCCTCCCTTGAAGCCGCCGCGTGCGGCTTTCTTTTTGCGCTCTTGATTTATTTAAACCGCGCGCTTACATGACGCATCGGTTTGAAGGGACCAGCCGTCCGCGGGCGAAAAGCCTCGGTGAACACCTTCGCAGCCTGGTGGCTGCCTCAATCGTTCCTGACTAAGTTGTGCAGGCCGATGGCAATGCGGACCCCATCCGAACATGCCTGCCTTTCTTGGAAGGGTGCGTAATGACTTTACCTAATCTGACTGATCTGAAGTCTCAGGCGAAACGCCTCCGGCTCGCGATTTCAAATTCTGACAGTGCCGACATCAGCCACAGCAAGTCGCTGGAACTGGTCGCCAAACAATATGGCTACCGGGACTGGAATACATTGCATGCGGCCACCCAGAGCAACGGCTTCCGCCCGTTCACTGTGGGGGACCGGGTCAACGGCACATATCTAGGCCAGTCTTTCGAAGGCGAAATTCTCGGCTTTGCAAAAACCTCGCAGTCCGGGACCTACAGGGTGACCATCCAGTTTGACGCCCCTGTGGATGTGGTGACATTTGACAGCTTCTCCGCTTACCGGAGCCGCGTCACCTGCACCATTCGGGAAAATGGGGTTGCGATCAACCGGACGTCCGACGGGCGCCCGCATTTGGTCATGGACCTGGCTGCGTAGAGCAGCTTTGGGCGTCTGAAACACAACGCCCGATGCTCTGTGCGGCGCTGTTACCGTTTCCGGGTCATCACGAGATGGCCCGGAACCGGCTCCCCTTCCTCCATCCGGACGGTAATCGGATCCATTGCCAGGATGTCGAACCCGAATTCCTCAAGCCTTATTCGAACATAAGCTTCGCCCTGAGCAAACCGGCTCTTCGGCCCGACCATATAGTCCCGTCCATCCAACACGGCATCCGGCAGTGTTTCGGTTGAAAAGGCGAGATATCCGCCCGCTACCAGCCGCTCGGACGCGCCTTTTAGAAAGAGTTCAATCGCGCCGAGATAGGGAAACACATCCGTTGCCGCGATAAAGTCCCATGACGGACGGCTGCCGTCTTCTTCCTCAAATTCTTCAAGAAACTCGACGGCTTCCCCGACATAGAGGTCATCATAGACCTCACGATCATAAGCCAGTTCGACAATCCGTTCCGACAGGTCAACGCCGGTTAGATGCTGAGCGGTCTCGGAGAACGCAAGACCCGTCAATCCGGTGCCGCAGCCAAGATCCAGAAAACGGCCGAATGGTCCCAACTCCAGTCGCCCGACAAGGTCCTGGAGCAACAACGGCACACAATATCCAAGGTCATCGACCAGGATTTCATCAAAGACATCGGCATGCTGATCGAACAAGGTTGCCACATAGGCATCCGGCATCTTGCCGGGCGTCTCCGCCACGCCCATGGCTGCAAGCCGGATACTGACGCCGCCAGGATCGGACGGATCGAGTGCCAAGGCTTCCCGGTAGGACTCGGCCGCTGCGACGAGGTCACCTGCCTTTTCGAGTTTCAAACCCCGATTGTAAGCTTCAGCAAGCGCGTCGTTCTCGACGGTGGCTGCAGGCATGTCAGATTCGTCGAAGTTGGTTTGATCGTCGCTCATCAGGCTCTCATCTCTCGTTGAAGCCCTCTCCTATCGCGGCCTTGATTACAATGCACGGCAAATGGTTGTTCTCGAACCAAATTCTAATGGCAGCATTGCGGACAAAGTGAGCTTTCGCCATGGCTCGGAGAATGTCGGTTTCGTGTCAAATGACATGACGAAGACCATGCGCAAGAAAGAGCCTCCGCTTCCAGTTCGCTACCATCTTGGGAAAGGATCTGGAAACTTGCTGTAATCCTCATTCAGTTCACTTTCTGTGAGAAGACAGGCATCCAATCTCTTCGTGATGTCGGCCTGATCGATTTCATCGTCGCTTCCGATAAAAACGATTTCCTGTCTTCTGTCCCCAAAGGGCTCAACCCACTCTTCTTGAATGAATGCCTTCATTTCCGGCGTCCAGTTTTCCTTGGGCACTGTGGAGTACCACTTTCCGGCTTTGCGGTAGTCTTTCAACTTTCCTGCCAGTTGGAAATCGCCCACTTCATCCATGCGGGTACAAAGCCAAAAGAAGCCCTTTGACCGGATGAGTCCTGCAATCGGTGAATCGGTAAAATCCATGAACCGTTTCGGAGCAAAAGGCTTTCTGGCCCTGTAAACAAACGCCGTCAGTCCAAATTCATGGCTGTGACTGTGCACAAGACCATGGCCGCCTTCATGGCTGTGAGAACCGTCGTCTTTCTGGCCTTTGTGATCTTCCCGCTCCATCTCCTTGAACCAGGTCGGATATTCTTCAGCTTTCTCAAAGTCGAATGAATTCGTGTTCATGATCTCTTGCAGATCAACCTGGCCGTGATTGGTATCGATAATCTTGGCTTCGGCGTTGATGGCGCGGATCATCTGATGGATTTTGTCGAGTTTTTCAGCGCTCACCAAGCCTGATTTATTGACCAAAATGACATTTGCAAACTCCAGTTGGTCAATCATCAGCTCGACAACGGACGTATGGTCGTGTGTATGCAGGCGTGTTTTTCGCTCCTGTATATCCATTTCATTTGAGTGGTATTGTTCAATGAAATTCACCGCGTCGACCACCGTGACCATGGTGTCCAGTTGAGCAATATCCTTTAGCGATTTGCCGTCATCCATTGGGAAAGTGAAAGTTGCAGCGATGGGCAGGGGTTCCGACACGCCGCTCGCCTCGATGATCAGGTAGTCATATTTGCCTTCCAGTGCCAATTTCCTAGTTTCATCAAACAGATCACCTCTTAAGGTGCAGCACAGACAACCGTTTTGCAGTTCGACAAGCTTCTCTTCGGTCTGCAATATCTTGTCGCCGATTTGTTTCCCATCGATATTAACCTCTGCGATGTCATTGACGATGATTGCAACGCTTTGGGCTCTCTTGGTTTCAATAATGTGATTGATCGTAGTGGTTTTGCCCGAGCCCAAGAAGCCACTGAGGACAGTCACGGGAATTTTTTTCATGATAATTTATCCAGAGCTATACCTCGCTGTCGCCAATACCAAGCGCCTGCGAAGTTGGTGGGTATCGAGTAAGCGTTGTAAATGATGGGCAGTTGTTCCCATCCATATTTCCAGCGCTCGAGATGTCTAATTTGGCTGGACAGGCGCGTCGGCTTGCAAACTCTGCTCTTGCTGACTTGTTATAATATTACATTCCGTTTCATGACAAGATCACTCGTTGAAAGCCTTCACTGCCATTGATAGCAATAGAGCAAAGCAGGAATGGTGCACATTTAGCGCAATAAGTTCCGATGCGGACATTCGCGGCGCAGCAGTCTGTCAGTTTGGCCTCAAACCGGTCATTCCACTGGCGCGAAAACCATCGGTTCCTTGCCGTTCAAAACAGATCCTATTGCCCGCCGCCTGTTGCCGTCTTCTTTTGAGTTCGGCTCGTCTTTTCCGGAGCGTCGGTCTGCTCAAGCGGAACCTCGACTTGC
>CALDSI010000331.1 GCA_937911395.1 uncultured Labrenzia sp.
CCGCGAAGGTGGCCGCACCGTCGGCGCCGGCGTCGTCGCCTCAATCATCGAATAATCGACAGCCGGGCCTGCCGGTGAAAACAAGGTTTGAGCGGGCAGGCCCGCAGTCAATTTGGGAACAATAACAATGAACGGTCAGAATATCCGGATCCGCCTGAAGGCTTTTGACCACCGTATTCTCGACGCTTCCACTAAGGAAATCGTCAATACGGCCAAGCGGACCGGTGCACAGGTACGGGGTCCCGTGCCGCTGCCGACGCGGATCGAGAAGTACACCGTGCTTCGTGGCCCGCATATCGATAAGAAAAGCCGCGATCAGTTCGAGATGCGCACGCACAAGCGTCTGCTCGACATCGTTGACCCGACACCGCAGACCGTGGACGCGCTGATGAAGCTCGACCTGGCCGCTGGTGTCGACGTCGAGATCAAGCTCTGAGGCGAGGCGAAGGGGACACATCCATGCGTTCTGGAGTGATCGCTCAGAAAGTGGGCATGACCCGCATCTATAACGATGCAGGCGAACATGTTCCGGTCACAGTATTGCGGCTGGAAAACTGTCAGGTGGTTGCCCACCGGACTGACGAAAAGAACGGTTACAACGCACTGCAGCTCGGTGCCGGTACCCGTAAAGTAAAGAATACGCCGAAGGCACTGCGCGGCCACTTTGCTGTTGCAAAGGTTGAACCGAAGCGGACCGTGGTCGAGTTCCGCGTTTCTGCGGACAACATGATCGACGTTGGTGCGGAAATTACCGCTGACCATTACGTCGAAGGCCAGTATGTCGACGTGACAGGTACTTCCATCGGTAAAGGTTTTGCCGGTGTTATGAAGCGTCACAACTTCGGTGGTGGCCGTGCATCGCACGGTAACTCGATCTCGCACCGCTCACACGGTTCTACCGGTCAATGTCAGGACCCGGGCCGCGTGTTCAAGGGCAAGAAGATGGCCGGTCATATGGGCGATGCTCGCGTGACCACGCAGAACCTCAAGGTTGTGCGCACTGATGTTGAGCGTGGCCTGATCATGGTCGAAGGCTCTGTACCGGGCGCCAAAGGCGGCTGGATCCAGGTCCGCGACGCGATCAAAAAGGCGCTGCCGGACAACGTTCCGGTACCGGGTGCTTTCAAGGCGTCCGAAGCGGCTGAGGCTGCCGGGAAGGAGAGTGAGTGATGGAACTCCAGGTCAAGACCCTCGAAGGTGGGGCGGCCGGTTCGATCACGGTGTCTGACGAGATCTTTGGTCTCGAGCCGCGCACCGATTTGATCCACCGCGTTGTGCGCTGGCAGCTTGCCAAGCGCCAGGCGGGTACCCACAAGACGCTTGGTCGTTCGGAAGTTACTGGTTCCACGAAGAAATTCGTTCGCCAGAAAGGTTCCGGCGGCGCGCGTCACGGCAACAAGAAGGCTCCGCAGTTCCGCGGCGGTGGTAAGGCATTCGGTCCGGTCGTTCGCGACCATGGCCACGACCTGCCGAAGAAAGTCCGCGTCCTCGGCCTGAAGCATGCTCTGTCCGCGAAGGCAAAGGCAGACAGCATCGTTGTTGTCGAAGATGCAAAAGCTGCTGAAGCGAAAACAAAGGCTCTCAAGTCGCAGCTGAACAAGCTCGGCCTGACCAGCGCTCTGGTGATCGACGGCGCAGAAGTTGATAACAACTTCGCACTGGCGTCCCGCAACATTCCACACCTGGATGTGTTGCCGGTTCAGGGCATCAATGTTTACGACATCCTGCGCGCCAACACCCTGGTGTTGACGAAAGCTGCGGTGTCCGCACTCGAGGAGCGCTTTAAATGAGCAATCTTCCTCACTACGACAAAATCGTCGGCCCGGTAATCACCGAAAAGTCGACGATGGCTTCTGAAGAGAACAAGGTTGTCTTCAAGGTTGCCAACGATGCAACCAAGCCGGAAATCAAGGCCGCTGTCGTAGCATTGTTCGGCGGCAAGGTCACGGCAGTCAACACTCTTGTCCGCAAGGGCAAAGTGAAGCGCTTCCGCGGACGTCTTGGCCGCCAGTCTGACTTCAAGAAGGCCGTCGTAACGCTGCAGGAAGGTCACGCAATCGACGTGGCCACCGGGCTCTAAGACGGGGACTTAAGAAAAATGGCACTTAAGACATTCAATCCGACGTCCCCGGGCCGCCGTCAGCTGGTACAGGTTGACCGCTCCGGTCTTTGGAAGGGCAAGCCGGTCAAGACCTTGACCGAAGGTCTTTCCAAAAAAGGCGGTCGGAACAACACTGGACGCATCACGTCTCCGAACCGCAGTGGCGGTCACAAGCGGACTTACCGTCTTGTTGACTTCAAACGCCGCAAGTGGGACGTGCCGGCAACGGTCGAGCGCCTGGAATACGATCCGAACCGGACCGCATTCATCGCCCTGATCCGTTACGAGGACGGCGAGTTGAGCTACATTCTGGCTCCGCAGCGCTTGTCCGAGGGTGACACTGTTGTTGCTGGTGAAAACGTCGACGTGAAACCGGGCAATGCGGCTCCTTTGTCGCGCATTCCGGTTGGTACGATCGTGCACAATATCGAGCTGAAGCCGGGCAAAGGTGCCCAGATCGCTCGCTCTGCCGGTGCATTCGTTCAGATCGTCGGCCGTGACCAGGGTTACACAACGCTGCGCCTAATGTCTGGTGAACAGCGCCGTGTTCTCGGCACTTGCATGGCAACCATTGGCGCTGTGTCCAACCCGGACCACTCCAATATTAACCTCGGCAAGGCAGGCCGTTCCCGCTGGCTGGGCATCAAACCGCACGTTCGCGGTGTTGCCATGAACCCGATCGACCACCCGCATGGTGGTGGTGAAGGTCGGACCTCCGGCGGTCGTCATCCGGTTACTCCTTGGGGTAAACCGACCAAAGGTAAGCGCACGCGGAAGAACAAGCAGACTGATAAGTTTATCGTCCGCTCCCGCCACGCGCGTAAGAAGTAAGGGACAGGATCGTGGCACGTTCGATCTGGAAAGGTCCGTTTGTCGACGGGTATCTGCTGAAGAAAGCGGAGAAGGTCCGCGAGGCCGGCCGGAACGAGGTCATCAAGACCTGGAGCCGCCGCTCGACGATCCTTCCGCAGTTCGTTGGTCTTACCTTCGGCGTCTACAACGGTCAGAAGCACGTTCCGGTGCTGGTGTCTGAAGAGATGATTGGTCATAAGTTCGGTGAGTTCTCACCGTCCCGGACCTATTACGGACACGGCGCCGACAAGAAGGCGAAGAGGAAGTAACGATGGGCAAGCCGAAGCGTGAGCGGGTGCTCGCTGACAACGAAGCTCGGGCAATGACGCGGATGATCCGCGTCTCTCCCCGCAAGCTGAATCTCGTTGCTGCTGCTATCCGCGGTAAAAAAGTCGGTTCCGCAATCGCGGACCTGACATTCTCCCGCAAGCGCATCGCGCAGGACGTCAAGAAAACCTTGATGTCTGCGATTGCAAACGCGGAAAACAATCACGACCTGGACATCGACAACCTGGTGGTTGCCGAAGCTCACGTTGGCAAAGCTTTTGTCATCAAGCGCTTCCAGGCCCGTGCACGCGGACGGGTTGGCCGGATCGAGAAGCCGTTCTCGAACCTGACCATCGTTGTGCGCGAAGTTGAGGAGAGTGCCTGATGGGACACAAAGTTAACCCGATCGGCATGCGCCTCGGGATCAACCGCACCTGGGACTCCCGTTGGTACGCCAACAAAAACGAGTACGGCGATCTTCTGCACGAGGATTTCCGCATTCGTGAGTACCTGATGAAGGAACTCAAGCAGGCGGCGGTGTCCAAGGTAGTTATCGAGCGCCCGCACAAGAAGTGCCGTGTGTCCATTCACTCCGGTCGTCCGGGTGTGGTCATCGGTAAAAAAGGTGCGGACATCGAGCGTCTTCGCAAGAAGATTGCTGAAATCACCAACTCCGAAGTGCATCTCAACATCGTTGAAGTGCGCAAGCCGGAAATCGACGCGACACTGGTTGCCGCTTCGATTGCTCAGCAGCTGGAACGCCGTGTTGCTTTCCGCCGCGCCATGAAACGGGCTGTTCAGTCCGCCATGCGTCTGGGCGCACAGGGCATTCGGATCAACTGCGGCGGCCGTCTCGGCGGTGCGGAAATTGCGCGTATCGAATGGTACCGTGAAGGCCGTGTGCCGCTTCACACTCTGCGTGCGGACATCGACTACGGTGTTGCAAGCGCGCATACAGCTTACGGCGTGTGCGGTGTGAAGGTCTGGATCTTCAAGGGTGAAATTCTGGAACATGACCCGATGGCGTCCGAACGCCGTGCGACGGCTGCTTCCGAAGGCAACCAGGGTGATCGCGGCGGACGCCGGGATCGGGGCCGCGAGCGCGCAGCTTAATTTAAGCTGCCTGCCGCTCGTAAGATAAGAAAGACGAGAGAAGAACGATGCTGCAACCGAAGCGCACTAAGTTCCGCAAGCAGCACAAAGGCCGCATCCACGGCTTGTCGAAGGGGGGGACTGACCTCAACTTCGGCGCATTCGGTCTGAAGGCTCTGGAGCCGGAGCGGGTTACCGCTCGTCAGATCGAAGCGGCCCGTCGTGCTATGACCCGTCACATGAAGCGTGCGGGTCGTGTTTGGATCCGCATCTTCCCGGATCTGCCAGTTTCCTCGAAACCGGCTGAAGTCCGCATGGGTAAAGGTAAGGGTTCTCCGGATTACTGGGCTTGCCGTGTCAAGCCGGGCCGGATCATGTTCGAAATTGACGGTGTGCCGGAAGACGTTGCTCGTGAAGCAATGCGTCTTGCCGCTGCCAAGCTGCCGATCAAGTGCCGTTTCGTTCAGCGTATCGGCGAATAAGGCAGGCCAGGAGAGACAGCCATGAAGGCGACCGATGTACGGGCTAAGACCCTCGACGAGCTCCGCACAGAGCTTGAGGGCCTGAAGAAAGAGCAGTTCAACCTGCGCTTCCAGAAGGCTACGGGTCAGCTTGAAAACACTGCACGTGTCCGGCAAATCCGCCGCGACATCGCGCGTATCCAGACCATCATGCGCGAAAAGCGCGTGTCGGCGACCGCATAAGGAGACGGATCAATGCCAAAGCGTATCCTGCAGGGCACCGTTGTCAGCGACGCCAATGACAAGACGGTGACGGTAAATGTGGAGCGCCGCTTCACACACCCGCTGCTGAAAAAGACTGTGCGCCGGACCAAGAAGTACCGCGCACACGATGAAAGCAACCAATACAAGGTTGGCGACACAGTTCAGATTGAAGAGTGTGCGCCGATCTCGAAAAACAAACGTTGGACTGTGGTCACTACTCAGTGATCACGCTCCGTCAGGTGAGCATCAGGCGCCCGCTTAACGGTGCGCCGATAGAAGAACAAGGCAGCCAGTCATGATTCAGATGCAAACAAACCTCGACGTCGCCGACAATTCCGGCGCCCGTCGTGTCATGTGCATCAAAGTGCTCGGCGGCTCCAAGCGCAAATATGCCCAGGTAGGCGACATCATCGTCGTCTCCGTCAAAGAGGCTATTCCGCGGGGCCGCGTTAAAAAGGGCGACGTGATGAAGGCTGTCGTCGTGCGCACGGCTAAGGATATCCGCCGTCCCGATGGCAGCGTGATCCGGTTCGACCGCAATGCGGCCGTGCTGGTGAATAACAATAAGGAGCCAGTCGGCACCCGTATCTTTGGTCCGGTGCCGCGTGAACTCCGCGCTAAAAACCATATGAAAATCATTTCGCTCGCGCCGGAGGTGCTCTGATGGCTGCGAAAATTAAAAAAGGCGACACGGTGGTCGTGCTGACCGGCCGTGACAAGGGCAAGTCTGGTGAAGTGATCCAGATGCTGCCAGCTGACAACAAGGCGCTGGTACGCGGCATCAACATGGTCCGCCGTCACCAGAAGCAGACCCAATCGCAGGAAGCTGGCATCGTGTCCAAAGAGGCACCGATCCACCTGTCGAACATCGCTCTGGCTGATCCGAAAGACGGCAAGGCGACCCGCGTCGGCTTCAAGGTGCAGGATGATGGTGCCAAGGTCCGTGTGGCCAAGCGTTCGGGAGACCTGATCGATGGCTGAGACCACTAACGTACCGCGTCTCAAGACGCATTATGACGAAGTCGTGCGCAAGCAGCTTCAGGAAAAATTCCAGTACAAGAACGTTATGCAGGTTCCGCAGCTGGAAAAGATCGTCCTGAACATTGGCGTTGGCGAAGCCGTAGGCGACTCCAAGAAGGCGCGTACTGCAGCTGAAGACCTCGCAGCGATTGCCGGTCAGAAGCCGGTCATTACCAAGGCGAAGAAGTCCATCGCGACCTTTAAGGTCCGTGAAGGCATGCCGCTTGGTGTCAAGGTGACTCTGCGCCGCCAGCAGATGTTCGAGTTTTTGGATCGCATGATCACCATCGCGCTTCCACGCGTTCGTGACTTCCGCGGTCTGAACCCGAAGAGCTTCGACGGTCGCGGCAACTACGCTATGGGCATCAAAGAACACATCGTGTTCCCGGAAATCGAGTACGACAAAGTCGACCAGATCTGGGGCATGGACGTGATCGTCTGCACCACGGCGCCAAACGATGACGAGGCGCGCGAGCTTCTGCGTGCTTTCAACTTCCCGTTCACGAAGTAACGGGCAAGGAAGGGAAACACGATGGCGAAGAAAAGCGCAGTCGAGAAGAACAAGCGTCGCGAGAAGCTTGTCAAAAAGTATGCCGAGAAGCGTGCTGCTCTGAAAGCCATGGCCAAGGACGATACCTTGAGCCCTGAAGAGCAGTTCAATGCCCGCCTGAAGCTGGCCAAACTGCCGCGGAACTCCGCGCCGAACCGCGTTCGCAACCGTTGCGAAGTGTCCGGCCGTCCGCGCGGTTATTACCGCAAGCTGAAGATGTCGCGTATTGCGCTTCGTGAACTGGGCTCCCTGGGTAAGATCCCGGGCCTGGTCAAGTCGAGCTGGTAAGGAGAAACTCCGATGGCAATTTCTGATCCGTTGGGGGATATGCTGACCCGGATTCGCAACGCGCAGCTGCGTCGCAAGAACAAGGTCAGCTCACCAAATTCTAAATTGCGTGCACACGTACTTGATGTGCTTGCAAAAGAAGGGTACATCCGTGGCTACACCACGGTTGAATACGAGGGCGGTAAGTCCGAGTTGGAAATCGAACTGAAGTATTTCGACGGTGAGCCGGTCATCCGCACAATCGAGCGGGTATCCAAGCCGGGCCGCCGCGTTTACTCATCGGTGAAAAACATCCCGCATGTCTCTAATGGCCTGGGCGTGTCGATTATTTCGACCCCGCGCGGCGTCATGAGCGACCATCAGGCGCGGGACGAAAATGTAGGTGGCGAGGTTCTGTGTCGCGTCTTCTGACGCGGCATTCTCGCTGTTAAAATAACGACAAGGTTGGTCAAATGTCTCGTATTGGCAAAAAGCCAGTCCCCGTGCCAAGCGGGGTAACGGCATCGATCGACGGTCAGACAGTTACGATCAAGGGCCCGAAAGGCGAAAAGTCTTTCATGCTCAATGAACTCGTTCTGGCCGAAATGACTGATGACGGGATCAAAATCGATCCGCGTAACGACTCCAAGCCGGCTCGCTCCATGTGGGGTATGAGCCGCACCATGGTTCAGAACCTGATCACCGGCGTGACCGATGGCTTCAAGAAAGACCTCGCGATCACTGGTGTTGGTTACCGTGCACAGGTCCAGGGTCAAAACCTTCAGCTGGCACTCGGCTTCTCACATGATGTGATCTATGCGATCCCGGAAGGTATCGAGATTAAGTGTGCGAAACCGACGGAAATCAGCATTTCTGGGACCGACAAACAACGTGTCGGCCAGGTCGCAGCTGAAATCCGCGAATTCCGCCCGCCGGAGCCGTACAAAGGCAAAGGCGTTCGTTATGCAGACGAGTTCATCGTCCGCAAAGAAGGCAAGAAGAAGTAACGGACCGAGATCATGGCGAACAGCAAACAAGCTTTCGAACGCCGCCGCGATCGCGTGCGCCGTTCAATCAAGAAAGCCGCGAACGGTCGTCCGCGCCTTTCTATCTTCCGCTCGTCGAAGCAGATCTATGCCCAGATCATCGACGACGCGCAGGGACATACAATTGTCTCCGCTTCTACGATCGAAAAAGATCTGAAGGGCGGCCTGAAAACGGGCGCCGACGTGTCTGCAGCTGCAGCCGTTGGCAAGCTTGTCGCCGAGCGTGCAGCTGCCGCAGGTGTCAAGCAGGTCGTGTTCGACCGTGGCGGTTACCAGTATCATGGACGTGTTAAAGCGCTCGCCGATGCTGCCCGCGAAGGTGGACTTGAATTCTGACCAGCGCCCGTTGGCGCTCCTAAGTACGGAAGACGTATAATATGGCGAGACAAGAAAATCGCGAGCGCGAAGAGCGCGATAGCGAATTCGTCGACAAGCTCGTACACATCAACCGCGTTGCCAAAGTGGTCAAGGGTGGCCGCCGTTTCGGTTTCGCAGCCCTCGTCGTGGTTGGTGATCAAAAGGGCCGTGTCGGCTTCGGTCATGGTAAGGCGCGCGAAGTGCCGGAAGCCATCCGGAAAGCAACTGAAGCTGCAAAGCGCACGATGATCCGTGTGCCGCTGCGTGAAGGCCGGACTCTCCACCACGATGTGGAAGGCCGTCACGGCGCTGGTAAGGTTCTGCTCCGCGCAGCACCGGCCGGTACCGGTATC
This sequence comes from uncultured Labrenzia sp., assembly GCA_937911395.1. Lineage (GTDB taxonomy): Bacteria > Pseudomonadota > Alphaproteobacteria > Rhizobiales > Stappiaceae > Roseibium. The sequence goes on from CALDSI010000331.1 coordinate 8,631, forward strand.
ATCGCAGGTGGTCCGATGCGTGCAGTCTTTGAAACGCTTGGCGTACAGGACGTTGTGGCGAAGTCTTTGGGGACATCCAACCCATACAACATGGTTCGTGCGACCTTTAACGCGCTGACCAAGGAAGACAGCCCGCGCTCCGTCGCTGCCCGCCGTGGCCTCAAGGTCTCTGTGTTGCAGTCCCGGCGCCGTGACAACAACGATGAGGCGGCTCCGGCTGCCGCTGAGGCTTGACCTTAGCGGCGCCAGCCACCAGCTGAATGAGGGTTAGTTCCATGGCGAACACCGAAAAGACTGTTACGGTCGAACAGATCGGCAGCCCGCTGCGCCGTCCGAAGGACCAGCGCGCGACGCTCGTCGGTCTTGGCCTAAACAAGATGCACCGCCGTTCTACACTGAAGGACACACCTGAAGTGCGCGGCATGATCAATAAGGTCCAGCATCTCGTTCGCGTCGTCGAAGACGCGTAAGGACGGGGTGAGGAGAAAAGACATGAAGCTCAACGAACTTCGTGACAACGATGGTGCCTCTTCTGAGCGCACACGCGTTGGCCGCGGTATCGGGTCTGGCAAGGGCAAGACCGGTGGCCGTGGTGTAAAAGGACAGAAGTCCCGTTCTGGCGTGGCGATCAAGGGTTTTGAAGGCGGTCAGATGCCGCTTCACCGCCGCCTGCCGAAGCGCGGCTTCACGAACATCTTTGCCAAGGACTTCAACACAGTGTCCATTGGCCGTGTTCAACAAGCAATTGATGCCGGCAAGCTGAACGCGTCTGAGGCGGTTACCGTCGAAGTGCTCAAGGCAGCTGGTGTAGTCAAGCGGGTCCGGGATGGGGTACGCCTCGTTGCTTCCGGTGAACTCACCGCGGCAGTGACCTTTGAAGTTGCCGGTGCCTCCAAGGGCGCTGTTGCAGCGATCGAAAAAGCGGGCGGCAAGGTCGCCGTTCTGGGAGCTCAGGCGTAACAGCCTGGGCTTTTCCCATTTGTCAGCAAGCATCTGACCGGAGTAGGGCATGGCATCGGCCGCCGAGCAACTGGCGTCAAATCTAAATTTCTCAGCTTTCGCCAAGGCTGAAGAACTCAAAAAGCGCATCTGGTTCACGCTGGGGGCGCTTTTGGTTTATCGACTGGGCACTTACATTCCGATGCCCGGCATCAACCCGGAAGCCTTCGCGCAGGCCTTTAACCAGGCTCAGTCCGGTATCATTGGCATGTTCAACATGTTCGCCGGCGGTGCCGTCGAGCGCATGGCGATCTTCGCCCTCGGCATCATGCCGTATATCTCCGCTTCCATTATCATGCAGCTCATGACGACGGTTGTTCCGTCTCTTGAACAGCTGAAGAAAGAAGGCGAGCAGGGCCGCAAGGTTATCAATCAGTACACCCGGTACGGAACTGTTGTTCTGGCCGCATTCCAGGCATACGGCATCGCCGTTGGTCTTGAGGGCGCGACCAATGTTGTGACCGACCCGGGCTGGTTCTTCCGTGCATCGACCGTGATCACGCTTGTTGGCGGCACCATGTTCCTGATGTGGCTTGGTGAGCAGATCACCTCGCTCGTCATCGGTTACGGTATTTCGCTGATCTTCTTTGCGGGCTTTGTCGTTGGATTTCTTTCCTAAATCGTTCAGACGCTCGAACTGGGCCGTCAGGGGTCTCTGGCAACCGGCATCATCCTAGCAGTCATCCTGCTGGCCATTGTCGTGATCGCGTTCATCGTGTTCATGGAGCGCGCGCAGCGCCGTCTTCTGATCCAGTATCCGAAGCGCCAGATGGGCAACCGCATGTTTGAGGGCAACACCTCGTTCCTGCCGCTCAAGCTGAACACAGCTGGGGTTATCCCGCCGATCTTTGCATCGTCACTGCTTTTGGTTCCGGCCACGATTTCCGGCTTCAATGCAGGTGGCGGCAATGAATGGCTGACAACGATCACGGCTTTGCTCGGACATGGACAGCCATTGTTCATGGTTTTCTACGCAGCCATGATCATTTTCTTCTGTTTCTTCTACACGGCGATTGTCTTCAATCCGAGTGACACCGCTGACAACCTGAAAAAACACGGTGGCTTCATTCCAGGCATTCGCCCAGGAGAGCGCACCGCCCAATACATCGACTTCGTGTTGACCCGGATTACGGTCGTTGGTGCGATTTACATCACCATCGTTTGTCTATTACCCGAATTCCTCATTTCGGCGACTGGCGTTCCGTTCTATTTCGGTGGAACATCCTTGTTGATTGTCGTGAGCGTGACAATGGATACCGTATCGCAGATCCAGGGGCATTTGCTGGCGCATCAATATGAGGGGCTGGTTAAGAAATCGAAACTTAGGGGGAAACGTCGATGAGGCTCATTCTGGTTGGACCGCCAGGAGCGGGGAAGGGGACACAGGCTGCAAGGCTGGTTGAGAAATACGGTATTCCTCAACTTTCCACTGGAGACATGCTGCGTGCAGCTGTCGCCGCGGAGACCCCGGTCGGACTGAAGGCCAAGGCTGTCATGGACGCCGGCGGTCTTGTGTCAGACGATATCGTTGTCGGCATCATCCGGGACCGGATTGCTGAAGACGACGCCAAGAAGGGATTTATCCTGGATGGCTTCCCGCGCACGTTGGCCCAAGCAGAAGCACTCGACGGCATGCTGAGTGAAAACAGCCTGAAGCTGAACGCCGTGATTGAACTTCGTGTTGATCAGACCAAACTGGTCGACCGGATCATCAACCGGGCGGAAGAGGCAAAGGCTGCCGGCCAGCCGGTTCGTAAAGATGACGATCCTGAAGTCTTCAAGGATCGCCTCGAAGCTTATAACCGGGATACAGCGGTCGTTGTTCCTTACTACGAGAAAACAGGTCTCCTGTCCGTCATTGATGGCATGCAGGCAATCGACGACGTTACGGCTTCTATCGATTCCGTACTTCAGGGACTTGACGAGAAGGTATAGAGCGGCTAGACGACCCACTCACCTTACAGTTAAGCCGGTTCCATGCCCATGGGACCGGCATTCTCTGTGCCGGGGCTGCCCCGGCATTTCGCACCCTGCAAGGGCCGGACTCCACCGGACGCGGGTTTTTTGAAACGTGGTCAGGCGCAAGCTTTGCCCGCAAAACATGGAGACAAACGTGGCACGTATTGCTGGCGTTAACATCCCAACGAACAAGCGCGTTGTTATTGCGCTTCAGTACATTCACGGCATTGGTGCGAAATTCGCACAGGAAATCATCGAAAAGAACAACATCGATGCTGCCCGCCGTGTGAACGAGCTTTCCGACGCAGAAGTTCTGCAGATCCGCGAAACCATCGACCGTGACTACATGGTTGAGGGTGATCTTCGTCGTGAGACTGCAATGAACATTAAGCGTCTGATGGACCTTGGCTGCTATCGCGGCCTGCGTCACCGCCGCGGCCTCCCGGTTCGTGGTCAGCGGACGCACACGAACGCACGTACCCGTAAGGGTCCGGCGAAACCGATCGCAGGTAAGAAGAAATAAGATCGCTTTGCGATTGGTGGTGGAGCTGCCGGGATTACGGCAGTGACGAGATCAATACAAGGACAACAGAATGGCTAAAGACACGACGCGCGTGCGTCGCCGCGAGCGCAAGAACATCTCTTCTGGCGTTGCGCATGTGAATTCCACATTTAACAACACAATGATCACGATCACGGATGCTCAAGGCAACGCGATTTCCTGGTCTTCTGCTGGTGCACTCGGCTTTAAGGGCTCCCGTAAGTCCACGCCGTATGCTGCTCAGGTTGCTGCTGAAGATGCTGCGAAGAAAGCAGCTGAACACGGCATGCGTACCCTGGAAGTAGAAGTCCGCGGCCCTGGTTCTGGTCGTGAATCTGCTCTGCGTGCTCTGCAGGCTGCCGGTTTCCTCATCACGTCCATCCGTGACGTGACGCCGATTCCGCACAACGGCTGCCGTCCGCGCAAGCGCCGCCGCGTCTAAGGCTTTCCAGCTTTAGGTACTTGTTTCTCCAAATGGCAAAGAATAGCCCGGCATTGAATTGACCCGGGCGGGATAGCCGAAGGGACGAAAACGTGACCATTCAAAAAAACTGGCAAGAACTTATCAAGCCGACCAAACTCGAGATCAAGCCGGGTGATGATCCGCGCTTCTTGGCAACTGTTGTTGCCGAGCCGCTCGAGCGTGGCTATGGCCTGACCTTGGGCAACGCGCTGCGCCGCATCCTGCTGTCTTCTCTGCAGGGTGCTGCTGTGACCGCGGTACAGATTGACGGCGTTCTTCATGAGTTCTCCTCAATCCCCGGCGTTCGTGAAGATGTCACCGACATCGTTCTCAACATCAAGGAAATCGCCATCCGTATGGAAGGTGAAGGCCCCAAGCGCATGGTTGTGCGTAAGCAGGGACCTGGTGTTGTGACCGCAGGCGACATTCAGACCGTTGGCGACGTGGAAGTTCTCAATCCGGATCTGGTGCTTTGCACCCTGGACGAAGGCGCTGAAATCCGCATGGAGTTCACTGTCAACACTGGCAAGGGCTATCATTCGTCTGACCGGAATCGTCCGGAAGACGCACCGATTGGCCTGATCCCTGTCGACAGCCTCTACTCTCCGGTCAAGAAGGTTTCTTACAAGGTGGAAAACACCCGTGAGGGCCAGGTTCTTGACTATGACAAGCTGACCCTGACTGTTGAAACCGACGGTTCCGTCAAGCCGGATGATGCCGTGGCATTTGCCGCACGCATTCTGCAGGATCAGCTTTCCATCTTCGTCAATTTCGAAGAGCCGCAGCGCGAAGTCGCCGAGGACACAGTCCCGGAACTGGCTTTCAACCCGGCGCTTCTGAAGAAAGTCGACGAGTTGGAATTGTCTGTCCGGTCTGCAAACTGCCTGAAGAACGACAATATCGTGTATATTGGCGATCTCATTCAGAAGACCGAAGCGGAAATGCTGCGGACCCCGAATTTCGGCCGCAAGTCGCTCAACGAGATCAAGGAAGTTCTCGCCCAGATGGGTCTCCATCTTGGCATGGAAGTGGCCAACTGGCCGCCTGAGAACATCGACGATCTCGCCAAGCGCTACGAAGATCATCAGTATTAAGGGCGTACGCGTCCTAACGGAGCAACCGGGCAAGCGTTCAACACACAAAGAGCGGACTGCCTGAAAGACAAAGGAGAGGGCCATGCGCCACGGTAAATCCGGCCGCAAGCTCAACCGGACCGCTAGCCACCGCAAGGCTATGTTCGCAAACATGGCAGCGTCGCTGATCAAGCACGAACAGATCGTCACGACCCTGCCGAAGGCTAAAGAAATGAAGCCGATCATCGACAAGCTCATCACTTTGGGCAAGCGCGGTGATCTTCACGCACGCCGCCAGGCAATCTCGCAGATTCGGGATGTTGCCATGGTCAAGAAGCTGTTTGACACGCTTGGTGATCGCTACAAGGACCGCGAAGGCGGTTACTCCCGCGTTCTGAAAGCTGGTTTCCGCTATGGCGACAACGCTCCGATGGCTGTCATCGAGCTGGTCGACCGGGATCCGGAAGCACGCGGCGCTGATGATCGGGCACGTGTTGAAGCTGAAGAAGCAGCTGAAAACGCAGCGTAAGCCGAGCGTACAACGTTCAGGAATAGGCAGGCCTTCGGGTCTGCCTATTTTGTTTCAGAGGGCTTAATGAAGGTCGCGAGCAGAATTGTAACTCGCGAATTATCAATACTTTAACGGTCATTGGGTAGTTTTTCCAATATGTCTCGCGGGGGGACCAGGAGAATTACTTTGACCCACTCAGCTTCCTCATCCAAGGCCAGCAAATGGCCATCTATTCGTTTGTCATTTTTGATACCGGCGCTCATGGTGTTCCTGACGATCGGTGCATGTACCGCAGTCGGTGTGATCGGTTTCTTCAATGCACGAGACGGTCTGCGCGAAGCCGCAGAAGGCGAACTCGGTATGGTCGTCAATGCCAAGTCGGCATTGCTGGAAGCGCGTCTTGCTTCCATAGAGAATGAAATCGTCAATGTGGCGACAGGCGCCGGTATCGGGGAAGCCTTGGTCAACATGACCAACGCCACCATGAACCTGGAAAAGCAGCGCCAGGAAATTTTCGATTACTACAAGGCTGGTGCCACCGCTGAGGAGCGCGCTCAAAAGATGGGCGATGACCACAAGTCTATGTACTCCTGGCGTCACTCTGAAATTCACGGCTCCTTCGCCTCTATCTGGAAAAAGGGCGGATACGGCGACGTCTACCTCATGGATCCGAATGGCCTGGTCATGTACTCGGTTGCCAAGGGCGATGAGTTTCTTTTCCCTGTGACCGAAGTTGGTGGCGGCAACACAGGTCTGCAAACCGCTTTCGAAATGGCCAAGGAAGTTGAAGCCGGTCAGGTCGCGGTCAGCAACTTCGAAGTCTATGCGCCGGGTGGCAACTCCGCGTCCATGTTTGTGGCAGCTCCAGTCTTCGTGAATACCTTCGGCGATATCTCCTTCGGTGGCGTGGTTGCCATCCGGATCGATTCCGGGGTGCTCGACAACGTGGTTTCCTCACGCGCCGATCTCGGAACGACGGGCCAGGCTTTTGTCGTCAACGCCGAAGGCTATACACTTTCCAACAAGCCGCTTTCAGATAGCGCGACGGCTCTTAATGAGATGAACACCGGGGATGTTGTTGCCTCAGCGCTCAACGGTGTTGAAAAAGCCGGCATTGAAGCAGGAGCTGATGGTGTTGATCGTTTGATGGTCGCCAAGCCTTTGGTCTTCCAGGGACGTCAGTGGGCGGTTGTTGCTGAAAAGACCGTTGAAGAGACCTTTGCCAGCGTCACAGCCATGCGGAACTCCATGGTCACCTGGTCATTGATCGCAATCGCCATTGCCGCTGTTGTTGCGATCTTCTTCTCCCGCAACATCACCAAACCGCTGACGACGCTGGTCGGCGCGCTGAATGCAATCGCGGAAGGCGATCTCAACGCTGAAATCACCGCGGCTCGCCGGAAAGATGAAATCGGTGACATCGGCCGGGCGGTTCTGCAAATCCGCCAGAACGCAGCCGAGGAAAACGAGCAACGTGCTGCGGACCAGGCCGAAACCGCCGAACGTCAGGCCGCACAGCGGCAGGAAATGCTGGCAAGCCTGGCCGGCGACTTTGAATCGACCGTCGGCACGGTTGTCGACAAAGTTGCACAGTCAGCCGCCTCCCTGCGCGAATCGGCCAACAACATGCGCCAGATGACCGAAAGCGCTGGAGAGACGTCGTCCAAAGCAGCTGAGATGTCGAAAGAGACCCTGTCTGAAGTGGAATCCATTGCAGCGGCGTCCGATCAACTCTCCAGCTCCATTCAGGAAATTTCGACCCTGATCGAGCGGTCTTCCAGCGTTGCAGCAGATGCGACCCGCCGGGCACAGACAACCAACCACACAGTGAAGTCGCTCGCAGAAGCGGCCAACCGGATCGGTGAAGTTGTCACGCTCATCAGCGACATTGCAGACCAGACCAACCTTCTTGCCTTGAACGCGACGATCGAAGCGGCGCGGGCAGGGGAAGCCGGCAAGGGCTTTGCGGTTGTTGCTTCCGAGGTTAAGGACCTTGCAGCCCAGACCGGCAAGGCAACCGGCGAGATCCAGCAGCAGATTGATGCGATCCGCGGTGCGACGGATGACGCGGTCGGTGCGATCGGTGACATCCAGAAGACCATCGACGAGATCACCCAATCCGTCAGCGAAGTTGCTGCAGCTGTTACGGAGCAGAGCTACGCGACCCAAGGCATTGCAGAGAACACTCAGCGTGCTGCCGGCGGCACTTCTCAGGTGTCTCAGGATGTCCAGAACGTGTCGTCCTTGTCCGAACAGACCAACGGCGCAGCAACATCCTTCTCTGAAGAAGCTGTTGCCATGGCCAGCCAGGCCGAGCATCTCGATGAAGAGGTGCGCAAGTTCCTGCACCAGGTGCGCTCGGCCTGATTTCAAAACTCATGACAAGTTGAAAAGCCGCGGGCAGGGTCCGCGGCTTTTCTTTTTGTATTTGCCTCCATTTTTCCCTATCTGCCGTGTAAGCATCTTGAAGAGTTAAGAATCGGGAAAAGGGAAGTGTTCATGGGTCTGTTGGGAACGCGCGCTAGGTCCGGCACGAAAGCCATCACCGCAGGTCTGTTGGCATTGTTCTGGATTGGATCAGCTGCGGCACAGGCGCAACAGCCGACGCCTTCAGACTTGCGTCTGGTTCCGGACAGCGCGGCGCAAATCAAGCTGTCCTTTGCGCCTCTGGTGAAGAAAGTCGCTCCCGCCGTTGTGAACGTTTATGCGAGCCGCAAGGTGGTTCAGCGCCAGCAGCTGTCACCGTTCTTTGACGACCCGTTTTTTCGGCGCTTTTTCGGCCAACCGAATGGCGGGTTTGGCCAGCCGCGTGAACGGGTTGAATCTTCCCTTGGCTCCGGCGTGATTACTTCCGCTGATGGAACGGTGATCACCAACCATCACGTGATCAAAGGCGCTGATGAAGTCCGGGTTGCGCTGAATGACCGGCGTGAATTTGATGCTGACATCGTTCTGATGGACGAGCAGACGGATTTGGCGGTGTTGAAAATCCGTGAAGGCGGCCCTTTTGAGCATGTCGAATTCGCGGATGCGGACTTGCTGGAAGTCGGGGACATCGTTCTTGCAATCGGCAATCCGTTCGGGGTTGGACAGACCGTAACGCAAGGTATTGTCTCCGCGCTTGCCCGAACACAAGTGGGTGTCACCGATTATCAGTTCTTCATTCAAACCGATGCAGCGATCAACCCGGGCAATTCCGGCGGCGCACTGATTGACATGACGGGCAAGCTGGTCGGGATCAACACTGCGATTTTCTCACGCTCCGGTGGGTCCAACGGCATCGGTTTTGCGATTCCAGCGCATATGGCGCGATATGTTGCCCGTGCAGCCGACCAGGGTGGCAAGGTTCAGCGGCCCTGGCTCGGAGCAACTGTCCAGCTGGTCAGTGCCGAGATTGCAGAAGCCTTGTCGCTTGACCGGCCAAAAGGCGTATTGGTGACCGCGGTGTTTGACGGTTCTCCGGCCCATGAAGCAGATCTGCGTGTGAGTGATCTGGTTGTCGCGATCGACGGCAAGGAAGTTATTGATCCGAATGCTTTCGGCTACCGCTTTGCCACCAAGATGATCGGAGAACGTGCCGAATTTACGGTTCTGCGGTCCGGCCGGGAGGAGACCGTATCCATCAGCTTGCAACCGGCCCCGGAGACCATTCCTCGCGACACACGCGAACTGCTCGAGTTTTCGCCATTTGAAGGAGCGACCGTGATGAACCTGTCGCCTGCTGTTGCTCAGGAGCTTGGGCTCAACGGGCTGCCGGAAGGCGTGATCATTGCTGAGGTGCGTCGAGGTGGTCAGGCAGATCGTGTTGGCCTGCGTCCGGGCGATATCGTCCGGGCGATCAATGACCAATCCATCGACAGCACCCGCATGCTGGAGACGGTCACGAAGACACCCCCGCGCATTTGGCGTCTTGATATCGAACGGGACGGCAAAGTATCCCAAATCGTTCTGAGATAGTCAGGTAACGCGCGTGAGTGATCTGTTCGAAGCTTCTGGTTTGGCTGCGTCTGCACCGCGTCCGCTGGCCGATCGCATGCGCCCAGGACGGTTGGAAGACGTGGTCGGGCAGGACCACTTGCTCGGACCAGAGGGGACGCTGTCCCGGATGCTGAAAACCCGGACGCTCGGCTCCCTGATCTTCTGGGGACCTCCGGGCACCGGAAAGACCACGATTGCACGCCTGCTTGCCAACGAGACTGATCTGGCGTTCGAGCAGATCTCGGCCATTTTTTCAGGTGTTGCCGATCTTAAGAAAGTGTTCGAAGCCGCCCGTGCCCGGCGCATGGGCGGGCGGGCAACTCTTTTGTTCGTCGATGAGATCCACCGCTTCAACAGAGCTCAGCAGGACAGTTTTTTGCCCGTAATGGAAGACGGAACGATCACGCTTGTTGGAGCGACCACGGAAAACCCGTCTTTTGAGCTCAATGCAGCGCTCCTGTCGCGCTCTCACGTGATGACGTTTCAATCGCTCAACAAGGAAGCGATCGAACAGCTTCTCGCGCGCGCTGAGGAGGTTGAAGAGCGCAAGCTGCCGCTCAATGATGAAGCGCGTGGGGTCCTTATCCGCATGGCGGATGGTGATGGGCGCTCGGCGCTCACGCTGGCAGAAGATGTCTGGCGGGCGTCTGCCGAAGATGAGGTGTTCGATGCCGAACGCCTTCAGGAAATCGTGCAGCGCCGGGCCCCGATTTACGACAAGAGCGCAGACGGCCATTACAATCTCATCTCAGCCCTGCACAAGTCGGTGCGCGGATCCGATCCGGACGCGTCGCTTTATTGGTTTTGCCGGATGCTCGATGGAGGCGAAGATCCCATGTATCTCGCCCGGCGCCTGATCCGGATGGCGGTTGAAGATATCGGCCTTGCGGACCCGAATGCGCTGGTTCAGGCCAATGCCGCCCGCGATGCCTACCAGATGCTTGGCTCGCCGGAAGGCGAGCTCGCGCTTGCCCAGTGCGTAATCTATCTGGCGACCGCGCCAAAATCCAACGGAGCATACACCGCTTACAAGGCCGCCATGCGGGATGCCAAGACCAGCGGGTCACTGCTGCCGCCCAAACATATCTTGAATGCGCCGACCAAGCTGATGAAACAGGAAGGTTACGGCGACGGCTATCAATACGACCACGACGCGGCAGACGGCTTTTCCGGTCAGGATTATTTCCCGGAAGATATGGGCCGCAAGACTTATTATGATCCGCCGCAACGTGGTTTTGAACGGGATCTGCGGAAGCGGCTGGAGTACTGGGACAAGCTCCGCAAGGACCGCAGCTAGAGCATCGGGCGTTTTGATGAAAACGTCCAAAGATGCTCGACCAAATTATAGTCAAACAGTTTTCGGCGTGAAATCGATCTTGATTTAACGCCCGCTGATCTGGTCGATCTATTTGTCATCTGCCTCGTTAAGGCGCGCCAAGGCATTTTTCAACGAAGAGACAAGGCTTTCACGCTCTTTGCTGCCAATTTCCGACGGCAGTTCAAAAGCAAGATCCTCAAGCTGTTTGGACATGTCCATGAGCTTGTCCGCCGACTGAAAATCTTCCTGCATCTCTTCGCGCAGCACTTCAAAGGTTGTGATCGGATAGGCGATCCCCTTGACGGTGGCATCGCCGGTTTCCCGGCAGACGATGTGGTCTTTGACCTGTGAGTAGGTTTCAAAGGAAATCGTGATCGCCCCGGGTGCTGCCAGGCTTTCGAGGCGGGACGCAATGTTCACACCCCGGCCGATGATCGTGTAGTCGAGACGGTCCTCACTGCCAAAGTTGCCAACGGTGCAGTAGTCCGTATGGATGCCCATCCGGCATTTCAGTGGTTTGGAAATGCCTGCCTTGCGCCAATCCGCCTGCAATTCGCTCATGCGGATTTGCATTTCAATCGCCATCCGGACACAGGCGAGGGCATCTTCGCGCACGCCTTTTGTCTCCGGATCCCCGAAGAAGATCAGGATTGCATCGCCGACATACTTGTCGATGGTCGCGCCGTGTTTGAGTGCGATGTTCGACATCTCAGTCAGATAGTGATTGAGAAGAGCTGTAAGTTCTTCCGATTCCAGCCGGTCGGCGGTCTCGGTGAACTCGGCGATATCGGAGAAGAAAACGGTAAGCTTTTTGCGGGTCGAGGCGATTTTGACTTCCTGCCGCCCTTCGAAAATCGACTTGTAGACTTGCGGAGAAAGATATTTCGAAAGCTTGCCGGAGAGCACTTCGAGCTTGGCGGTCTGGCCAGCAAGCTGATCCTCGATCGCCTCACTGTGCTCGTTGGTTGCTTCATAAAGCAGGGTCAGATCGTCCAGCTCTGCCCGAAGGGCAGCATTGTCCTTGCGGAGCTTTTGCAATTCCGAACCGGATTTCGGCCGCGTCTGCTTGGGCGCTTTGGCGCGGCCCTCCGATTTGATGCTTTTCGTTTCTTCCATGAACGCTTGATCCAGACCGGCAGTTCGCCGCGGTTGAATGGCTGCTGGCAACAATGGCCTTGCCTGTCAGCAATCTAAAACGCTGCAGATCAATTTGCACGAGTTTCTAAGGAGCAAGCTTTGCGCCAGCTTCGAAAAACCATCTGTGAACAGGTTTGAATAAGAAACGCCTGATAGATTCTTACCAGTGGCGCGGCGAATGCCAACATAAATGATGCGAGCGACGATCTGCGGTAGCATTTGGATAGAAGGACCGAATCAATCCCATGAAGGAAGTCGAGCTCAGACTTGCACTTGTTTTGTATGGTGGGGTGTCTCTCGCCATCTACATGCATGGCGTGAGTCGTGAAATCCTGAATTTGGTGCGGGCGTCTTCCCATCGAGCAGAACGCAAATCCAAAAATGGCGATAAGACGGAGAGCGCGCGGGAAATGGCGCCGTCCCAGGCTGCCTATGAAGATCTTCTAAATCTCTTGTCGCCCAAGGCAGATATTCGCGTTGTTGTCGATGCGATTGCCGGGGCCTCGGCAGGTGGTGTCAACGGGATCATGCTCGGGCGTGCAATCGCTCACGATCTGCCGCTCGACAGTCACAGTGAGATGTGGCTGAAAAATGCGGATGTGACCCGACTTGCCCGGCCACAGAACGGCCTGTCCCGTTACTTTAAGATGTCGGTCTCTCCGATGCTGGACCGGTTGGTCTCTGCGCGGCTTTCCCGGCGGGTTGAAGATCCAGAAACACGTGACAAGCTGCGTCAGTTCATGCAGTCACGATGGTTTTCCCCGCCGTTTTCCGGGGAACGGTTCATCGGATGGATGCTCGATGCAAGCCAGAAGATGGAGATCAAACGGCCGGCGGAACGCACCTTGATCCCGAGGGGGCAAACCCTCGATCTGTTTGTAACGATCACCGACTACAACGGTATCAAACGGCGCATTTTGCTGGATGATCCGGACTATGTGGAGGAGTGGGATCACCGGCGCATTCTGCATTTCCATGCCTCGCATCGGTCGAACCATTTCATTGACAGCCAATTCGACGAAAAAAGCATTCCGGAATTGGTGTTCGCGGCTCGCGCCACATCATCATTTCCCGGGGCCTTTCCCCCGGCAACGATTGCTGAGATGGATCGTGTTCTCGCCCGCCGCAAGGAACGCTGGGCCAATCGTGACCGGTTCTTGTCCCGGGCACTTCATCTCGATGATGACACGACCTCGCGTCACTGTTTTGTGGACGGCAGTGTGGTGATGAACAAGCCTTTCGCGCCCGTAATCGATGTCATCAAGGATCGCCCGGCGGCAAGAGAGGTGTCTCGGCGGCTTTTGTATGTCGATCCAACCCCGCTTGAATACGCGGCCGAGGAGAGGGGTGTCACCGAACTGCCCGGCTTTTTCCGGGTTATTTTGGCATCTCTTGCTCACATCCCCCGAAATGAGCCGATCGGGGATGATCTGAAGGAACTGGAACAAAACAACCGACGCAGCCGGTGGTTGGCGAAATTGATCGATACGGCCAACCCGATCGTGGAGCAGGCCGTGTCCGGGATCTTGCCAAGCTGGCGGGCTATCACGCCCGATGTCGTTTCGCGTTGCCGGAAACAGGCAACGGTCAAGGCTTTTGAACAGGCTGGATTTGCCTTTCTGAACTATCAGTCTTTGAAACTACACGCACTTGCAGAACGGCTCGCCAAACTGGTCACAGCCTTCGATAAAAACCAGAATGGAACCCGCCAGGAAGAGCGGCTACTCAACCAATTCTACAACCACTTTCTGAGCTTGCCATCTGACCGACCAGATGAGCTAGGCAGAAGCGACCCGGCGGTGATTGCGCTTCTGAGAGGGCTGGACGTCGACTATCGGATCCGTCGCTTGCGTTTTGTCATTCGCAAGCTGAATGAATTCTATAACTACGATCGCTCGTCCAAACTGCCGCCGCCAGATACCGCCGCCCTGGACCGGCTGAAGGGCCTTCTCTACGAGCAGGTTGATCATTTGTCGTGGCGTTGGCAGGAGCGGTTCTATGGAGGGCAGTTTGTGCAATCGGCCCATGAGCTCTGTGCTCAAGTTCCGACATCCACGTCTTGTGCTCAGTCGATAGAACAAATGATAGACCAGCTGAGCGGTATGATGGGGCTGGCTGATCTGGATCGGTTGCAGGACGAACTCTTTGCCGAGGCGGCAGGAGGGGCGCTGGACAAGGACCGGCATCGGGCACTCCTCCAAGCCTATATTGGCTTCGGCTTTTATGACCTGATCACATTCCCGGTCCTGCAGCGGAACGACTTTTCGGAAGTCACGGAGATCCTTGTTGACCGAATCAGTCCGAAGGATGCCGAAAGCCTCTACACCGACGGGTTTGAGCTCAAAGGAAAACAGCTCAACATGTTTGGCGCGTTCTTTAACAGGTCCTGGCGCGAGCATGACTATCTATGGGGCCGGCTCAACGCTGCCGACCGGCTGGTCAGCGTCATTCTCTCAGCTGTCGGCGAAACCACGTTGCCTCAGCATCAGGTGAACCAGGCGCGCGCGCGGGTCTTTCTGGCCATATTGGACGAGGAACGGGAAAAATTGGCGAACATTCCCGAAGAACTCGACCGCGTGGATGCATTGGTCCGGTCGATCTACCCTGATTTTGCCCATGTCGCGGAGAATGTGTGACGCAACTCCCGCCGTCTGTGAGTTGCAACGGCCTTTTGGTGTGCAAGAAACCAGACGTCATGGTTGATTTAAGGGGCCGGTCCGGCAAAGACTGAAAGCAGATAACGGAATAGGGCGGATTGGTTTGTATCATCTCCTACTGGTCATGATCGGTGGCGGTATTGGCGCTGGTGGAAGGCACCTCGTTTCGATGGCAACTCTCCGGTTGTTTGGCCCCGGATTTCCGGTCGGCACCTTGGCGGTGAATGTGATCGGTTCGCTGGCCATGGGGCTCTTCATTGGCTGGTTGGTCAAGCATGAGGCCGCACACTTGCAACCGCTGAGATATTTCCTTGCAACGGGTCTTCTCGGCGGCTTTACGACCTTTTCCGCTTTTTCTCTCGATACGTCGGTCCTGTGGGAGCGGGGCGATACAATGCTGGCCTTGATCTAAGTGGTTGGCTCGGTCGTGCTCTCCATTCTGGCGGTGTTAGCCGGCCTTGCGATCATGCGCATTGGCGGAACTTGAGGCCATCGGGTTGCCTGCCTGCACGTTTCCCTTTCCTTTCGGCCCAAATCCGCCTATACGCGGCGGAATGTTTGTTTTGCCTTTGCAACGCTGCGAAGGCCCAGATCGAGCGCAGCACATTCAAGCTGCAGCTGAACGAGTCTAAAAATGTCCGCGATTGAACAGAAAAAAGTGACCGCTGATGAGGCGGGCATGCGCCTCGACCGTTGGTTCAAGGCCCATTATCCCGGATTGGGTTTTGGCCGCTTGCAAAAACTGCTGCGGACCGGACAAGTGCGGGTGGATGGCAAGCGCGCGGAAAGCAACACGCGGATTGCCAAAGGGCAGATCATCCGCATTCCACCCCTCGGCGTTGAACTGCCGGCGGACGACAAGAAAAACGCCCGGCCGAAATCGACCAAGCTGATTGCCGACGATAAAAAAGCAATCGAGGACATGCTGCTCTATGAGGACAACCAGGTCATGGTCCTCAACAAACCGGCTGGTCTTGCAGTGCAAGGTGGTTCGGGTTTGAAGCGCCATCTGGATGGCATGCTGGATGCCTTTACCGATCAGAAGGGCAACAAGCCGCGCTTGGTGCACCGGCTGGACCGGGAAACCTCCGGGATCATTCTTGTTGCGCGGACCCGTCAGGCGGCGCAGGAACTAACCAAGGCGTTCCGGCATCGCAATACGCGCAAGGTGTATTGGACAATCCTCGCCGGTGTTCCGAAACCGCACCAGGGACGGATTTCAACTTTCCTCGCTCGCGATGAAGACGAAGAGCGTATGCAGGTGGTCCGCCAAGGCGGCGCGGATGATGCACAACACGCAGTCTCGCTCTACTCTGTCTTCGAAAAATCCGGACAAAAGCTCTCCTGGGTCACGATGAAGCCGATTACGGGCCGGACACACCAGCTGCGCGCTCATGCAGCTCACATCGGTCACCCGATCATCGGGGACGACAAATACTTCAACATTGAGAACTGGGAGCTGCCGGGCGGCATCCAGAACCGTTTGCATCTCTTGGCGCGGCGGATCGTCATTCCGCACCCCTCAGGCCACGGAAAAATCGATGTGTCTGCACCGCTCCCGCCGCACATGCAGCAGACCTGGAACCTCCTGGGCTTCGATGCGACGGACTATGATCCGGAAATCGACGACCCGGATGAGAATGTCATCAAGCGCTAGAGCGGTGCTTTTGTTTTGGGGGGTTAGATCCCCTGAAACAGAGCGGTCAAAATAACGGATGCAATGGTGACCGCAACCACGCCGGCTGCCAGTTTCCAGGCATCGGACCGCTTTTTAAGGCCAGGCCAGCCGAGCGGCTTGATCACCTGGATTGCAGCCACCAGGATCAAGAATAGCGCGATGATTTTGGTCAAGGATGGCTCCGGGCAGGCTTCGTTTGGAGATGCCTAAAACCCTTACCCAATCAACTGACAGACCACAAGCGCGCTATCTGGATGCGTATTTCCGTTCGTTGTAGAGCGCCATGTATTTCGGCAATTTGCTCATGTCCGGCACGACGATCATCGTTTTGACCTTGCCCTGTTTGAAGGCTCTCAGGAACTTGTCGTAGTGGGTGAACGCAACACAGCCATGTGAGCCCTTGCTGCGCCGAAGAAGTGGAGAGTGCGCCAACATACCGTCGCGGCCGCGCATGGCAGCAACGTCGTAGGGCAGCATTCGGATCGCTTCGACCCCATGGAAGCGCCGCTCCCGCATCCGCAGCTTGTAAACGTTCGGCGGCGTGGGGCCGAGATTCTTCACATAGGCGTATTTGGGTTTGTTCATCCGGTGTCCGATGCCGGAATTTGCCTTCAGCTTGCTGCCATCCGGCATGTGAACAACAGCTGCGCTGATGTCATAAACCGCGATTTTGCTGCTGCGGCCCGGCAAGCCGCCGCCTTTACCGTTAAACAGTTTTCCGAGGCCGCTGAACGGTGAATCTTCCGCACCCGGTTCTTGCGGCTTGGCGTATGCCAAGACAGGCGCCTGCGTGGGCTGGCGCGTGTTTGGTGCAGAGGAGGGCTTTGAAATTGCGCCGGGCCTGGTTTGAACCAACGGTTTCGGGCGCATACCGGGGACAGGCAGCACATTTGATGGCGACAGGCTTGCCACCTGAACAGTCGGAGTTTCTGCGTCGATCATCGGCAAGGTATCGACCGAAGACGGTTCTGCCGTGAGATCGGCCG
>CALDSI010000332.1 GCA_937911395.1 uncultured Labrenzia sp.
AAGCGGACGGCTCCAAAATTTACGTTGAAGTGAAGAACGTGCACCTGATGCGGGAACCTGGCCTCGCCGAGTTTCCCGACAGTGTCACAGCCCGCGGCGCGAAGCATCTGGTGGAACTCGGAGATATGGTTGCGGAAGGTCACCGGGCGGCGATGGTGTTTCTGGTTCAGCGCCCTGACTGCGACAGGCTTTCACTCGCCTCTGACATTGATCCAGACTATGCCGAGGCCTTCAAAACGGCCAAGGCCGCGGGTGTTGAAGCCTATGCCATCGGTTGTGATGTGCGTCTTGACGGCATAGATGCCGTGAAGAGTGTCGCGATTAACGATTGACCGAGACGCTCCGTCTAGCCCTTAAACCTGATAGACCGTGATCGGAGTTCCCTCCGGTACACGGTTGTAAAGGTCAATCACGTCCTGCTGAAGCATCCGTACGCAGCCGGATGATGCGGCTTTGCCGATTGACCAGGTTTCCGAAGTGCCATGGATCCGGTAGAGCGTATCCTTGTTGCCTTCAAAGATGTAAAGCGCCCGCGCGCCCAGTGGGTTGTCCAGCCCGGGCTCCATGCCGTGCTTGTATTTGGCGTGCTTTGGCTGGCGCGTGATCTTGTCGGCTGGAGGGGTCCAGGTCGGCCAGGCTTTTTTCCGGGCGATCCGCGCCCGGCCGCCCCAGGCAAAGCCGTCACGCCCAATGCCGACGCCATAACGCATTGCCTTGCCATCCCCCATCGCCAGGTACAGGAAACGTTCATGAGTTTCCACGACGATGGAGCCTGGTTGCGCTGAAGAATTGTAGTCGACGACCTGACGATAAAACTTCGGATCGATCTTGGAAATGTCGACGGCGGGAACCGGAAACCGCTCCTGAGGCCTGGCCGCATACATCTGCACATAATCTGTCGAGACAGGCTTGGTCAGGCTCGGTTTGGGCGGCAGTTTCGCTGTCGTGTTGCCCGAACAGCCGGTTACGATGGCAGCTGTTGCCGAAACCAAAAATGTGCGTCTGTCCAGCATGCCGGATCCCGTATCGCCTTTGCGAGAATCATCGCGAGGCTTCCCAAAACATAAACGGCCGGTTGAACCTTCGGGTCAACCAGCCGTCGAAGGGATCTCAGGATAATCCGCGAAGTGTGATGCGGACGCCTTGAAATCAGCCTGCCGTGTCTTTGGAAAGCGGCGGTTGGAACTGCCAGCCCATGTCCCACGGGAAATAAATCCAGGTGTCCTGGGAGACTTCTGTGATGAAGGTGTCGACCATCGGAACACCAACCGGCTTGGCGTAGACAGTTGCAAAATGTGCTTTCGGTAGCATCTCCCGGACCACTTTCATGGTCTTGCCGGTGTCGACGAGATCGTCGATGACAAGAACACCGCTGCCTTCGCCGTCTTCCAGATCGATCACTTTCGGATCGACCGGTTTGATGACCTCCAGACGGCCCTGGCTGTCATAGTCATGATAGGAGGCGATGCAGACGGTCTCGATGGTGCGGATGCCAAGTTCGCGGGCCACGATCCCGGCCGGGACCAGACCGCCACGGGTGATGCAGACGATGGCTTTCCATTCCCCTTCGCTCGAGAGCCGCCAGGCGAGGGCACGGGAGTCCCGGTGGAACATGTCCCAGGAGACCGGGAAGGCTTTGTCTTGTGCAGGGTTTTCCATTTCTTTTCCTTTAGGTCATCCAGAGAGATCGTCAACAGCGCGCGCCACATCCTGTGCGGCGGCTGCGAGAATGGTTTCGTCTCTGGATCGAATTACGATCTGTGTAGTGAATTTTCCGTCCGTTGCTTTCGGATAGGACCCAATCAGAGTTTCAGGATGCGCGTCCTGTATGGCGGCAAGGCGTTCGGCAATCCGGCTCTCCGGCATGTTTGCCGCAACCGTTTCAGACAACATCTTCTTGCCTGTTTGCAGCGTCGGTGCGACCGCATCCATCATGGCTTGCATGATCGCGGGAACACCGGCCATGACATGGACGATGCCAATTCGAAATCCGGGAGCCTTGGACGCCATGATTTCAATGAGATCCGCGCCTTCCGGGATCCGCGCCATGCGTTGGCGGGCAGGGGTGAACTGACCCTGCGGATAGTGCTTTTCCATGATCGCAACGGCCCGGGGATCAAGATTCAGCGGCACGTCGAATGCAGCAGCAACGGCCTCGGCGGTGATGTCATCATGGGTCGGCCCGATGCCGCCTGATGTGAAGACATAGGTGTATTTCGCCCGGAGGGCATTCACAGCGCCAACGATTTCGGCCTGAACGTCCGGCACGATCCGAACTTCGCTAAGGTCAATGCCAAGAGCGGTCAGATAGTCAGCGAGAAAGCCGATATTCTTGTCTTTGGTGCGTCCGGACAGGATTTCATCGCCGATGACAAGAAATGCAGCGGTTACAACGTCATCGGCCTTATCAGCTGTCATGTCAGCGCTCCCTCGATCCGGATGCTTGGCTTTATCCCAGCTTGCGGTTTGGCTCAACCTTTTGCGTCAGAAACTTGGAGCCGCCCCACGATTAAGACGGCGGACGGCGGTCAGGAGGGCAATGCTTGGTTGGGTTTCCAGCCGTAAACATAGTCAAAGCGGGCCGCAAGGCTCTCCGGTTTTGAATACTTCATCACCATGTCGCGGGCTGTGGCCGGAAGACCGGACATGTGAAACGTCCTCGCGTTTTTGAAGCCGGTTTCCTGGATGCGTTCCGCGCGCGGTTTGCGGGTCCGCTCATAGGCTCTCAGAGCCGCTGCAGTGTTTTCCGTTTCAACTGGAAAATGGTTCGCAAGCTCGGCGGCATCTTCGATCGCCATCGCCGCGCCCTGGGCCATATAGGGAAGCATTGCATGGGCCGCGTCGCCGAGAAGGGCGATTTGACCATGCGTCCAGGGACCACTGGCGTCGACCGTGCACAAGGCCCACTTCAACCAGCGCTCCGGCCCATTCAGTAGATTGCGGATGTCCGTTGGCCAGTCCTTGAATCGGTGCAGGAGTTCGTCCTTGCCGGCTGGTGCCGACCATGTTTCGTCCTGCCAGTCTTCTGATGCCAGCGCGACGATGTTCAGCTGCTCACCACTGCGGATGGGGTAGTGGACCAGATGGCTGTCCTTGTGCAGCCACAGCCCGGAATCCTTGCGCCACTGGGCAGGGACCTTGTCGATCGGCAGCGTCGACCTGTAAGCGACCTGACCGCTGAAGCGTGCGTTTTTGTGGTTCGGGATCAATCGGCGAACCGTTGACCAGACGCCATCCGCACCGATGAGGGCCTTGCAGTTGAGCGTTCCGCCGGTTTCGCCTGCCTGATATGTGCACACCAGGTTGCCAGCATCGCCCGTCTTGGCATCGGTGAGGGCGGTGCCGAGCATCAATTTGATGCCGTCGGTCGCCTCGACTTTTTTCAAAAGCGTGCCCTGAAGATCCGCACGGTGGATGACAATGAAGGGGTGGCCATGCCGTTCGAGCAAATAAGACCCGAGCCTGACCTTCGAAATCTGATCTCCGGACTTGCCGGACCAGACCCGTAGATTATCCGGCTGGTGGCCAAGTGCCTTAAGGTCCTGAAGCAGTCCGAAGCCGTCGAGAACCGAACAGGCATTGGGCGAGAGCTGCATGCCCGCGCCCACTTCTGACAAAGCCTTGGCCTTGTCTATAAGCACGATCTCATGACCGGCCCGGCGCAGGGTCAAAGCGGCGGTCAAACCGCCGATACCTGCTCCGGCGATGACTATCGGTGAGGGGGGCGTGCCGGTCTCGCTCATGAAAGCTCTTGTCTATTAGGCAGCTTCACGCAGCTTCCGGCACCCATGTGCAATCGGAAGGTGACGATTCGTTCGGTGCCAGCGTGGCGTCGTACTTGTAAAGCGTTGAGCAATAGGGGCAGACGACTTCTTTTTCGCTGCCCATATCGAGGAAGACATGCGGGTGATCGAACGGCGGATGGGCGCCGATGCACATGAATTCCTTTACGCCGATTGCGATGGAATCGTGGCCGCTGGTGTTTTGAAAATGCGGGACGACCTGATCTGCCATGATCACTTCCTCAATTCTTGTGGCGATTGCGCCAAACTCTTTTGGCCGGACCATACCGATTTGATGCCTGATTGAACAGGGGCAACCTTGCCGCGGTTACAAACCGACTTTCGGCTGCCACCCCAGTGGAATTCCGGCTTTGCCAAGTGAGATCATTCTCAGTAAAGTGGTTGAAATTTGGGTTTTACGTTTACGTAAGAGGAAGTTTTATGCCGGTCTTTGAGCATGATGCTGTTCAGATTTCCTATCTGGATGAAGGTGAGGGGGATCCGATCCTGTTGATCCATGGCTTTGCCTCCAACAAGGCGGTCAACTGGCAGAACACGGGCTGGGTCGATCTCTTTGTCAAGGAAGGCCGCCGCGTGATCGCGCTCGACAACCGGGGCCATGGAGACAGTCAGAAATTCCACGACCCGGAGGCCTACGGTGCGCCGATCATGGCGGAAGACGCCAGGAAACTGCTCGACCATCTTGGGATCGAGCAGACCGATGTCATGGGCTATTCGATGGGCGCCCGGATCAGTGCGTTTTTGACGCTCAATCATCCGCAGCGGGTCAAACGAGCCATTTTCAGTGGTCTTGGTTACGGCATGATCGAAGGGGTGGGAGACCCGGAACCGATTGCCGCTGCGCTTGAAGCCGACCGCCTGCAGGACGTCACGGACCGGACAGGCCGTGCGTTCCGTGCGTTCGCCGAACAGACCAAATCCGACCGGTTGGCTCTTGCTGCGTGCATGCGCTCCTCGCGCCAGAAGATCAGCGAAGACGATATTGCGCGGATCCAGCGGCCAGTTCTGGTGGCCGTTGGCACCCGCGATGACATTGCCGGTTCGCCTCACAAATTGGCTGCCTTGATGCAGCACGCAGACGTGTTGGAGATCCCTGGGCGGGATCACATGGTGGCCGTCGGAGACAAGGTTCACAAGCAAGGGGTCCTGGCGTTTTTGAACAACGTCGACGCTTGACCGGCGGTTTTACGCCAGCTTGTGCGCACAGATTGGGAGGAGACATGAGCGCAAAACGGATCGAATTCAAAGGGGCGGAGGAAAACGCCCTGATTGCCGATCAATATGGGACGGGCGGTCAGCCTGTGATCTTGCTGCATGGCGGCGGGCAGACGCGTCATTCGTGGGCGGCGGCGGCGGAACGGATCGCAGCGCTTGGACATGTTGTTTATTCGGTTGACCAGCGGGGCCACGGCGAAAGTGCCTGGGTTCCGTCCGGCAACTACATGTTTGTCCATTTCGCCCAGGATCTTGTCGCGCTCTGCCGGCAGGTGATTTCAAAACATGGAGCCAAACCCGTTGTGGTCGGTGCGTCGCTGGGCGGTTCTGCCGGGATGCTGGCGGAAGGTGCGGAAGCGCCGGGAAATCAGGCCGCACTTGTGCTGGTCGACATCACGCCGCGTGTTGATATGGATGGGGTCTACAAGATCCTCGGCTTCATGGGCGACAAGGTGGAAGAAGGCTTCGGAACGGTGGAAGAAGCTGCAGATGCCATCGCTCGATATCTACCGAACCGCTCAAGGCCGAAGGATCTGTCAGGGCTTTCGAAAAATCTGCGCCTTCATGCCGACGGCCGATATCGCTGGCATTGGGACCCTGCGTTCTTGAAGGTGCGGGAACATTCAGACGAAGAGATCACAAAACGGGTGCAGGCTGGAATGATTGAAGCGGCGGAAAACCTCAAAGTGCCCGTACTTCTTTTGCGCGGCCGGAACTCCGAGCTGGTGTCCATGGCGCATGTGGAAGAATTTCTGGACTG
The DNA here is from genome assembly GCA_937911395.1 of uncultured Labrenzia sp. Lineage (GTDB taxonomy): Bacteria > Pseudomonadota > Alphaproteobacteria > Rhizobiales > Stappiaceae > Roseibium. Next base: position 5,779 of record CALDSI010000332.1, read on the forward strand.
CGTGCCCCATGCCAAGTTCACCGACATTCAGGACGCCGGTCACATGGTTGCCGGCGACAAGAACGACGTTTTCGCTCAGGCGGTCGAGGAGTTTCTGATCGACCTGAAATCCGAAGCGC
>CALDSI010000333.1 GCA_937911395.1 uncultured Labrenzia sp.
AGCCTTGGCTGCTGGATATGTGTCGGCGAGAAGCTTGCCCATGCAAACAGCCTGGCTGCCCTGGCCCGGGAATGTGAATGCGGTGGTCATCTGGATTAAGTCTCCGAATTGGCCTCAGCCAGCGGTGTTTTTTGTTTTTGCCGCGAGCTGTTGCTACAAGGAAGAGCGTTTTTGAGCGGGCAATTTAAAGGAAAGCCCACGTGTCTTGGCGGCAGGCTATGAAACGGACGGGGGTAAAGTGTCAAGAGCGATGAGGGAAGTTTTGAGGGAATTGGACGTTCTTCAAAGACAAAAGCGCACGTTGCGGCGGCAGGCATGAACATCCAGTCCATCTGGCGATATCCCGTCAAATCCCTTTTGGGCGAACCTTTGAATGAAGCGCTCATAGAAGACCGCGGCTTTTCAGGCGATAGGGCGTATGCAGTGGCGGACGCGAGCGGCAAACTTGGCAGCGGCAAATCCACCAGCCACTTTCAACGCATCGACAACTTGCTGTATCTCCGGGCAGAAACACAGAACAATGACGTTCATATAGGCCTGCCTGGAGAACCCTTGGAACCGATCAGCTCCAGGGATTTGCCACACCGCCTCTCGGACTTTCTCGCACAGCCGGTAACACTCGTTGAAGACCAGGACGCGGCGCATTTTGACGACGGCGCTGTCCACCTAATCCTGTCCTGTGATCTAAATCGGCTCCAGGCGCGGTTTCCGCATCTGGATTTCGACCCGCGCCGGTTCCGCGCAAATCTTTTGCTGAACACGCCGGACCACATGAGCGCTGAAAATATGTTGGGTCGCATTCTCACGATTGGTGATGTCCGGCTCAAGATCACCCACCCGACAGAACGCTGTGGCATGGGCACCGCCAAACAGGACGGACTGTCCTCAGAACCACTGATCCTGAAAGCAATTTCCCAAGGCTACGGCGTCAATTTCGGCCTCTACGCCTCGGTTTTGAAACCGGGGCGAATTGAGGTTGGGCAAGACGTTGAGATATCTGCCGAGGTCGGTAGGCGCGATAGGTCTGGGCAGCAAGAATTTGGTTTCTGACGCCGCTACGCTTTGAAACCGCGGATTTCCGGGTCAGGCCCTTGCATTTCTCCCAAATCGGAGTATACACCGCGCTTCATCCGGGTTTGGCCGGGGGCTGAACGGAAGGGCGTTTGCCAGGATATCGTAAAGAATATCCGACTTCCCGTGTTCCCACTCCCGTAAGATTTCTCGTAGCCTTTCCGGGCTTACGAGGAGGCTTTGCGCCAAACCTGAGTTGTCAACCGAAGGAAAGGCAAGTTTCCATGCCTCATTACGAGCACGTGTTCCTGGCCCGCCAGGACGTTTCGGCCCAGCAGGTCGAAGCCCTCGTCGAACAGTACAAAGGCCTCATCGAAGGCGCTGGTGGCACTGTCGGCAAGGTGGAAAACTGGGGTCTGCGCACCATCGCATACCGCATCAAGAAAAACCGCAAGGCACACTACACCCTGATGAACATCACAGCACCGCATGCAGCGGTTGCCGAGATGGAGCGTCAGATGGGCCTCAGCGAAGACGTTCTGCGCTTCATGACCTTCAAGGTCGACGAGCTGGACGAAGAGCCGTCTGCAATGATGCAGAAGCGTGACCGCGACGATCGTGGCGGCCGTGGAGGCCGTTTTGGCGACCGTGGTGGTGATCGTGGTGGCCGTGGTGGTGACCGCGGCGGTGATCGTGGTGGCGACCGCGCTCCGCGCCGGGCTGAAGGGGAGTAAGAGATTATGGTAGATATTTCACAGACCCCAAGCCGCCGTCCGTTCTTCCGCCGCCGGAAGACCTGCCCGTTCTCTGGTGCCAACGCGCCGAAGATCGACTACAAGGACATCCGTCTACTGCAGCGCTACATTTCCGAGCGCGGCAAGATCGTTCCGAGCCGCATCACCGCGGTCTCCGCGAAGAAGCAGCGTGAACTGGCCCGTGCAATCAAGCGCGCCCGCCTGCTCGGCCTGCTGCCGTTCGTCATCAGCTAAGCACCTCCTTAACGTCAGGAGATGCCTTCTGCCGGGTCCGCCCGGCAGAACCCGAATTGGGACCGCGGGCAAACGGTCTCTAACCGTCATCACACATGAAAGACGATGGCGGGACAGTAGGAGAAAACCCATGCAAGTTATCCTTCTTGAGCGTATCGCCAAGCTCGGCCAGATGGGCGACACCGTTAAGGTGCGCGACGGCTACGCACGCAACTTCCTTCTGCCGCAAGGCAAGGCTCTGCGCGCCAACAAAGCCAACCTGGAGCGTTTCGAGAATGAGCGCGCCCAGCTTGAAGCCCGGAACCTTGAGCGCAAGTCTGAAGCTGAAGCTGTGGCCGGCAAAATGGACGGCGAAGCACTCGTCATGATCCGTTCCGCTGGTGAAACTGGCCAGCTCTACGGTTCTGTATCCACACGTGACATTGCTGAAGGTCTGACGACTGCAGGCTTCTCGGTTACCCGCGGCCAGGTCGAACTCCGCAGCCCGATCAAAACCATCGGCATGCACGCCGTTCTCGTTCAGCTGCACCCGGAAGTCGAAGTTGGCATTTCCGTCAACGTCGCACGCTCTGAAGACGAAGCCGTTCGTCAGGCAGCCGGTGAAGATCTGACAGCGCCGGAACAGGACGTCTTCGAATTTGAAGAAGACGAAGAAGAGGGCGAAGGCGAAGAAGCTGAAGCAACTGAAGAAGCAGTTGCTGAAGAAGAAGCTTGATTGCTGCGATCCAGCCTTTGAAAAACTTCTCGGAAACGGCGCTCATTCGGGCGCCGTTTTCTTTTGCCAGCTTGCTTTTTGAAAACCGCCTCGCGTGCCAGCTTCACATATCCAGCCAACGCATTGAAAGTGCTGGATTTTCCATTAACTAATCGCTAACTATTTAAAAACATATTGAATATCAACGACTAATAGCAAACTCCTGAGTCCTCAAAGACTATTTGAGTCAAGTATGTTTTCAACCTTTCCCCGTTGATCTATGGACGCCGGTGGGAATCTGCGTCAAGCTTTTTTGCAGCTTGAGCCCATACCGGTCTGAGGCTATTTCCGATGACAACACGGTCATCGGGGGCAGGCATGAAGGGTACTTTGCAGAAGGTCGAGACAGAAGAAGACGTCCAGCGTCTGGCACCGCATAACGCGGAAGCCGAGCGGCAGCTTCTTGGCGCGATCCTCGTCAACAACGAGACGTTCTACCGCGTGTCCGACTTTCTGGAACCGCACCACTTCTTCGTGCCGCCGCATCAGGATGTCTATGAGAAGATCGGCCACCTGATCCGCGCGGGCAAGACCGCCTCCCCGATCACCCTCAAGACATTTTATCCGGCCGACGCCAAGATCGCCGACCTTTCCGCGACCCAGTTCCTGCTGCGTCTTGCCGGCGATGCCGCGTCCATCATCAACGCGGAAGACTACGGCCGTACGATTTATGATCTCGCCATCCGCCGGAACCTCATCCGGATCGGCGAGGACATGGTCAACATCGCTTTTGACGCCCCGATCGACGTCCCCCCGGAGCAACAGATTGACGACGCTGAACGCCGCCTGTTTGAACTGGCCGAAACCGGGCGCAGCGAAGGCGGCTTTGTCTCCTTTGGCGATGCGTTGACTGAAACCATTGAAATGGCCCATGCAGCTTACAATCGTGAAGGCGCTCTGTCCGGGATCTCCACCGGATTGCGCGAACTCGACAGGTTGATGGGCGGTTTGCAGCATTCTGACTTGATCGTTCTCGCCGGGCGTCCCGCGATGGGCAAAACCTCGCTTGCGACCAACATTGCGTACAACATCGCACAAAGCTATCAGGCCGAAGAACAGCCGGACGGAACGATCAAGACCGTCAACGGTGGTGTGGTTGGTTTCTTCTCGCTCGAAATGTCAGCCGAACAGCTCGCAACTCGTATCATTTCCGAACAGGCTGAGATCTCGTCTTCGAAAATCCGCCGTGGTGACATTTCAGAGGCCGAGTTTGAAAAGCTGGCCGCTTGCGCGCAAACCATGCAGTCCGTTCCGCTTCATGTCGATCAGACCGGTGGTATCTCCATCGCATCTCTGGTGGCTAAGGCCCGCCGTTTGAAGCGTCAGCGCGGTCTTGATCTGCTCATCGTTGACTATATCCAGCTCTTGTCCGGCTCGGCCAAGAACCAGGGCAACCGCGTCCAGGAAATCACGGAGATCACGACCGGGCTAAAAGCGCTCGCGAAGGAACTCAATGTTCCGATCATCGCGCTTTCCCAGCTGTCGCGTCAGGTGGAATCGCGCGATGACAAACGCCCGATGATGTCGGACTTGCGTGAGTCCGGGTCCATTGAGCAGGACGCCGACGTGATCATGTTCGTATTCCGTGAAGAATATTACCTTTCCAAAACAGAACCGGATGAAGGCTCGCCGGAATATGAGATCTGGCGGGACAATATGGAGAGGCTGAAAGGCAAGGCGGAAGTCATTCTTGCCAAGCAACGTCACGGCCCGACCGGCACCGCGAACCTTCACTTCGAAGGTCAGTACACCCGCTTCTCCGATCTGGCAGAAGACGATCACCTGCCCGAGCGCTACGAATAGGATCGAACGCTTGAGCCGGGTTGGAACTTTGACCAAGGCCGGCTTGACCGTTTTGGCTATCGGAAGGGCACACTCTGTCCAAATCAAACGCTTTGCAGGCAGCGGCGAACCTTCTAATGTCGTCAGGTTGATGCACTGCGAAATCCGATTCTGTCCGGAGACCTGTCAGCCTCGTGTCCGAAACGCCCCTAAATGCTTACTCTTCCGCCCTTTATGGCGGCCGTCTGACTGTTGATCTGGACGCCATTGCCGCGAACTGGTCTCTTCTGAGGTCCTCATTGGCGCCGGGCAGCGAATGCGCTGCGACGATCAAGGCAAATGCCTACGGAACGGGGCAAGCGGAAACGGCAAAACGACTGTTTAAGGAAGGTTGCCGGACGTTCTTTGTGGCGGTACCAACAGAAGCCATTGCGTTGCGCCAGACACTTCCCGCCGCGACCATCTATGCGCTTGACGGCTTGTTTCCGAACACGGCTGATCTGCTTCTTCAGCACAATGTTCGGCCGGTCCTCGGGTCCCTGGACGAATTGAAAGAGTGGGCCGCTCTTTGCAGGACTGCCGGAAAGAGTTTTCCAGCCGCCGTCCATGTCGACACCGGAATTCATCGACTTGGCTTGTCTGCCGACGAATTTGGAACAGCGCTCGCTGATCCAGAACTTATGGGACCCTTTAAACCGAGCCTCCTCATGTCGCATCTGGCTTGCGGCTCGGATCCGGACCATCCGATGAACAAGGAGCAGCTTGCCCGGTTTATCGCGCTCACCTCGCCGTTCAAGGGTGTTCCGCGGTCCCTTGCCAATTCCGCTGGCGTCCTGATGGGACCGGACTATCACTTCGATCTGGTCCGTCCCGGCATTTCTCTCTACGGCGGCCGGGCCTTCGACCATGGCGACAATCCCATGCGGCCTGTCGCAAAAGTAGAAGCCCGCATCATGATTGTGCGCAGTGTTCCGAAAGGCGATGCGATCGGCTATGGCGCAACCCAAACCGCGAAACGGCCGCTCCGCAACGCGGTCGTCGCGGCAGGTTATGCGGACGGGTTGTTGCGGCGTGCCAGTTCCTCAGATGACCGTCCTGGTGGATTTGGAATGATTGGCGGCCACAAGGCCCCAATCCTTGGACGGATCTCCATGGACATGATCACGCTCGATGTCACCGACATTCCTGAACATCTTGTTCAGCGCGGCGGGCTTGTGGAAATGCTGGGGCCGAATGTTGCGGCGGCTGACATGGCGGCCTATGCGGAGACCATCGACTACGAGTATCTAACGAGCCTCGGACGGCGCTTTGAGCGCATCTACGGCCCGTTGGGTTGATTGGAGTTTTATTAGATGGCCCGCCGGTCCACATCTTTCGTTTGCCAATCCTGCGGCGCGGTCACCGCAAAATGGGTCGGCCGCTGCGAATCCTGCGGTGAATGGAACACCATTGTCGAAGAGCAGACCGGTGGCGGTATTGGCGGAGGTCCAAGTCGGGCGTCGAAGTCCAAGGGCCGTGTTGTTCCACTAGTCGGCCTGACCGGGGACACCAAGGAAGCGCCGCGCATTCAGACCAAGGTTGCCGAGCTTGACCGGGTGACCGGCGGCGGCTTTGTCCGTGGATCAGCGCTGCTTGTTGGCGGCGACCCCGGGATCGGAAAGTCGACACTTTTGATCCAGGCGGCGGCCCAACTTGCCAGCCTCGGTCACAAGACCGTCTACATCTCTGGCGAGGAGGCGATCGGCCAGGTGCGATTACGCGCTGAGCGACTGGGACTGGCGGAAGCACCGGTCGCCCTTGCCGCGGAAACCAGCGTGGAAGACATCCTCGCGACCCTGGAAGCTGACACGGCCCCGGCCATGCTGATCCTAGATTCCGTTCAGACGCTCTGGACAGATCAGGCGGACTCACCGCCAGGGACGGTGACGCAGGTGCGGGCGTCTGCCCAGGCCATGGTTCGCTATGCCAAAAAGAATGGCACCACTTTGGTGCTCGTCGGCCACGTCACCAAGGATGGCCAGATCGCCGGTCCGCGTGTTGTCGAGCACATGGTGGACGCGGTTCTCTATTTTGAGGGCGATGGTGCGCATCAATACCGGATCCTGCGCTCGGTCAAAAATCGTTTTGGTGCCACCGACGAGATCGGTGTTTTTGAAATGACCGGCAAGGGTCTTCAGGAAGTGCCCAACCCGTCAGCGCTCTTTTTGGGAGACCGCAACACCACGGCGCCCGGAGCTGCAGTCTTTGCCGGTCTTGAGGGCTCGCGGCCGCTCCTCATCGAAATCCAGGCGCTGGTGGCACAATCCTCCCTTGGAACGCCCCGGCGCGCTGTGATCGGCTGGGACACTGCGCGTCTATCCATGATCCTTGCAGTTCTGGAGGCGCGCTGCGGCGTGCGTTTCTCGCAGCATGATGTCTATCTGAATGTTGCCGGCGGGCTCAAAATCAACGAGCCCGGTGCTGATCTTGCCGTTGCTGCAGCCCTTGTCTCTTCGCTCAGCGGGCTTGCCCTTCCGGCCAATTGCGTCTATTTCGGCGAGGTCAGTTTGTCGGGGGCCATCCGGCCCGTGGCGCAAGCTCAATCAAGACTGAAAGAGGCCGAAAAACTTGGCTTTGATCAGGCTTATTGTCCGGAGGGCAACCTCAAGGACGGCGCCGCGTCTTCCTTCAAGGCAACGGGATTGCCAGAACTTGGGGACTTCATCGCCAAACTGCCGGCGGAGACTGGTGCACAAGGGGCAACCTGACGCATCATCAGACCCGCTAGAGAGTGTAACTTTCGCGCTACGGCGCCAGACAGAGGACTTATCGGAAACATGCCGATTACGCTGCTGGACGGACTGCTTCTGGTCATCATGCTCATCTCGGCGGTTCTGGCGATGATCCGCGGATTTGTCCGCGAAGTCCTGTCGATCGTTTCATGGGTCGCAGCGGCCGTTGCCGCGTTCATGCTCTATGAGCGTGTCATGCCGTACACTCAGCAATACATCTCGCAAGATCTGGTGGCGATGGGTGTGTCAGCGGCCGCTGTCTTCCTGGTGACGCTGATCGTCGTCAGCTACATCACCATGCGGATTTCAGATTTCATTCTGGACAGCCGCATCGGTGCGCTTGATCGCACACTCGGCTTTGTTTTCGGCGCCGTCCGCGGCTTGCTTCTGGTCGTTGTCGCGATGATGTTCTTCAACTGGTTCGTCCAGCCGGAGCAACAGCCGCGCTGGGTGCAAAACGCCAAGTCACTGCCGATCCTATTGTCGGTAGGCGAACGATTGGTTGCGGTCTTGCCAGAAGACCCTGAAAAAGCGATTCTGGACAAGATCCGGGAAAATGAGCTAACAGGCGGACAACGCTCCAGCGCGCCTGCCGAAGAGCCCACTTACAGCGACTCTGAGCGTCAGGGCCTGGAACAGCTGACCACGGACAGCAACTGACGCCGAAGTGCGGCGCCCGTTTAGCATAACGACACAATATCCGGACCGGCCCGCAGACCGGCCAGAATGTAAGGAGTGGTCGCCATGACTGGCGGAACCGATTTCCATGAGCCGTTCGACATCAATGACGACACGTTGCGCGAAGAGTGCGGTGTCTTCGGCATTCTCGGTCATGAAGATGCAAGCGCGCTGACCGCGCTTGGCCTGCACGCTCTGCAGCACCGCGGCCAGGAAGCGGCCGGCATCGTGACCTTCGACAATGAACAGTTCCGGGCAGAACGTCATCTGGGACTTGTCGGGGACCACTTCTCCGACGCAGAGACAATTGGCCGCCTCACCGGCCGCGCCGCCATCGGCCATGTGCGCTACTCCACAACTGGCGAAACCATCTTGCGCAACGTGCAGCCACTGTTCGCCGAGCTGGAAGGCGGCGGTATCGCAATCTGCCACAACGGCAACTTCACAAATGCGCTGACACTTCGCCAGCAACTGATCCGCGACGGCGCAATTTGCCAGTCCACATCGGACTCAGAGGTTGTCCTGCAGCTGGTTGCCCGGTCCCGCGAACAGAAAATCGTCGATCGGTTTGTTGAAGCCATCACTCAGATGGAAGGCGCTTACGCCCTGGTCGCACTGACATCGAAGAAACTCATCGGCGCACGGGATCCGCTCGGCATCCGTCCGCTGGTCCTGGGTGACCTCAATGGCGCTCCAATCCTCGCGTCTGAAACCTGCGCGCTCGACATCATTGGTGCAAAATTCATCCGGGACGTGGAAAACGGTGAGGTCATTGTCTGCACTTCCACTGGCATCCAGTCCTTCTTCCCGTTTGGCAAGCGCCCTGCCCGCCCGGACATCTTCGAGTATGTCTACTTCTCGCGTCCTGACTCCATTGTTGGCGGCCGCAGCGTCTATGATGTGCGCCGCGACATGGGCCGGGAGCTCGCGCGTGAATCCCACGTGGATGCAGATGTGATTGTTCCGGTGCCGGACAGCGGTGTTCCGGCTGCAATCGGCTATAGCCAGGAAAGCGGCATTCCGTTTGAACTCGGCATCATCCGCAACCACTATGTGGGCCGGACTTTCATTGAACCGACCCAGCAGATCCGTGCGCTTGGCGTGAAGATGAAGCACTCCGCCAACAGATCACAGATCGAAGGCAAGCGCGTTGTGCTTGTGGATGACAGTCTGGTCCGTGGCACGACGTCCGTGAAGATCGTGCAGATGATCCGGGATGCCGGTGCCAAGGAAGTGCATTTCCGCCTCGCCAGCCCGCCGATCAAACATTCCGACTACTACGGCATCGATACTCCGGTCCGTGAGAAGCTGCTGGCCGCGAAATACGGGCTTGAGGAGATGTGCAACTACATCGGCGCCGATAGCCTTGCCTTCCTCTCCGTGGACGGAATTTACCGGGCCGCAGGCTATAATGGCCGGGACAACGAAAACCCGCAATTCACAGACCATTGTTTTACTGGCGACTACCCGACACCGCTGACCGATCTGTCCGAAGATCAGGATTTTGTCAGTGCGCCGCGTCTGGTGGAAGTCGGCTAAGGAATTAGCGAGCAACATGACACAGGATTTTGAAGGCCGGGTCGCCCTGGTGACCGGTGCATCGCGCGGTATTGGATATCAACTCGCCAAACAACTGGCAGCGCGCGGTGCGCATGTGATTGCGATTGCCCGCACGGTGGGTGGTCTCGAGGACCTCGATGACGAAATCCAGACCGCAGGCGGCCAGTCAACGCTTGTTCCTGTCGACCTCACGGATCATGACGCCCTGGACCGTCTGGGCGCCGCGATCTATGAGCGCTGGAAGAAACTCGATGTCTTCATCGGCAATGCCGGGATGCTGGGTATACTGTCCCCGCTCGGCCATATCAGCCCGAAGGACTTCGAAAAAGTCATGTCGGTCAACGTAACTGCCAATTGGCGGTTGATCCGCTCTCTGGATCCACTCTTGCGCCAGTCCGATGCCGGTCGCGCTCTCTTCCTGACTTCTGTGCAGGCCAGCACCTGCCCGGCTTTCTGGGGGCTGCAGTCCATCTCAAAGGCAGGTGTTGAGGCCATGGCCCGCACCTGGGCGAGTGAAAGCCTCAAAACCAGCATGAAGATCACCCTGGCAGACCCCGGTCCGGTCCGCACAGGACTTC
>CALDSI010000334.1 GCA_937911395.1 uncultured Labrenzia sp.
GAGCCAAGCGGACAAGCGCATCATAGACCGCCTGGTCGCCGTGGTGGTGGTATTTACCAATGACATCGCCGACGACGCGTGCGCATTTCTTGAAGCCCTGGCCCGGGTCGAGCTTCAACAGCCGCATGGCGTAAAGCAGCCGCCGGTGCACCGGTTTCAGGCCATCACGAACGTCAGGCAGAGCCCGGTGCATGATCGTTGACAATGCATAAGCCAGGTAGCGCTCTTCCAGCGCGTCCTTCAGGTTGATGCCTTCAATGCCGCTTGGCGGCGGTGTCACTTCTTGTCCCATACTTGCTTGCTACCGGCTTCCGCGGAGCAGTTCAATCAACCGGGGCGCACTTGGGGATCAAAACCGCAGATTTTCAACGGTTTTCCGCATCATGCACAGCCAGCAGCAGGTGTCGTTTGAGTTCAAATTCGAGCGCTTACCGCAACCCGGTCCATTTGAATTGGTGTTTCGGTTTTAAATGCGACCATTAGTTGTTCTTTTACCGTAAAAATAACAATGAAAAAGGCATTATGGTGTTTTTAACACCTCGGATCGAGGCTGTCTGTGAGTTGCCCGAACTGTAACGAGCAGGATTGTCGACGATCATCGGTATGAACAGAGTTTCCAACCCTATTTTCGGTTTGAAATCCGCACTGTCCGCCTGGTTGCTGGATGACAGCCAGGACATCGAAGTTGCAAAAGCGCAGTATGAATCGACACGGCGCCAGGCCCCTTTCCTCTATATCATCCGGTTTATTTGCGCCTGGACCATTGCGTTCACGCAAATCAGCTACGCGCCTCTTTGGTTGGTCCTGATTTATCCAATTTGCACAACGGTCTGGTCCTATTGCCGCATTCGCCGTCTTTGGTCAGAACCAAAATCACCTCCGAGAACTCTGGAGGCGTTGATCGTCTGGCGGAAGAGAACACAGATCATCGCAGCCCTGGCCCCCTCCATTTTTACAATCTGGGCTCTGGTGCTGTTTCCCTATGGGACTGCGTTTTCGCAGGTTCAGATTTTCCTGGCGATCCTTGTCGGCAACCTGAGTGCCTTGTTCAGCCTGACGCATCTGCGCTCAATCGCGGTTACCAACGCAGTCTCCAGCACCGGCATCTATACACTGTTCTTCAGCTGGTACGGAGACCCGGCCTATCAACTGATGGCGCTCTTTGGGGTGGCGGTTACATTCTTCGTGGCGCTGATAGAAATGAACACCTATCGGGACTTCATTTCTCTCATCAATACCGGCACGCGCTTCAAGGCGCAAAGCCGTAATCTAGAGGAAAAACATCGGGAAACCGAGAAACTCAATGCGTTGAATTACCAGCTCGCAACCACCGATCATCTGACCGGTGTCGCAAACAAACGGTTTTTTCGGCAAGAGCTTGACCGGGAGCTTCGGGCCGCGAATGCATCCGGAGAGCGTTTCGGTCTGTGCATCTTCGACATCGGCGGCCTTAAATCGATCACTGAGATTTACCGGCTGGATGCTGGGGACCAGGTTTTGAAGGAAGTTGCCCGCCGTCTGTCCGGCATGGAAGGTGAAGGGGTGTTCGTTGGCCGGGTCGGTGGCGACGAATTTGGATTTTTCGGAACCTGCGATCCTGAAAAATATCTGAGGGTGAAAGCCGCTTTTGAGAGGTTGATCGAGCTGCCGGTCGAGACCAAGCAGGGCCGGTTCCGGCCCAATTATTCCGCCGGGATAGCTCACTCCAACGGGGCGGTCACATGTGCGACGGAATTGTTTGAGCGGGCTGATTTTGCCCTTTCCACCGCTCGTGAAAACCGCAAGGAAACCTCTGTTTCATATGATGCTTGTCTTGACGCCCGGCGGTCCCGGGACACCGAGATTCTATCAGCGTTGCTTGATGAAGGGACCAGAGACGGTCTCCACTTGGCGTTTCAGCCGATCATCGATATTACAAGCAATTCAATCCTCGGCGTCGAGTGCCTCGCGCGTTGGCATCATCCTCAACTTGGCCACGTCGCACCGACCGACTTCATCCCGCTCGCCGAACGGTCCGGTGTGATCAATCAGATCAGCCTGGATCTGTTCGAAAAGGCCTTGTCGCAGGCCAAAACATGGCCGGAGAGCCTTCGACTGTCGTTCAACCTGTCAGCGTCCAACTTGTCTTCAAGACGTTTCATCGTTGAGTTTTTGAGGATCCTCAAGCAATC
>CALDSI010000335.1 GCA_937911395.1 uncultured Labrenzia sp.
CCGAACCTGTGCGCTCGACCCGGCCGATGCCCATGTCCGGCAGATGAAAGCCGATCAATTGCGTTTGGTCCGTGGCCAGGCGATCCAGGAGAGCCTTTCGGGTTTGGATACCCTTTTGCGGATCCTGATCCGATCCAGACACCCAGTCGGGCTTCTCGAAGGAAATCACTGAATTGGTGATTGCATCCCCAACAACCAGAACGGATTTGCCATCTCCATGGATCGTGTAGGACGTGTGACCCGGCGTATGACCGGACGTGTCGACAGCTTCAACACCGGGTACGACTTCCATGCCGGGCGCGACCATCTGCACCTGGTCCTCAATGGCCTCAAAGCGTGCCTGAGCCCCGACGACGAAGCTTTTGCGGGCTTCCGGCGTCTTCGCCAGCGTGTCTTCGGCGCGCCAATAGTCCCATTCAGCTTGCGGGACCCAGAGCGTCGCTTCTGAATAAAGCACATCATCAAAGTCATCGAGAATGCCCCAGAGATGATCCGGATGCGCATGGGTGAAGATCACATCGGTCACGTCTGAAGGATCAATGCCGGCCTCTTCGAGACCGGACAACAGCTCGCCTGCGCTGGGCTGGAAGTTGGCCCCAGCGCCTGCATCGAACAGAACAAGCCGGTCGTCCTGGCGCAGGAGGGTGATGTTGCAGTCCGGCGATGCTGTATCGGTTGGCAAACCATGAGGTTTGAAAAGGGCCTCAATCTCCTCTGGGCTTTGTTCAGGCAGAAGGAAATTCATCGGCAGGCTCAAGTTGCCGTCAGAAAAGACGCTGACCTCATTGCCGCCGAGTATTATGGGGTTCGAGGCTGCAAAGGAAGGGCGGAGGCCAGTGATCGCAGCTGCTCCTATGCCAAGTCCGGCCTTTAGCAAAAAGCGGCGCGAGGCGTGTTCTTTCAAGGCAACCGGCATGCGTAATCCTCCACATATTCAAATTTATGAATTTATTTATGTTTCCTTGAGAAACGTCAATGCAGATAAGGAAAGAGGCAGGCAAGTGTTGCAGATCCAACATCGGCTAATCGGTAGACAGCGATGGATTTGACCTACTTTCTGGATCGATTTTCAGAACCTGCGGTTTTAACCGCAGGCGGCTTTCTGGCCGGTGCATTGTTTGGCGGGTTCGCGCAGCAAAGCCGGCGCTGTCTGAGGGCGGCAGCTCTCGATTTAGCGCACGGTGTTTTTGGGGTTCGTTTATCAATCTGGCTGTTTGCGTTCTCCGCAGCGCTTCTTGGAACGCAGCTGCTTGTTGGTTTTGGCGAAGTGCCATCGCAAGAAGCCCGTCAACTCGCCTCTCCGCAAAGTCTCTCTGGCGCAGTGTTGGGCGGCGTGATGTTTGGCATTGGAATGGTCTTGGCCCGGGGGTGCGCTAGCCGGCTTCTCGTCTTGTCAGCAACTGGCAACTTGCGGGCCCTTCTGTCCGGATTGGTTTTTGCGGTGATTGCCCAAGCAAGCCTCAGGGGTATCTTGAAACCCGTGCGCGAATGGTTCGCCGGGCTCTGGACAACGGCGGACATCGGCGGGAATGATTTGATTGCCCATTTAGGGCTGTCGCAGACAGTCGTACTGGGTTTTGCGTTGCTTTGGTTGGGCGCCGGGATTGTAATTGCGATCAAGGCCAAAACACCCCTTTGGCAAGCAATTGCAGCGTGCGGAGCGGGGCTTGCCGTACCGCTCGCATGGTGGTTCACAGCTTCCGTTGCCAGTCAGGCGTTTGAGCCGGTGCAGATCGAAGGCATCACCTTTACCGGCCCCTCGGCTGATACGTTGATGCTGTTCTTGTCGCCCGCGCAGTCTGCGCTCGATTTTGGAATCGGACTTGTTCCCGGCGTTTTTGCCGGCTCGTTCTTCGCGGCACTTTTTTCCCGCGAACTGGAGCTTCAAGGCTTTGAAAGTGGCCGGTCGATGGCCCGCTATGGAACCGGAGCCGCGCTAATGGGCTTTGGCGGTATGCTGGCAGGCGGCTGTGCCGTTGGCGCGGGTATCACCGGGGCCTCTGTTTTCGCGGTGACTGCATGGATCACGCTCTCGGCGATCTGGCTATCTGCGGGATTGACCGACTTTGCATTGAATGGTCGTGCGGCCAAGACCGCACCTGCGCAGCCGGTCGTCGGAATGTCCTAAGCAAGGCTACGTGAGGATCGTCCTCAGCCAGTTTTTCACCGTCTCCACTTCAGGGCGTGTTCTTGCTGAATGATCCCGTTCCACAAAGTAGTGGTCTTGTCCGAGCGGAATACGAATGTCCAAGGGAATTTTGAGCCGTCTGGCCTCTTCCAGCCGGATCGCAGCCCGTTCCAGGATGAGAGCGGCCCCGGCACCAGCCGCTGCCAGTTCAACAGCTGCAAGCGTGGTGTCGACAGTAACACGCCGCTGCCCCTTTGGACGTTCCAGGCCGCACTCTTCAAAGTACCGGTCCCAGTGATCTTCAAAACCTAGAATGTGGATGAGCGGTGTCGCCAGAAGCGCTGCGGGCGTGTCTATTGCTTCGGCAAGCAAGGGGGCGCAGACGGGAATGATCATGTCTCTTGCCAGAAGGTCTGCGTGGCCGTCTGGCCATTTGCCTATACCAAGTCGAATGTCGATATCGACCTCGGTCTCCAAAACCGTCTCTGCCCAGATGGCAGACAGGAGTCGAACCTTGATGGTTGGATGTTGCTCCAAAAATCTGGGCAGTTGTGGTGCGACCACCAGAACCGTCGTTGAGATTGGTGCTCGCAGGGTAACAGTCCCGGATTGGCGTGCACCAAAGAGACCTGCCGTTGACAAGGACAGCTCGTCCATCGCCTTGCGCACGGAGGGCAAATAGGCCTTTCCGATTTCGGTCAGAGCGAGTTTGCGCGTTGAGCGAAGAAACAGGGCATGCCCAAGCTGGCTCTCAAGATTGCGGATATGTGTGCTGACGGCAGCCTGAGTAAGACCGAGGTCATCGGCTGCAGCGGTGAAACTGCCGAGCCGGGCGGTCGTTTCGAAGCTTCTGAGCCACATCAGATTTGGAAGACTGGACATCTTCTTATTGATAAAATTTTCACGGTAATGTCCATCTATTTATTTGTTTTTATTTTTGTAATGAGTCAGGAATCCTCTCCGG
The DNA here is from genome assembly GCA_937911395.1 of uncultured Labrenzia sp. GTDB lineage: Bacteria > Pseudomonadota > Alphaproteobacteria > Rhizobiales > Stappiaceae > Roseibium. Next base: position 3,093 of record CALDSI010000335.1, read on the forward strand.
CATCTGAATTTGCCTTGTAACCTTGGAGAGGCGGACATGCATGTAGGTTTTATCGGTCTTGGCAATGTTGGTGGCAAACTGGCTGGCAGCATCTTGCGCAATGGTTTTGATCTCACGGTCCTTGATCTCGATGAAAATCTCATGGCGAAGTTTGCCGCGCTTGGCGCCCAAAAGGGGCACAGTCCGAGACAGCTGGCTGAAGACTGCGATGTGGTTATTACCTGTCTGCCAAGCCCGACCGCCTGTGCTGCAGTTGTCGAGGGGCCGGATGGTATTCTTGAAGGCATTGGTCCGGGCACCATTTGGGCGGAAATGTCGACAACGGGCGCCAGCGAAGTCAAACGGCTTGCCGGGCTTGTAACAGAAAAGGGCGGTGCGGCCATTGAATGCCCGGTTTCCGGCGGGTGCCACCGGGCGGCCACGGGCAATATTTCGATCTTTGCCGGGTGCAGCCGGGAGACCTTTGAAAAGGCCCTGCCTTTCCTGACTGTGCTGGGACGCCGCGTTTTGCACACAGGTGATATCGGGTCAGCTTCCGTGTTGAAAGTTGTCACAAATTATCTGGCGACCGCGAATCTTGTCTCTGTCTGTGAGGCCCTGACCACCTGCAAGGCAGCCGGGATGGATCTCAACACGGCCTATGAGGCGATCAAGATCTCGTCCGGGACTTCCTTCGTGCATGAAACCGAAGGCCAGGTCATCCTCAATGGGTCCCGGGATATTTCCTTTACGATGGATCTTGTTGCCAAGGACATCGGATTGTTCCAGTCGATTGCCGAGGAACACAGCGTCCCGCTCGAGCTGTCACCCCTGTTGAACCAGATCTTCGCCGATGGCATTTCGCGCTACGGTCCCCGCGAGCTGTCGCCGAACATCATTAGGCGGCTGGAGGATGCGACAGCACTTTCGATCCTTGGAGATGGCTTTCCGGCCGAAATGGAAGATGACGAGCCGGAAGAACCGGGGTACGAAGTCAGACCAACAGCTGCGGTTGCCATCGCGGCGGAATGAGTCTGGAGTGATCTGACTGAAATGCTTGATACACGCCAATTTTATATCGATGGGCAATGGGTTGCTCCAACTGAAGCCAAAGACTTCGATGTCATCAATCCGGCAACGGAGCTGCCGGTTGCGGTCATCTCTTTGGGAGGCGAGGCTGACCTGAACAAGGCGGTCGCCGCGGCCAAATCAGCCTTTCAAACCTGGGGCGAGAGCCCGGGTGAAGAGCGTGTTGGCCTTTTTGAGCGGATCATCGAAATCTACAATCGCCGGTCCGCTGACATGGATGAGGCGATCCGTGTTGAAATGGGGGCACCATCCAAGTTTGCCCGCGAGCAGCAAACACCCTCAGGGTCTGGGCATTTTGAGGCAACGCTTGAAGCGCTCAAATCCCATCAATGGGAGCGGCCAAGCCCGCGCGGCGGCAGCACCTTACGGGATGAGCCGATCGGTGTTTGTGGTCTCATTACACCTTGGAACTGGCCGATCAATCAGATTGCGGCAAAGGTCGCACCGGCACTTGCCGCTG
>CALDSI010000336.1 GCA_937911395.1 uncultured Labrenzia sp.
CCGGCAGCGCCTTGCCCGAAACGTATCGAAACGCTTTGCCTGTCAATAAAACCCGGTCGATCAGCCCTTTCAGTTTGGCTGGCATTCCCCCCCACCAAAGCTTATGTGCTAGAACGAAATGGTCACACCATTCGAGGCTAGACCAAAAATCTTCAAGATCGGCCTCCAGTGGTTTGACTGTCTTGAAGGACGCCGACCCCAGATCCGGATCAAAAGACAAGTCTGCAAGATTCACTATGCGCACGTCATGCCCGGTCTTCTTGGCCGCATCTGCATAGGTTTGGGCAAGCGCACCGCAAAAGCTGCCCTTTGCCGGATGGCCATCCAGCACAAGTATTTTCTTCGCCATAATTGGAACTCCAAAACCGGCCCGCAAAACGCGCCGGCTCTTTAAAATTGACCACGGTCATTAATTGCCGCAAGTATGGTACAAGGTCAAGAAATAAATTGACCGCGGTCATTTTTAGAAGGTGTCATGGCGATAGAAACCAAACCCCGCAAGCCCCAAGCACGCACCGCCCTCACCCGCGCCCGGATCCTGGAGGCGGCAGCGCACCTGTCCAGAAAGAAATCCTTGGAAGAAATGACCGCAGAGGCGATCGCTCGAGAGGCAGGCGTCGCCAAAGGCACCATATTCGCGCATTTCGGCGATATGGATGGACTTCTCTCTTACCTGTTATTGGGAGAGTTACAGAAACTAAGACAAGCCGCCGACAAAAACGACAAGCTTACGGCTCAGGACCTGGCAAATCCGGTCGCGGCACTCGTGAGCCGAATGATGGCGCTCATTGCGGTCATAACCGAGAGCCAGACCATGCTGCGCGTGTTTCTGGAAAACATCGGCGCAACCAAGGGGCATTGCGCTCCCGAATTTATCGAACATCTTGATGCACTTGATGAGAAGTAGCTTCAATTTCTGTGGTTTTGGCAATCGTCCGCCGAAATCAGTCCATAGCTCCGATCAGATCGTTCACCTCAAGAAATGCTCGACGGATTGGTCGCCTTTGTGATCCATGGAGCAATCATTTTCCGATCGCATCAGCTGACGGATCTAAAAGAATTGCAATCCCGCCTCGAGCGGCACGTTGAGGCTTTTCTTGTCAGGCCTTGAAGGGTCTTACTCAGCCTCCGGCAATTCGCCGGGCCATGTCACGACGTGATTTTCGTAGTCCTCCAGCTCCATTCCGTCTTCGGACACGGTGCGGTTTTGAACGGAGACCCCGGCTTGGTGCACGGTTTCCGGATCGCCGGACATGAGCGGATGCCACCAGTAGAGATCCGCGCCTTCGCGCACGAGACGGTATCCGCAAGTCGGCGGAAGCCATGTCAGAGTGTTCACTTCAGACGGTGTGAGTTGAATGCAATCCGGAACGGTCGCAGCGCGGTTTTCGTAGTCCGTGCAGCGGCAAGACGTACCATCCAGAAGCGTGCAAGCAACATCGGTCCAGACAATATCGCCTGTATCCCAGTCTTCCAGTTTGTTGAGGCAACACCGGGCGCAACCATCGCAGAGAGATTCCCATTCGACATCGGTCATCTCCTCAAGCGACTTGGTTTTCCAAAACGGAAGCCCGTCGTCCTTATCCACTGAGTTGCCAAACCCCATTGGGTTGCTCTCTCCTTCGCGCCTTCGATTAGAACCGTGCGCGTATCACGCCAAGCGGCCCTCAGCAACAGAGATAGGCCGAACCACCGGGCGACGAAGCCAAATCAAATAAGATTTACCCCATTCCCGAAGCATTTCCGCCGTTGTCTTCAGTTTTCACTGTAGTAAAAACGGGTTACGTTAAAGAAGCTGTTGATGCGCGGAGATTCTGCAAGCTTGGCATCCGATCCAGACACAAAACAAGGCAATACCCAGCCACGGCCCGGTATCGGACAACGGATCCGGCGCTTTTTGCTTTCGATCGACTCCATGGTCGATACAGGTCTATGGCGGTCCTGGTCGATAATCCGCCGGAGCTGGGAAGCCTATGACGGGTTCTTGCGCAGATTTCGCGCAAAAGGGATCTGGCGCGGGCTCTCCGAGGTCACATCCGACGGCCTGACTTACGGAACGATTGGTTTTGTTGTCGTTCTGGCCTTCGCGCAGCCAGCCATCGAAGCGACTCGCTATGCGGACTGGAAGACGACCGACGACTTTGCCGTCACCTTCCTCGACCGCTTCGGACAGGAAATCGGCCGGCGTGGTATCGTTTTGAACGACAGCGTGCCGCTGGAAGAAATTCCGGATTCCCTCGTGAAGGCGACCCTTGCCACAGAGGATCGCCGTTTCTTCATGCATTTCGGCATCGATTTTGTCGGAACGTTCCGGGCAATGGTTGAAAACGCGCGCGCTGGCGGGGTTGTCCAGGGCGGCTCGACCTTGACCCAGCAGCTTGCCAAAAACCTGTTCCTGTCCAACGAGCGCAGTCTCAGTCGCAAGATCAAGGAAGCCTATCTCGCGCTTTGGCTAGAGGCGAACCTGTCAAAACAGGAGATCCTGAAGCTCTATCTCGACCGCGCCTACATGGGCGGCGGCGTTTTTGGGGTGACCGCAGCGGCTGAGTTCTATTTCAACAAGAACGTACGCGAGCTGACCCTGGCAGAAAGTGCCATGCTTGCCGGGCTCTACAAGGCCCCGACCAAATACGCGCCGCATATCAACCTACCGGCTGCGCGCGCCCGGGCAAACGAAGTCCTGACCAACATGGTGCAGGCCGACCTTCTAACTGAAGGCCAGGTGATCGGCGCGAGGCGCAATCCGGCCCTCGCTGTTGACCGCTCTCAAGAACAGTTACCGGAATACTTCCTCGACTGGGCACTCGATGAGGTTAAGAAACTGGCCCGGCGGAAACCGGCCATGGCCCGCGATCGGATCGTCACGGTCCGAACCACACTGGACCCCGCACTCCAGCGCCAGGCTGACCAGGCGGTCGAGTCAGTCCTCAGGGAAAATGCCAAGCTCCGGGACGCCAACTCAGCTGCATTGGTGGCAATGGTCCCGGATGGTGCCGTCGTTGCAATGGTTGGCGGCCGGTCTTATGGCGAGAGCCAATTCAACAGGGCTGTCAACGCCCTGCGCCAGCCCGGTTCCTCGTTCAAGCCGTTCGTTTACATGACCGCGTTCATGAACGGCTTTTCGTCGAGCTCCATTGTTCCTGACCGGCCATTTTGTCTCGGCAACTGGTGCCCGCGCAACTACACCCGCAGCTACCGGGGTGCTGTCACCTTGAAGCTGGCACTGACGAAATCCATCAACACCATTCCGATCCGGCTCGCCCAAAATTTTGGCCGCGAAAAGATCATCGAAACCGCCTACGCAATGGGCCTGACGCACGAATTGGAAAACTCTGTTTCCCTGCCGATTGGCTCCTCAGAAGTCACGGTCATCGACATGGCCTCCTCCTATTCGGTCTTTGCCAACGGCGGATACAAGGCCAAGGGCTACGCGATCATGGAAGTCACCAACAGCGACGGCGAAGTTCTCTATCAGCGGGAGGTTGATGAGCCAAAACCCCAGAGAATCTTCCCGGAAGCAAAAGTCCACGAGATGAACGACATCCTCGTCAACGTGGTCGAGGCAGGAACTGGCCGCCGGGCTCGAATTGACGGCGTCGTCGCGGCCGGAAAAACCGGTACCACAAACGCTTATCGCGACGCCTGGTTCGTCGGCTACACGGGCAATTTTACCGGTGCTGTCTGGTTTGGGAACGACGATTTCACATCCACCCGCCGCGTCACCGGCGGCAGTCTCCCTGCCATGGCGTGGCAACGTTTCATGGCATATGCCCACAACGGGATTGAGCTTGTCGCCATGCCCGGCGTTGAAGCCGACACGCTGCCACGCCTTGCCCAGCCAGCCCGTCCGCTGGTCGCCGCAGCCGACGCAGTTGCCGTCCAGCCAAGGGTCCTCAGCCGGAGGACACAGCGGCTTCTGCTTGATATTGGATCGGATCTGCGTGAACTCACCCAGTCTCGCGACCAGGCGGCAGTGTCCGACGATGGCGACACCGAATATGCGGCAGCACAATGAAGCAGCAGACCTTGCGACACGCTCCGGGCCATGTTGAAAGCGGCTGGCACAAGGAAGTCCTACCGCGCGCCATTCGGCCAGAGCGGCCGCACCCGCTGAGAACCCTGGTCTTTCTCACCTCAATCATCATTCTCAGCGCACTGATCGGGGTCAGTTCGGCTTACGTTCTGATCGAACGCGAAGAACCGCTTGATTCAATTTCGGTCGGTGCGTGGAAAGCGTATCCCACAGCGGGCACCCCGGAGGCCGACCCCTATTCCGTCGCTATCTACACCCGGGGCGGCTACATCCCGCTCGCTTCCGGTGAAGGCTTGTCACTGACAGCCCGCACAGACAGCAGCTGACAAGCGCTCGACACGGCCTGCAGCTACCGCATTGCAGGACGCACCCCGACCGCGCGGCTATGGACCCTGACGGCAGTTGACGGGCATGGCCGGCTTCAACAAACGATGCCGGGGCGCACTCATCTGGACAGCCAGCACCTTTTGCGGCGCGGCGATGGCTCGTTTGACATCACCGCAAGTGCACAGATCAAATCGGGCAACTGGCTGCCCCTGCCCACCAACCCAGCGCCGGGCAGCGGACTTCGTTTCGTCCTGCGGCTCTATGATGCCCCAGTCACAACAGGAGCAGCGCTCGACGGCGTCAGTGTTCCAGATATCGACAGGATCAGCTGCCCATGACCCTGTCGCCCCGCTTTACCCTGACGGCTGGAGCGCTGGCTGTGCTTTGCCTCGCAGCGATCATCCATATCCTTGTTGTGCTCACGATCCCGCAGAATGTGCAGCACAGCGCCTATGATGACGCCCGGACCTACGGCCCTGACAGGCAGTTCAACCTGTTGCCGGATGTCAAACCCGGCGAAGAAGCCCTGCCTGGTCTTGATCCAGCCATGAAACATGCGATCTGCCGGTTCCAGCTATCGGCCGGCCCGGTCTTTTTCGATGCTGGAATTCCAGCATCTTTCTGGTCTATCGGAGTGTTCAATCAGGCAGGCGAGACGGTCTACAGCCTCAACAACCGCACCGCCGGCGCTGACAGGCTCTCCATGCTTCTGATCACGTCAGAACAGCTGTCCATCCTGCGCCAGAACCCGCCAGCCAACCTGGAAGACCTGATTGTCATTGAAACAGAACCGATCAGCGGGATTGCATTGCTGCGCGCCTACGTTTCCCATCCCACACAAGCCGAGACCATTGAGAACGCCATGAGCATCGCAAGCTGCGACGTTCTCGGTTGATCTGATTGGAGCGGTCAAAACTAAAGTCCCAGTCGACGGCGAACGGTACCGGGAATACAGGCCAAGCCGCGTTATTTTTGCGGTGGCGGGCGCTCATTGCCCCAACCCTTGTAAATCCGTGAACGGCGAACAGGTTCTTCAGTGCCATACCGGTTTTCAGTCTGGCACTCGGACTCAGCCAGAAGCACCTGTCCTTCAAGCTCCCGGATCGCGGTGTTGACCTTCCACTGCCGGTCCCGGCTCGGCGTTTCGATCTCAAGGGCATCCAAAGCATTCTTGTAGGCCTTGATGCGATAGCGCAGAGCCTGTCCCACCCATTTGATCATCACCCGGTTTTCCCACACCCGGGCTTTTGCACCTTCATACATCTCTTCCGTCGTAAGCGGTTTGTTCTGAAGAACACGCAAGCGCTCATCGTCGGCCCTGCGCACCCTCAGTGCAACCTCACAAAACGGCATCACCAGATCCGCATCTCCACTGGCATCAGATGCAATCTTGTCAAATCTTGCGTCTGAGGACCGGAATTTGTCTGACCGGAGATAATGATAATAAAGATCAGGTGGGATGCGTCCTTCCGTCTCGGGAATGACGCGGGTTCGGGCGAGTTCGGCCATGGTGCCGCCGATCCAGTCTTTCGTCCATGGCGGACGGATCAGTGTCCAGCCACGGTCCCGCAGCAGCTTCTCATCGTTTGTGTAATTGAATTTGGAGACAGGGTCTTCGCGCATGCGCGCCGCGCCTTCGCCGATCGCGGGCATGACACTGTCATGAACAACCGACGGCCTTGCGCGGTCGAAATCACCTGTGGGCCGAACACACCCGGCCAGAACCAACGCCAGTATGGAAACAGTTACGCCTGACCGAGCCAGAACGGAAACAAAGACGCGGCAGCTCCCTTGTGCATGCACATGCCTTTTTCCAACCGCGTTGCTCGTGCCCATGGGGCGTTTCTCCAAACCACATGCTTAATGCTTGTTGCCTGCAGCTGGAGTGGCTGGAACCGTCAGTCCTTGTCGGACCCAGCAGGTCCAGCAGCTTTTCCGATGGTCGCGATTCGTGCGGCAAGATCAAGGTCGTGGTGCTCGTAACGGACACCTGGGAAGAGGATAACTTGCCCAAACTCTTCCGGGTTCGTGGAACGTTGCGGTGTTGAACGGGGCCCAACGCGCGCTGTCGGGCGAGATGCGGAAGCGAAATCTAACAATGTGCCCATCGTCTCCTCCTTCGGTTCTGGTTTCCGCTGGAGCGATGGGCAGCGGAAACGGTCAACGGGCGACGCAATACTACCAGCAACTCGATTAAGACGGCGTTCAGGTTAACAAGATGCTAACGGTTTTGGTCCAATTTGAAGGAACGGTCGTGGACTTATCCGCCGTTAATTAGTGTTTTTAGTCAGGTGGGTTGGCCCACCAGAAAACGGTTCGAACAAGCTGTGCAGACCTTCAATTCAACGATCAGAAAGCCCTCCTCTCAGCCATCGGATAGCGGGATCTTGCACTCCGCGGTCGAGCTTTTCACAGGCAGAACGGGACATAGCGCTGAAGAAACACGTGTTTTTCTAGAGTTGGCGAAAAACCTGTTACCGACAACATCCGTTCGTGACCGGCGCCAGATCGCAAATATGCTGGCGACTTGTCCGGAAGCACCGGACGCGCTCATCGACCTTCTCGCCAAAGACAACGACGATCTCACCGCCTTTCCGATCCTGCGGCACGGCACCAAGGTTTCTGTGGACGTGCTTATGGAGATTGCTAAAGAAGGGTCCGAAGCTGCCCGCAAGGCGCTCGCCGGACGATCCCATCTACCGCGCACGATTCTGGCCGCACTCTGTGAAACGGCCGATGCTCAAACAATTCGGCTGCTGATCGACCGGGAAGACTTGACGCTGGACCAACACCTGAATGAGCGTTTGAGCAAGCGAACCGACCTGATTGCCGAACTTGGTGAAGAGCTTTCCCAACGTCAGGCGTTGAACACGGAAAATCTGATCAGCCAGTTTCTTGTGTTACCAGCCTCCTTGCGCGCAAAGGCGATCGCCGCAGCGGAAACGATGAGCGTGATCAGATCCGCACAGGCACCCGCTCATCCAAGCATTCCGGCAATGGATACGGCTCGCCTCCGCCTTCATGGCGCACTTTTGAAGGCAGCGCTGCTGCAAAAGAGAAACCGCTTTACCGACAGCCTTGGCCAAGGTTTGGGTTTGCCAAGCTCGGTCAGTGACTTGCTTTTGCAGGAGGGCCAGGGCGAGGCACTTGTCATTGCTCTCAAATCCCTGGGCCTCGACCGGCCAAAGACAACAACGATCCTTGTCCGGTTGCTGGGTGAGCACATGGCCGTTGAAGAAATCCGGAAGCTCTTGTTCTTGCATCGTAACCTCAGCACAGGTGCTGCAAATGTGCTGACCAGTTCTTGGACTCTTTTTGGCATCTCTGCGAATACGGCGGAATTCGACGGCACCGGAGAAAAAACTCCGCGGCACGTTGGACAATTCGAGGACGCAAGCCGGCCGTCCAGAGATGCCCGATCTCACCGTATCAGCAGCGGAACAACAAGCTCGCAGCGTGTGCGCCGGGGGATCGGCTAATTTGGGCTAAGCGGATCTAGAGCCGGAAGTAGTCATCGGCAGGGTTTCGCGATTGCTCAGGTTCCGCGGTAGGCAATTCCACGTTTCCCGCCTCCGCCTCGACATCAACGACCCAGAAGTCCGGATCCATCCGAGCTTCGCTTTCCAGCCGTTTATCGACAGCCTCTCGCTCGGCCGCCTCTAACGTCTTTTCAAACAACCGGCCGCCGTCGCCCTGTCCGGCATTGTCATCGAAAAACGACTGTGGAGCTGGCGAATAAAGGTCGAAGGTGCCGTCGAGCCGGTCGACTACAATCAAGATCGCACCGGCTTCCGCATTGCCCTTTCGGGTGACAGCTGCAAAACCATTTTCAGAAAAAATCCGGCGCACCAGCGCACTGACGAACAGCTCAGACGTGACGCGCATCCAACCCTTCCTTGCTGACCACATTCGCTACTGAAAAGGCAAAGTGCCTATCCATCAAAGCGTTGACCGCTGACCATTTCGAGACGTTCGAGCGTTTGGGGATTGGCCTCCCCCGTGATCGGCAAACCACGATCGAGTTCAAACCGCTTCAAAGCCGCCGCTGTATTGGTGCCCATCAGTCCATCGACCGTCAACGGGCCGTAGCCGAGTTCCGACAACGCATGCTGTATCTTCTTCAAACGCGGATCAGAATCGACCCCGGTTGCCGCCTCTTCCTGGGTGTTCTGCCGCGGCGTGCCGGACGTTACCGGTTTAGCCCTGGGGACTGGTGGCACGGTGAGTGCCGCCGGATCGGTTCCATGAAGCCAAATCAAAGCGAGAAGGCTCTCGCTTGCTTCACCGGTCTCAACCCGCCCAGCTTTGCGTTCAAATGCGCGGATTGCACGTTCCGTAGCAGGTCCATTGATCCCGTCCAATGGGCCTTCATATAGACCCGCCTTTCGCAGAGAAATCTGCAGATCGAGGACGAGCGTCGAGATTTCCTGAACGGTGACACCGCCATCTGCCTCTGCCAGAGGCTCAGGCGCGGTATCTGGCCAGTCACGCGTTGTGTAATAAGGGGCCGGATGGCGGCCGGGCTGCAGCCCGAGGGCATTTGCCACAATCAAACAGGCGGTCAAGCCCATGACAACCGTACCGCCCGCGGCAACGGGATTGTCCCGTGCGACATTGCCGGCCCGGCTCATCATGGTTTCCGGTGGCACCGGCTTTTTGTTTTGTCTTTTTCGTTTTGCCATACCCTGCCTATGCCGACTTCGCTCGTGCTGCCTGCGCTGGGATGCTCTCAAGGGAAACGTCCGGTGTGAAATCCGGCAATTGTTCAACGTTATCGGCGATCTCTATCGGTGCACCGCCGCCAGTTTCTGATGTCACTGGATCAATCGCCACGAGGACCGGCTGCGTTTCAGTTTGGTCACGTGCACCTGCACGAAACGCCTGCGCCGGGATCAGTCTGACAGTCATCGCTGTAAAGTTCGGCGCGCCGTTTCCTTCCATGTGTTCGTGAAACGTGCGCACCCGAAGAACCAGCTCGGAGGCAAGGCCATCATGCCGGGCTTCAGAAAGCCGGGTCAGGTAAACGGGCCGGTCAGTGACATGAAGCCGCGCAAAGATCCAATCGGGGCCGCTGGAAGCAAATGCAGGCCCGAAAAGCCGGCGTGCAGGACCGCCAAGGAGACGCATGTCTCCATTCGACTGCACTTCGCAAACAACGCCCGATACGGCCTGCCCCATCGTTTGGAAATCTTCGATCGCACTTTTGATCAGCATCCTGGTTCGGCTTCGGTCTGAAATCAAACGACAGGCGAGAAGTCCTGCGTAAAGGATCGCGCCAAGCGACGCGACCGGATCAAGTGCGGGCGGCAAACTGAACCCAATGGAGCCTTGGACCGGCAAGAAAAAAAGACCGGCATAAACGGCCGCGCAAAACCCGGTGGTGATCACCGCGGTGCGTCTTTGACCAGCAAAAGCAGCTTCAAGGCAGGGAATGAGCAACCAGATGACAGCAAAAGACTGAGCTCCGCCGGTCAATGCGCAAATCACGCCCGTGAAGAGCGCAAACAGAGCCGAAGAAATTGTAATGGCGCGTTCCAGATTACCGGACCGGGACAAGTACAACGCCAATGGCCATTGGCCCAACATCCAGGCCAGCATCAATACCGCTGCGGAGTGCGGTGCGCCCGCCAAGGCAAGATGCAGCGGCAACACGAAAAGTGCTACTGCACCAGAAAAAAAGCAGCCAACCAGGAATGATCTGTGCAAAGGCCCGGTCAAAGGATCCGAGACAGCGTCAGGGTGAATCATCCCGTCAATGCGGCTCGCCCAAGTGTTCCATGCGTTTTGCAGAAATTTCAGATGGTTACTCACAATACACTACCGATACGCGCGCGAGAATCGGGCCTCGCCAACCTGTTGGTGTTATTTTCGCCCGCACCGCTTAAGGAACGTTAAAGGATAAATCTCTTTTCTCTCAAAAATGCACTTTTCTCTTTGTTTTCAGTCAGTTGCTCGAAGTTCATTCAAATTTGAATCAAATTCTCAGAAAATTCGACTTAAATGCATGTTTTATTTTATGAAAATTGCATCCGTCAGCTCAACCGGGTGTTCTGAAGTCAGTGCTACAACGGCCCCATAACGAGTGTGCCACCAACAAAAACGGCGCACCTGACATGCAAAGAACTATGGGTAGCAGCAATGTTCTTTCTTTTGAGAACCGCCTTCTGGCTGACTTTGGTTTTGGTCCTCATCCCGATCGGGTCTGAGACCGAAAGCACTCCAGTAGAACCAATCAATCCGGTCTCGGCATTTATCGCCGCGCAGGCAACCATGTCTGATATTGGCGGATTTTGTGACCGCAATCCGCAAGCGTGCGAAACAGGCGGAAGTGCACTCACAGCGATTGGCAGCCGCGCCCGTGACGGCGCCCGGATCGTCTATGAGTATCTGGACACACAAATCGCTGACACTGATCCGTCCGAAACGGTGATCACCGGGTCCACAATCGTCCAGCCAACTTCTGATCAAACTAGCACCGCTGACCCACAGCCTGTCGATGGTGTGACTGAAACCACTCAGATCCAGGAATCAGACATTGGGCCAACGCCTAGGCCCAAACCCCGCTCAGGTCAAAAGACCTGAGTTAAAACCGTTCCCAGATCCTGAGACCTTCAGGACCAAATGAACGGTTGATTGCGCCCCGCGAAGGCAATGCAAATCCGTTGCATTGCGGCAGACGGCTTCACTTCAGCGGTTTTTCCGCTACGCCGCAGACGAAAAGCTGCCCAATTCGTCTGCGGCGTTTCTTTGTTTTTACGCGCTCCACAAACATCCAAACCCAATAAATCCCTAGCGCCAGGATAGGCAGATTGGGTTCTGCGAGCTATATGGAGCCCAAAGCGACCATAAAAGACGGATGCCATGACAACGACACTCGATGATATTCTGGAAACATTCGAGTTCCTGGATGATTGGGAAGACCGCTACAAATACCTTATCGATCTGGGCAAGGAGCTACCGCAGCTGACCGATGCAGAGCGCAGCGAAGAACACAAGGTCCGCGGCTGTGTTTCGCAGGTCTGGCTAATCACAGGGATCGAAAAGAACGCTGAAGGGGCTCCCGTGCTGACGTTCCGTGGTGACAGCGATGCCCTCATTGTTCAAGGGCTTGTTGCGATCGTGACAGCAGTCTTCTCTGGCAAGACCGCTGAGGAGATTCTGAAGACCGACGTTGAAGCCGTTTTTAATCAACTCGATCTGCAGGAGCACCTTACTCCACAACGTTCAAATGGCCTGAGGTCCATGGTCGGCCGGATCCGGACCGATGCAGAGGCTGCCTTGGCCGCAGCCTAAGCTCGTGCCGTCATCCGGGCTCTCACGGTGCGGATGACCAGCTTCGAACGTCAGACGATCGTGACGGGGCTTGCGTACGTTCTCCATAGCGGTCAGCCAAAGCGGACAACGCAATCTGCAAGATGATTTTCGCGCACCTTGCAGGCCATCCTCGCTCGGCCTCGACTTTTTCAAGGCCCTTCAGATGACAACACACATCGACAAGGACACCCGCCAGAACCGGTTCCAGACTCTGCAGGACAGTTTCCACACGCTGGCGTGCGGAGAGCACATCGTCATTCAAGTCTTTTAGCCCACTCCCTCTAGAGCTGGAGGTGATCAGCTCGGTGCGCCAGCCCTGCCCGACCGTTGGCATCATCGACGCGAAGGTAAAGTCGGCGCGCAACCGTTCCCCGGCCCGGACCTCTTCCGGCTTCAAAAGCGGCTGGCCATTCTTCTTCTTTCGTGCCGCCAAACGAGCGAGCGGACTTTCCGCAAGATTGACTTTGGCCGTTGCTGGCCGCTTTCCAATTTCATTGGCTTTCTCACCATCACAAGGCACAGATCGTATCTCGCGATGTTGATCGGCTATGTCCTCAGATCCACTCAAGGCGCGCCGAAGCGCAGAACGCCCCTCCGGACTGATCCGACAGGTGCTCTGTCCCACTCTATTCAGAACGCCGGCCGAAAGTGCCTCCTCTATCAGCTGATCACTCCAACATATTGATCTCGTTCCGAAATCACGAACCAATACCCACTGTAATTGCCCGCCGGAATACTCTTGAACAATCTCAGACCCTTTGGACGACAAACTGCGCAGCAGACGAACCCGCGCGCGCCGGTCGGCGCTGTTGGCTGACAGGAATGTCATTGCGCCCCCCAGATGCTGGCTCCGAAAAGCGGATCGCGGCGCAATGTGATCAGTGCCTCGATCTCACTGACCAATTCATCAAAGAAGGGGTCTTCCCGCATGATCTCAATTTTCTTGCACGCATGGGAAGCTGTTGAACGGTCTCTGAAATAGCGGCGCCCAACCACCGCGAGTGACAATCCGAACTCAACATGAGCGAGGTACATCATCAATTGCCGCGCATCGGAGACATGCTTAGGCCCCCGGTTGTGAGTAAAAAAATCCATAGGTTTGATGCAGAATGCGCGGGATACATACCCCTCAGCAAGATGCAGATGGGCCTCTAGCCGGTTCTCCTCTAGCAAGCAAAGTGGTTTTGCTCGCAAAGGTCTGTAGGTGTCGTGTATTACCCCTCCCCTATCATTGAACATATTTGCACCTCCTGTCGTGAACATTAGGAAATATTCGCCTGCATTACCGAGATAGGCTTATATTCCTACAGTCTAGACTCACAATTCAAAGGCGTGGATAAGTTCATTTACAACCTTAATGTAAAAAAGGAAGCCGCGACCAAGAAGCCGAGTGAACCCGCTGTTCAGGCATGCTGGCAGTCGAGACCTTTGGCCTCGGCAGTAGGTCAGACAAAAAAAAGGCCGCTCGAAAGCGGCCTTAGATTATCCGGTTTGTGGGCGGATAAATTACTTCGCACGCTTGCGCTGTTGGCCGAGGCCCATTTTCTTCGCAAGTTCAGACCGTGCGGCAGCGTAGTTCGGAGCGACCATCGGATAGTCAGGCGCCAGGTCCCACTTCTCACGATACTCTTCCGGTGTCATGTTGTAGTGGGTGCGCAGATGACGCTTGAGAGACTTGAACTTCTTACCGTCCTCAAGACAAATGATGAAATCTGGCATGACGGACTTTTTCACAGGCACTGCAGGCTTAAGCGGCTCCGGCTCCGGCTCGTTCGAAGCTGCTGCTGTTTTCTGAAGCGCGCCATACACTTCATTGATAAGGCCCGGAAGTTCTGTGGAAGCAACGGTATTGTTGCTGACATATGCTGAAACAATATCTGCAGTAAGGTCAATCAAATTGGCTTCAACCAGATTATCAGTCATCTCACACCTGTTCTCTACTGAAATTCAAAACTGCGGCTATGATTACCTGCAAGTCCAAAATCCGTAAGCAAACATAAGAATAGGGATACTTACAATGGCGAGAATCGACAAAGATTCTACTTTGCAGGCGTCTTTGTAGGCCTTATATAGACCAAGGCTTGCACAGACAAGCCCCGCTCTCAAATAAAAGTCTAATGGATGCAATAAAAAACTAGTTCTCGGAAATAATGAGTATTCTACGGATCATTGATCCACACCTAATCAAAAGTATTACCGCAAGGTCATGACTGCTGCGCTTCGGCAGTCACAACCGGTTTCAAATCAGTCTTTTTGCGGAAAAACCTCGGCCATGGCGTCTTCTTTCGTATCCGCGCAAGGACGGTATCCGGCTTCATAGGCAGCCTTAGCAAGCAGATGCGCCGAAATCGGGGCAGTCAGAAGAAAGAATATGACACCGGCCAAAGCGCGTGTCGCAACGGCCAAGTCTGCTGCATAGACCGCAAGAGCGATGAGCATCAGACCTGAGCCAAGCGTTCCCGCTTTTGAAGCCGCATGCGTGCGCATGTAAACATCTTTCAAGCGAACGATGCCGATGGAAGCAACCAGAGCAAACAAGGCGCCGATCACAAGCATGGTCCCGGCGAGGATCGTGACAACAGCGCTCATTGGCCTGCCTCCCGCCGTCTTATACTGTCTTTGACCTCATCCATGATCGTGGCATCTCCCGCCACACCCCGGTTCAAGATGAAGCGGGCGAAGGCAACAGTTGCCAGAAATCCAACCAGGCCGAGAGTAATTGCGATATCGATATAGAGGTAATAGCCGGTCAGAAGGCCAACCGCGGCAATAAAGCCGATGCCGACCGCGACCAGCATATCAAGGGCAACCACGCGATCCGGCAAGCTTGGCCCCCTCACGATCCGGTAGACGATGATCAGAAATGAGACGCTAAGGATCCCGAGCGATGCCTTGACGGCCCAGGCAAGATACGCATCTGCAAAAGCATCGAGAGAGCTCATCTGAACACCTCCAGGATCTTCCGTTCAAAGCCGTTCTTGATGTCGTCAATCGTAGCTTGCGGATCCGGCACATCGATACAGTGAACATAAAGCGTCTTGCGATCCGCAGAGACATCCACCGACAAGGTGCCTGGCGTCAGGGTGATCAAATTTGCCAACATGGTGATTTCGAAGTCACGGTCTACCGTCAAAGGATAGGCAATAAAACCCGGTTGAAGCTCGATCTTCGGCCGCACAACGATGGTCGCAACCCGCCAGGCGGACAAAACCAGCTCGTAAACGAAGGTTGCGGCCAGGTTGAAGGCCTTGCCGACACGGCTGAAATAAGCGGTCGTCCCGACCTGTTCGCGGATCAGATAGAGAGCGATAGTCCCAAGCACGAAGCCAAAGGCCAGATTGATCTCGCTGAAGCTCCCCGTCACAGCAGCCCAAGCAAGCGCCATGAGGATATTGATCAAGAATAGGCTTGTCATCACAGCCCCCCGAAGACAGAGCGCAGGTAGCCGCGCGGTTCGACCAGACCAACAGCTCCGCGCGTTGAGAGTTCAAGCATCCACTCCGGCTGCAAACCGAAATAGACAATCATTGCCGTCAAAATGCCAAGCGGAAGCCAAACGGCTGGTCCCGCCAATCCTGCGGCCCTGCCGCCAGCGACTGCGGTCGCCGCCCCCGGCCCCACACTTTCGCCGTCAGGCGTCCCTTCCGGTCCGCCTCGCCAGAACGCGTAGATCCACACACGGCCCATCGCGATGGTCGTTAAGAAGCCGCTGAGCAGAATGGCGGCACCGAGCAAGGCCCTGCCGTCGGCGAACGCCGCATCGACCAGCAACACCTTCGGCCAGAAGCCGGAAAAGGGCGGTAGTCCCGAAACCGCGAAGGCAAGCACCAGGAATACGGCCGCAAAGGCAACGTTCCGCTGATAGAGCCCACCCAGCTGACGCAGATCGTAGGTTCCCGACATCATGTTCACGATCCCGCTGGCCATATACAACGCTGTCATCACAATGATTGAGTGAACCGCATAAAAGATCGCTCCTGACAGCGCGAGGGTGGTCCCGACGGCAATGCCGGCCAGCATGGAGCCAATCCCGGCAATCACAAGGTAGCCGAGCAGGCGGCGGAGCTCACTTTGCGCCAACGCCCCGAAAGCCCCGGTCATCAGCGTGAGGATCGCCACCAGGGCAAAAAGATCAGCCAGCGCCTCGCGGGATCCCGGCATGATCAGCACGAAAATCCGCAAGAGTGCATAAACGCCAACCTTGGTCAGCAGCCCGGCAAAGACTGCAGATACCACGATGTTTGGCGTGTGATAGGACGCGGGGAGCCAGAAGTTGACCGGGAAAGCCGCCGCTTTCATTGCGAACGCCAGGAAATAGAGCACCGCGATGGTAAGAAGCGTTCCGGACGCCGGGCTGTCGAGCTCAGACATCTTGATCGCAATATCGGCCATGTTGAGCGTGCCGAACACGCCGTAAATCATGCCGGTTCCGATCAGGAAAAAGTTCGTGCCGATGAGGTTCAAAACGCCGTACTTCACGGCGCCGTCCAGCTGGGGCTTTTCATTGCCAAGAACCAGCATGCCGTAGGACGAGATTAGCAGCACCTCGAACCAGACATAGAGGTTGAAGATGTCCCCGGTCAAAAACGCGCCGCACACCCCGGCCATGAGCAATACAAGAAACGGATAGAACCCGTATCTGCGCCCCGTAGTCCCGACAGTCACAATCCCATAAAGACCTGCGCAGAAGGCAACAATCGAAGCAATCAATGACAGCGTGGCACCAAGCGCATCAACCGTGAAGGCAATCCCGAACGGCGGCAGCCAGCCACCCATCACCATGGTGATGACACCTTGATCCAAAACACGGATCAAAAGCCCGAAGTTGACCAAGACGAGAAGCGCCAGGAAAAGAATCGCCAGTTTCGGCTGGGCATCTGTGTTCTTGCGCATCATCAGGCAGACGGCACCGCCGATCAGCGAAACCAGAACCGGTGCCACGATCAACCAGTCCGCGGCCGCCACCGGCTCCAGGTTCATGGCTGCGGAGTAATCGACTTTTTCAGAAGAATAAGTGCTGGCCATGTCAGATCAGTACCCTTGCGGCGGAAGCGGGTCGTTCTCAGGCTCGGCAACGCGCATTTCGTTGACGTCGTCCGTGCCGACTTCCTGATAAGCCCGGAAGGCCAGCACAAGAAGGAACGCAAAGAAAGAGAAGGAGATCACGATGGCCGTCAGAACCAGCGCCTGCGGCAAGGGATTGGCGATCACTTCCGTTGGCACCATCAGTCCCTCCGGAATGACCGGCGGCACCTCACGGGTTAGACGGCCGTTGACGAAAATCGACATGTTGACCGCGTTTCCAAGGATCGCGATGCCGAGCAACATTCTCACCAGCTGCTTGGAAAGCATGAGGTAGACGGAGACAGCGAAAAACAGCCCGACAAGGATAGAAAGACCGGTTTCCATCAGTCGCTCTCCCTTTCTTCCAGCGCCAACGCAATCGAACTGATCGCGCCGACCACCACCAAGTAGACCCCGATATCGAAGATCAACGGTGTCGACAGCTTGATCTGGACATTGAACAGATCGATTGGCCACCACTGGCTGGTCATGAAGGGTTGATTGGTAAACAACGAGATCACACCTGCTGCAGCTCCCATGAACAGGCCAAAGCCCGCGATGCTCATTGGATGTACCTTGATCGCCCGGCGCACTGCAGCGACGCCGCAGGCAATGCCGAAGATGGCGAGTGCAGAGGCTGCAATCAGCCCACCGATGAAACCGCCGCCTGGTTCATTGTGTCCGCGCAGGAGGACGAAGATGGAATACAGCACCATCAGAGCGGACAGATACGGCGCAATGGTTCGGAAAATGACGGTACGCATCACACGGCCTCCTTCTTTGCGCCTGTATCGGACGGATCAATGACCTCATCCTCGGGAAGTGTCTTTTTCGTATGCACGCGGATCAGCGCAAGGACGCAAAGCCCAGCCAGAGCAACCACCGCGATTTCGCCGAGCGTATCTATGCCGCGGAAATCAACGAGGATGACGTTCACGATGTTCCGGCCATAGGCGATTGAATTGCTGTATTCGGTGAAGAAGTCCGACAGTCTGCGGTCAAAGGGCTGCTGAGTAATCGCCATCAAGGTCAAGCCGAGACCAAGGCCGACCGATACGGAAATAGCTCCCGTGACCAGTGTGGAGATCCCATCGCGATGATCCCGCGGAGACAGGTTCAGGCGGGTCATCACAAGCGCCAGAATAACCACTGACAGCGTTTCAACCATCAACTGGGTGAAGGCCAAGTCCGGCGCGCCGAAGAGAAGGAAAATCAGGGCGACCGCAAAGCCCTGAATGCCAAGAGAGACGATGGCGGTAAGACGCGTCTTTGCGACCAGAACCGAGATCAGACCAAGCACCGCGATCAGGAATATGCTCCACTCATAGAACGTGTAGGTGGGCATTTTCGGCACGGCCGGCCATCCGCCGCCGACATACCCCGGCACCAAAACAGCGGCACCGGCGGCAAGAAACGTCAATGCCATATAGGTCTGCATCTTACCGCCCTGCACCACCGTGGTAATGGCCGAAGACAACGACACAATACCGGCGATTGCCTGATCAAAGCCTTTGTCCGGTCCCCAACCGATAGCGGTCAAAGTACCGGCGACGAAAGCTCTCAGCTTATCGAGCTGGGTAAACAGGAAAATCCCGGTCCCAATCGTGATCAGGGACAGGATCAACGGGGCGTTGATCTTGGTCGGCCAGAGATGCAGATCGATCTCGGTGAAAGATCCAAGCAGGGATGACAGAGTTGGTCCGATAAACAGAACGCCGGTTGTATGCGGAATAACCGCAAGGACGAACCCTAACACTGACAACACCACCGGACCGGCAAACAGCAACACCGGCCCCTCATGGGCGTGTTTTGGAGTGTCGACAGCTGGGCCGAAGAACGGCTTGATCGCAACGGCCGCGGCGATCACCAGCATCAACGAGTTGCCAATAACAGCCACGACAGTGATCAAGAGGCCAAAGTCCGGCCATCCCCATGTACCGTAGTAGAGCACTTCCTTGGCGATAAAACCAATGAAGGGCGGAAGTCCTGACATCGACAGCCCTGCCAGACAGGCAGCCGCAAACGTAATCGGCATCGCGGAGCGCAAACCGCCAAGATATCGGATGTCCCGGGTGCCCGCTTCGTGATCGATGGTTCCGGCAACCATGAAAAGCGCGCCCTTGAAAAGGGAGTGCGCCAAAAGGTAGAGGACCGCACCCTCAAGCGCTTTTTCGTGACTTGTTCCCGTCAACATGACGAGAAGACCAAGAGACGCCACAGTCGTGTAAGCCAACATCAACTTCAAATCAGTCTGACGCACGGCCAGAATGGTGCCCACCAACAAAGTGACGCCACCAAAGAGCGGCAAGACCGTCGTCCAGAGCGCCGTGTCTCCGAGAAGCGGGTGCATGCGCATCAAGAGGTAGACACCTGCCTTGACCATCGTTGCGGAGTGCAGGAACGCGGAGACGGGCGTCGGCGCTTCCATCGCATTGGGGAGCCAGAAATGAAATGGAAACTGGGCTGACTTCGTAAATGCTCCGCCGAGCACCAGCAGGAAAATCGGCACATAAAGGCCTGTATCCTTGATGATATCGGGCGATGCCAGAAGTACAGACATCTCGATTTCACCGGTCGCAGAAATGATGACAATGAAACCGGCCAGCAAAATCAATCCGCCACCGCCCGTCACCACCAAGGCCTGAATTGCTGCCCGTCTGGACGCCGCCCGAAGGTGGTCAAAGCCGATCAACAGGAAGGACGTGATTGACGTCAGCTCCCAGAAAATGAATAGGGAAATCAGATTGTTGCCGAGCACGAGCCCAAGCATTGCGCCCATGAAAAGAAACAGGAACGAAAAGAAACGGCCTTGCTGCGGATGACCTTTTAGGTAGCCACCGGCGTACAGAATAATGAAGGTTCCGATCCCTGAAATAAGAAGCGCAAAAAGCGTAGACAATCCATCGACATAGATGGAGAAGTTCACGCCATAACTCGGCGCCCAAGCGACCGCTGCAACGAAGGATTGACCTTCCGAAACAGGTGCGACAAAACCAGTAAAATGCAAAAAGATGAGCGCGGGAACCACCGCCAGCGGCCACGCCGCGTTGTGTTTGAACCACTTCGTCAAGAACGGCGCGGCAACTGCAGCCGCGAACGGCGCGAGCACAGCCAAAAGCGTGGTTTCGTCAGTAACTGCGGGCGTCATACTGATCTTTCGTTACGGTTGCCGATGGAGCATCGCGGATATGCTGAACGAATCAATGTCTTTGGGGGGCATAATAGCGGGATAGGAGTTTTCAGGTGCGTAATTGGGACCCGTTTTTTGGACTTCAAGGCACAACGCGTGACCATTCAATACCTTACTCAACG
>CALDSI010000337.1 GCA_937911395.1 uncultured Labrenzia sp.
GTCTTTGGTAGAGGTGTTCTACTGCGTTCCCTCAGGATGTTCGTCGCGCCCATCGCCTTCAAGTCAGCCATCATATCAAACATGGAATTGTAGCGGACGGTTAGAGGATCCATGTCAGTGACTGGCAAGGCAAAACCGGCACGCTGCATAAGTCCGCCCAAATCTCTGGTATCTGCGAAAGGCAGCACACGCGCTGCAGCACCGCCCCTAAGCTCCAGTTCTGCTCGGGTCAGGCAATCTCGCAATTCCGTCAGCGTGCCCGCACCGGCGAGCGTTGCCAAAAACAATCCGTCAGGCCGCAATGCCCTTCGGATTTGAATAAGGGTTCCAGGCAGGTCGTTCACAAATTGCAATGAAAGTGCGGACACGATGAGATCGGTGGACTGATCTTTTAGAGGCAGCACCGCATCATCTGCGACAAAGGCCGGAGCGGTCAGGTGCGGGTCTGGTTGCCATAGATCGGCTCTGTAAAGAGTTCCGACTTTGCCGATCGCTCGAAGGGATGATTCGACATGTCCACAATGTCCCCCCAGATCAATCGCCGTTTCGAAGGTCCGGGTGATGGCAGACAACCGCTCGCCGAGATCATCGGCAACTGCTTTCAGCAAAAAATCAGAACCGGGCTTAGCGTTATTTAGGGCCGCTTTGCGCCTCATCCGCAGCAATTCACGGTCAAACAGTTCGGGTTGCGCAGTCACAGTTTTTGCCTTCCTGTACTTTCTTGCCGTCGACATAGGTCAATTGCAAAGATGCGTCAAAACCATCTGCCAGTCTCAGCAGGTTGATTTCATCTTGAGTTGTTGTGGGCTTCATGCACACACTTTGAGTGTGTGAGGTGCGTATGACGTTCAAATCCTTTGTGACTTTGCCTGCGATGACAGCCGGGGAGTACCTTCTTGATACACTATTGCCGAGGCGCTGCCCCTGTTGTGAAAGGGGTGTTGCAAGCGGTTTTGGTTTGTGCGGCGCCTGTTGGCAGCAAGTCCGGTTTTTAGAACGGCCTTGGTGTCAGAAAATGGGAACACCGTTCACCCACGACTTCGGCGAAAATGCACTGAGCCCGCGAGCCATTGCCGACCCACCTGAATTTGATCGTTTGAGAGCAGTCGCTTTCTACTCAGGGCCGGTAAAGGATTTGGTTTTGGCGCTAAAGTTTTCTCGGCGCAGAGAATTGGCGGAGGCCATGGGCACATGGATGGCGCGGTCAGGTGCTGAATTTCTGGGTGATAGCCTGGTCATACCGGTTCCACTTCATTGGACGCGCCTTTGGCAGCGCCGGTTTAATCAGGCGGCGGATCTTGCACATGTTGTTGCGAACGTCTCAGGCGCAGACTATGCACCGTTTGTTCTGAAGCGGACGAAACGGACACAGCAGCAAGTCGGGCTGCCCGCTAAGGAACGCAAGCGCAACGTGCGGAGGGCCTTTCAAGTGCCGGACAATCAACTGCAAAAGCTCGCTGGGCGACATGCGGTTCTTGTCGACGATGTTTACACGACAGGGTCCACAGTAAGCGCGTGCACCAAAGTGCTAAAATCTGCAGGTGCAAGTACCGTTGACGTCCTGACTTTTGCCTTGGCAGACCCTTCCAATCACGAAGACGTTGACCGTCCTGATTAAGCAAGTCACTCGAAATTCTTGAGTTTTCGGGCTATCAAACGCATATACCGCTGCGAGCAACTTCTATTGCGCACTATGGACACGATCTACTGTGCGAGAAAAGGAAATCAGGAATGTCTGACGTCACGATTTACACACGGCAACTCTGTGGGTTTTGTACGGCTGCAAAGCGCCTTCTGGAAAAGAAGGGTGTTTCGTTCACCGAGCATGATGCGACCTTTGATCCGAAACTGCGCCAAGAGATGGTGCAAAAGGCCAACGGCCGATCCACATTCCCGCAGATTTTCATCGGATCAAAACACGTTGGCGGGTGCGATGATTTGCATGACCTTGAACGTGCAGGCAAACTGGACCAGTTGCTCGCTTCGTAATTCCGAAGGAGCTCAAACCGATCTCCTTTTGAGGATGAACGAATGGCCACCTTCAAAGCGGCGTGTATTCAACTGCGCAGCAGTAAATCTATTGAGCAAAATGCTCTTGTTGCGGAACAGTTGATCCGGCAAGCGGCCGAGGCTGGAGCGACCTACATCCAGACACCGGAAATGTCCAATGTTCTGGTCCGAAGCCGCGATGAGCTGATGGAGCGGATCGGGTTTGGCGTTGAAGACCCGTTCTTGAAAATGGCGCAACAGGTGGCATCCGAGCTCAACGTGTCTCTTCATCTCGGTTCGTTGGCTGTCATGAAAGACAGCGGCAAAGTCGCCAACCGGGCCTTTTTCATCGGCACAGATGGCGCAATTCAGGCGTCTTATGACAAGATACACATGTTCGATGTGGATCTGCCGAATGGCGAGAGCTGGCGGGAATCGGAGACTTATGATCCGGGTCAGGAAACGATACTCACAGATGCATCCTTTGGGCGTGTCGGCATGGCTGTTTGTTACGATGTCCGTTTTCCCGCCGTCTTTCGAGAACAGGCAAGACGCGGTGCTGAGGTTCTGACAGCTCCGGCAGCTTTTACGCGGCAGACTGGTGAAGCCCATTGGCATGTGCTACAGCGCGCCCGCGCAATTGAAAACGGCGCTTACATGATCTCCGCAGCTCAAGGGGGAGCCCACGAAGACGGCCGCGAGACATACGGACACAGTCTGGTGGTCGATCCTTGGGGAGAGGTCATAGCCGAGCTGGATCATGATGAGCCGGGATTTGTTGTCGCGGCTATTGATACTGAGAATGTTGCCAAGGCAAGGGCGCGCATTCCCGCCATCGTCAACGAGCGGGCATTTGTGTCGCGTGTTGCCGATGGCCTGAAGGAGATGCCTGCGTGATCAAATACACGCTTGTTTGCGATACACCGCATACGTTTGAAGGCTGGTTCCGTAATTCGGAAGACTTCGACGTGCAATGTGGCCGAGGCCTGGTGACATGCCCGGTTTGCAACAGCACGGATATCAAGAAGGGCTTGATGGCGCCTGCTGTATCAACATCGCGGAAGAAAGACGCAACGGTGGTCCCGCAGATGCCAAGTGCAGATGCGACCGAAACACAGTCTGCGAACGAAACGGCTCCGGCAAAGCCAGAAAGCAACAAGTCCCAGGCGGCTGCGCTTCTGCCAAACGATGTTCGTCAGAAGGAGATCGTGGAAGCCTTGCGGATTGTTCGGGAAAAAATGACCGAAAACTCGGAAAACGTTGGTGCGAGTTTCGCCTCTGAGGCACGCAAAATCCACTACGGCGAATCCGAAGAGCGCAACATCTATGGAGAAACCTCTCCAAAGGAAGCAATGGACCTCATCGATGAAGGAATTTCCGTTCTTCCTTTGCCCGAGCTGCCTGACGACAAAAATTAGCCGTACTACTCGGCGGTCCTCAAAGCCGGAGAGGCCGCAGATACGCTGAACCTCTCCGAGCCATAGTTTTTATGTTGTCGCGGCCGCTTTCCGGCGCGCTTTCGGCTTCTCGACTTCCTGTATGCTCTCTTCGACCGCCTTGCTGAGTTCGCTGACGGTTTCCAAGGCTGTTTCGTTCAGCTCTTCGGCCACCGCAGCGTTTTCGGTGAAGTTCTGGCGCATCAAAGCGGCTTGCTTCTCAAAGTGCGCCTGATACTCGCTGGTCATTTTTGAATAGAAAGCCTGCAGTGTGGCAAAGGTTTCCTCTGGTGCCGCGCACTGGCTGAGTGTTTTCGCACACTCAAAATCTTCGTGAAGCCGGTGGTTTACAAAGTCCATATGGTCTTCGAATGCCTTTCCGGCATGTGTCCACATGGTTTCTCCCATTTTCTGGAAACTGGCGACGGCCCTGGCTTCCATACGGTCTTCGCGTTCGGCAAACGCCCAGTTGGAAAACGCGGGCATTGGCCATTCCGGCATCATGCCGGTGAGATCGAAACTTGTCGTATTACGTTTGGTTGGCATTGGACCCTCCGCTTGAAAATGGCTGTTCCGCGAACGCCGGCGGGGGGGATTTCATTAAGCCGGCGTGAGTTCCGGTTCCTGGACACTGCAGACCGTACAGCGCCAAAACATTTTCTGACTTTACGGCAGATATGCGGCCTAACTTTGATACAGGTCAATTTTAAAGTGCGGCATTTTGGACCACGCAGGCCCGGCAATTCAAGTTGTCAGGCTTTGTTCAGGAAGCCGCGCAATGCGCCGGGCACTTCAGCTGGTTTTTCCAACGTGGACAAATGCCCGCTGTCTTCGATCACGGCGAGTTCGCTGCCTGGAATAAGTGCATGAATTTCATGCGCTAGGTCGGGCGGGGTCAGGGTATCGCCATCTCCGACCAGAACCAGCGAAGGGCAAGATATCTCATGAAGCCGAGGTCGAGCATCCGGGCGATGGATCAGTGCTGCCTGTTGGCGAATAAAAGCTTCTGGACCAGTGTCCGATGCCATCTCGACAACGATTTGTTTGAGATCTTGGTCGTCTTGCCGTCTCTCGTGGACAAATCCGGGAAAGAGCAGTTCAGGAACCTTTTCAAAGCTCCGTTCCCTGGTAAGTCTGATCAGGAACTCGCGCCGCTCTGTTTGTCCCGGAGTGTCAGCACGCGCATTCGTATCCAGTAGCGCGAGCTTGCTAACCCGCTCCGGTGCCTCGCGCAGGATTTCCATGGCGATATAACCGCCCATGGACAGGCCAATCAAAGAGAACCGCTCGGGCGCTTGTCTCAAGATGTCGGCCGCAATCGCTTCAATCCTGTCATGCTCGCGATGATTTGCAACCATTATCGGGCGGTCCGCAAACGCAACAATTTGTGGTGCATACAGGGCTTCGGTGCACAGAAGACCCGGGACAAATAGAATCGGATCGCTCATCAGGGCTTCTCGGGGCGTTCGGCGAGAAGCATGTAGTTCACGTCCATGTCGCGCGAACGGGCCCAAGTATCGGTGATGGGGTTAAAGCTCACACCAGACCGGTCGATGATCGTCAGTCCTGCAGCGTTTAGGGGCGTTTCGATTTCGGACGGCTTGACCAGTTTTTCGTAGGAATGCGTTCCTTTCGGCAGCCAGCGCAAAACGTATTCCGCCCCCACGATCGCCAGAGCATAAGCCTTTAAAGTCCGGTTGATTGTCGCAACAAACATGAGGCCGCCCGGACGTACCATTTGGCTCGTCGCGTTGAGGAAAAGCGGTACATCAGCGACGTGTTCAACGACTTCCATATTTAAAACGACATCGAATGTTTCACCGGCTCCGGCCAAAGCTTCCGCTGTTTCAGCGCGATAATCGATGTCCAGGCCCGATGCCTGCATGTGGAGTTTGGCAACTTCGATGTTGGTTTCCGATGCATCGGCGCCGACAACCTCTGCGCCGAGACGGGCCATTGGTTCGCTCAACAGACCGCCGCCGCATCCAATGTCGAGAAACCTTAACCCCTTAAAGGCTTCTGGTGAATTCGGATCACGGTCGAATTGGCGGCAGACTTCCTGTTTGATGTAGGACAGCCGTACCGGGTTGAATTTGTGCAGTGGTTTGAACTTGCCGGTCGGATCCCACCATTGATCGGCCAACGCTGAAAACCGGGCAACTTCATCACTGTCGATCGTTCCGTTGGTTTTTTGTGCCGTACTTGTCATCTGAAGACCCTTCATCGGAGTGCCGGAGAGCGCCACACCATAAATTTCAAAAGTGTTCTCTGTCGTTCCAAGGTCGCAGCCTATTTGTCAAGCCAACC
>CALDSI010000338.1 GCA_937911395.1 uncultured Labrenzia sp.
CCGGCGTCCGCGGCGCGGCCTGGCTGTGGAACGATTGATTTTCTTGGGCGGTGTGCCGTTCTGGCCGTCCCGGTCAAGCTAAGCGCGAACCGGGACATGAGCCTCCTTGACTGGAACGGACCGGTCCCGGCGTGAGGCCGGGACAGCGTTTTCAGATTTGAACGGAAGACTGACTATCGCCGCCCCTTTCCGAGCGTGACAAACACGATGCCGAGCGCGACGGCTGCGATGGCCCCGAGTTTGGCAAGGTTGGGCACTTCGCTAAAGACGAGATATCCGAGGCCAAGGCCGGCGATGGCCGCCACGGAGCCGATCTGGCTGAGGTAGACCGGACCGGCCACCTGCTGCAGGCGGAAATAGAGCCCGTATTGTACCGAAAACGCCAGGATCTGTGCCAACAAAAGGCCAAGCGCTGCGGACGTCCACTCGGCCGGACCAACCGGTATTCCCATGACCGCGTTGAAAATCGCCAGTGCAATAAACGCCACGACCATCATGCCAAGTGCCAGTTCGATGGGTGTCGCGCCATCCGGCCATTTCAAAGACCGGTAGATGTTTCCAACGGCGAGAAACACCGGTATTGCGAGTGTGACCACGGCCCAAAAGGATGCTTCAGGAGACACCCCGGCCCCACCGCCCGCCAAGAGGACACCTCCGGCAAGACCGGCCAGAACCCCGATGCTGCGCAAAAACTGGAACCGCTCAAGACCGATCAGCACGGCGAAGGCATAGGTCAGAACCAGCGGAAACGCATAACTCAGCGAGACAAAACTCGCGCCGACTTCAGGGGCCGCAACCACCGCAATCATGTTGGGCGCAATGAACAATATGCCGGTGATGAAAAGGTATTTCAGGAGGCGAATCTTCGCCGCACGGGAGGCCCGATGCCGGGCACCGCTTTCTACGCCAGCGAGTTGCGCCCCGCTCCAGAGCAGAGCGGCACCTCCGATAATGGCCCATTGCAACAGTCCCAGCGGATGCCATCCCACCATGGGACCGGTTTTGGCAAACACGATGGAGACGGCCAGAAAGCTGCCAACGGTCAGAAGAAGAAAAAGCGGGTTGTCGTAAAACCGGGACAGGAGGCTCGGTTGTTGCCGGGGCACTTCCCCGGCCTGTGACGGCAGGGTTTTAAACGTATCCGACATTTGAAAATCCTTCTCAGAAACAATCTCTCAGCCGCTGCAATACGGCCGGTGACTATCAACATAAGGATTATTATCTTTATATCAAGATACTTTCTATCAAGCTTCTTGATATTGATTGACAATCAGCGAGTCCTGACGCATTTTCGGAATAGAAATCAATCATCTAGAAATGCCACTGCGCTGCGCAAAAGTGTTGGTGAAACAGGCTTGCGCGATAAAACCAGGAAGCAAGATGTCCAAATCGCCGTCTTCACGCTCAAAAAACCCGGACCACATGTTCGGGGATCCTGAAGAGCTTTTGATGGACCGGGCCGAGCGCGCACGCCAGCAATGGCAAAAGGAAGTGCCGGAGATCGCAGACAAGCTGACACCGATGGTGGTTATCGGCCGGATCAATGAAGCCTCACAGATGATGACCGCCGATTATCTGACACCAGCCTATGCCAAGATCGGTTTGAAACTCGGGGAATTCGACGTTCTGGCAACACTTGTCCGCTCCGGGCCGCCCTACAAGCTCACCCCGACCGAGCTCTACCGGACCACCATGATGAGCTCCGGCGGCATGACGGCCCGGCTCGACAAACTGGAAAAAGCAGGTCTCGTTGAACGCTGCCCCCACCCGGAAGACAGGCGGGCTCTGACCGTCTGTGTGACGGACAAGGGACTGAGCCTCGTCAAAGGCATGATGCCGGACTATGTGGACGCGCAGGCCGCAGCTGTCGACGGCTTGAGCAAAGACGAACAGCAGCAGCTCGGCACCCTCCTGCAAAAACTCATCCGCACGGCCAATGAGAAGAAGACCGGCTGATAGACCTGGCACTATTCGGCATGAGTCAGTTGTGTTTTTAAAGTAGCCCATTGGCCTTTGGACACAGCGTCCTTGGAGGCAAGGAGCCAATAGCTTTCATGGTGGGCGAGAACGTCATCGCTCAACCTGACGAGCTCTCCGGTGGCGAGCGGAGCCTGACACAGCGGCAAGGAGCCCAACAACACCCCGAGACCCGCCTTTGCAGCGGCCAAAGCCGACGCGAACGTGTCAAACCGGTATTCCGGAAGCGGCGACGTTGAAATGCCGAAAGCGAGGATAAAGTCATTCCAACCCGGCCGGGGTCCGGATACGGCAATCCTTGGAAGGCCCTCCCAGGATAGAGCGCCTTCAAGAAGCTGCGGTGCCGCTACGGGGCTGAGCACTTCCCTATAGAGCTGGGCCTTATAGGCGGCTGGCCAGACACCATTGCCATAACGCACCCGGATGACATCGTCATCCATCCCGCCATCTTCGCTTAAGACCATGGTTTTGATGGAAAGTTGCGTGTCTGTTTCGTCAGATATCCTTTTCAGCCGGGACATCATCCAAAGATCAATGATTGACGAGCTCGCCGATATGATCAGGCGTTTCCGGCTTGTGCCAAACAAACCTTCTGAGCTGTCGCGTACGCGTTCGAAAGCGGCCCGGACATGCGGCAACCACGCCTCTCCTTCGACGGTCAGCGCAATGCTTCGCGCTTGCCGGTGAAACAACTGGCTTCCAAGCAGTTTTTCCAGCTTGCCGATCCGCTGGCTGATGGCGGACTGTGTCAAACCCGTCTCCTCGGCGGCAGCGGTGAAACTGCCGCACCGCGCGGCCACTTCAAACGCGCGCACCCATTCCAAAGGCAACTTGTCGAACTTGCGCTCTGCCATTAGCCAGAAAGCCTCTCAGGCTTGAAATTCATAATTTGATTTTATGCATAAACATCTCGATCCTGAGTGCAACCCAATTAGGAGAGGCTTTGGGATCGATGGACGTTTCAATTCAAAAAGATGGCAATTTTCTCACGCTGGACGCAGACGGGAACAGGCACCGGTTTCATGCCGTTTGGCTGCGGGACAATGCATGGGATGCGGAAACGCGCGCTCTCGGCAACGGCCAAAAACTGATCGCATTGCGTGACATCAGCCCCGAAATTGCCATCTCTCAAGCAAAGATCACCGCAGGAGGCCTGCATGTGGTTTTTGCCC
>CALDSI010000339.1 GCA_937911395.1 uncultured Labrenzia sp.
GGAACCAGAGATCGCAGATCTCCGGAAGCCCGAAGCTGCAGAAGCCATTCAGCATGTGGTACCCGGCTCAGTATCCGATGAAGCACCAGAGCCTTCCGGTATTTCAGGGCCAGCCCCGCTCGACGCCTCAGAGATCGAAACTGCAGTCCGCTCTCTCCAGAAGTCATTCAAGAAAGAACGCAAACCCGCACCGGAACAGGATCTCTTTGCCGAGGCCGAAAAGGAAGTCTCGGCGACAGATCCAGAAATTGATGAAGATACGGCTGTAGAAACAATCGCCGCCGACGGCAACAACCTCGAAGAGACTGTCGATGATATGGCAGATGTTGAGGCTGTTGCCGAAATCGATGAAGCAGACGAAGCGACCTTCGATGCTGGCCTCTTGAGCACTGATCTGGAAGAAAATGAAGAGCGCGATTTTTTTGAAGAAACCGCCGCCTTTGAAGCCGAAGAACTCGCGGCTGAGTTTGAGGAAGATCTCAAGGCGACCGATACCGCCGAAATCCTGAAACCAGAGCCTTCTTCCGACAATGTCATCCCGCTTGTAACGGTCAACCCGCGTGTTGTACCGGTCGATACGTCCGGCCTCTCGCGTCCGGAACGTCAGGCATTCAGGAAGATTGCTGAAGCGCTTGGCGCCCGGCTGGAAGGCGATTTGGAAGGCTGGGATGAACCGGATGCGGATGAAGCTGACAATCGCGAAGATGATCTGCCCGACCTACCGCCAGAGGTGCCTGAAGCTGGGCCAATTGATCCGAGCCTATTGGACCGGCTGCCAATCGGCATCGCCATCGCACATGACCGGGACGTGCTTTATGCAAATAAGGCGCTCCTGAGCATCTTGGGATACCGATCGATCCGTCAATTAAGCGAAGCAGGTGGCCTGGAAGCACTTTTCATTGACGAAGCTGAAGACCTCCCCGATGCCGACGGCATGGAGGGCGAGCTCGACGAAACCATGAAAGTCCGGCTCGCAGATGGAGGCGTGCGCTCTGTGGATGCCCACATGCACTCCGTCCCGTGGAACGGCAGCCGCGGCCTTATGATTTCGATCACCGAACGGTTCAACCAGCCTGCAACGGCGGCCTCGGAAGGAGCAGCACCCAACTTTTTCAAAGAAGTCCGCAGCGAACTGGACGGTGCCCAGACGCAAATCTCCGAGATGGAAACCATCCTCGAAACCGCCACCGACGGCGTTCTTGTGCTGGATGAGCATGGCACGATCGTGAAGGTCAACGGATCCGCGGAGGCCCTGTTCAGTGCAAGCCGCGGAGAGATGATGGGGTCGCCTTTCATCGAGTTCCTCGCTCCGGAAAGCCACCGCTCCGCCGAAGACTATCTCGACGGTCTGGCACGCAACGGCGTTGCCAGCATCTTGAACGACGGCCGGGAAGTCCTAGGCAAAGTGCCGACCGGTGGCTTGATCCCGTTGTTCATGACCATGGGCCGGATCGGCGACAAGGACGATACAAAATTCTGCGTGGTTCTGCGCGACATCACACAATGGAAAACTGCAGAAGAAGAACTTACGCAAGCCAAGCGTCAAGCCGAAAACGCCAGCTCCCAGAAATCCGACTTTCTGGCCAAGATCAGCCACGAAATCCGGACGCCGCTCAACGCGATTATTGGCTTCTCCGAAGTGATGATGGAAGAACGGTTTGGTCCGATCGGCAACGACCGGTACAAGGATTACCTGAAGGACATTCGGACTTCGGGCTCACATATCATGAGCCTGATCAATGATCTTCTGGATCTTTCCAAGATCGAGGCCGGAAAACAGGATCTGAAATTCTCAGCCGTTTCCGCGAACGACATCATCAATGAGTGCGTGGCACTCATGCAGCCGCAAGCGAACCGGGAGCGGGTCATCATTCGAGCCAGCTTGCCGGATGCTGTGCCGAACATTGTGGCCGATCCGCGTTCGCTGCGTCAGATCGTGTTGAACCTGCTCTCCAACGGGATCAAGTACAACAAGTCCGGTGGACAGGTGATTTTGTCGACCACACTTGAACCGAACGGCGAAGTCTCGATCCGTGTCCGTGACACCGGCTCGGGGATGAACCCAAAGCAGCTGGCCGCTGCATTGGAACCGTTCCGCCAGGTCCATACGGCCCGCCGAGGCGGCGGTACCGGCTTGGGCTTGCCATTGACCAAGGCACTGGCGGAAGCCAACAGAGCCCAGTTCCATATTGATTCCACGCCGGATCAGGGGACGCTGGTCGAGATCACGTTTCCGACCGAACGTGTGCTGTCAGAATAGAGCCAACCGAGATCATTTGATTTCAGGTAACCACTGCTGCCTTGACGTACTAAAGTCGGTTTGCCATCAAGAACCCGACAATCGCTCCGGCACCTCTTGGTTCGGATAGGCGATTTGAAATGACAGCATAATGGGGCGTCCACTGACTGACGGTATTGGCACCGCGAAGAAACGCATTTCGACCCAAGGTCGACGTTCCAGAACAACACCGAGTTGGATTTTAACATCCGGCGCGATTGTTGCCGCAAGCATATGCCTTTTGCCCATGTTGGCAGTTGCGCTGGCTGCGGCAACAGGCTCCTTCGAGACCCTCAGCAGATTGGCGGATACCGTTCTCTGGCGCTACACAAGTAACACGCTAATACTGGTCGTCCTCGTATCTGTTTTTACGGCAATCATCGGAACCGGCACGGCCTGGCTTGTTACCATGACACGGTTCCCGGGCGTCAAAATTTTTGAGATTGCCCTGGCTCTCCCGTTTGCATTTCCGGCCTATGTGATGGCGTATGCATACACTGACCTCCTCGACCATCCAGGTGCAGTGCAAACAGGATTGCGCAACTTTTTCGATTGGGGTCCAAGGGACTATTGGTTTCCCGAAATCCGCAGCGTAGAAGGCGCTGCGATCATGCTGACGCTGGTCCTTTATCCTTATGTGTATTTGCTGGCGCGAGCGGCATTTTTACAGGAATCGGCGACGGCGAACCTGGCCGCACGAACCATGGGCCGTGGGCCATGGGGCGCATTCTTTTTTATATCCTTACCAATGGCTCGTCCCGCAATTGCCGGCGGCGTGCTTTTGGCGGTTATGGAAACAATTGCTGATTTCGGGACAGTCAGCTACTTCAGCGTTCAAACGTTCGCGACGGGGATATACACGAGTTGGTTCGGCCTTGCTGACAGGGGCGCCGCAACGCAGCTTGCAATGTGCCTTCTTGTTTTTGCCCTGTTTCTTGCGGTACTCGAAAGGCTGCAACGAGGGGCTGCTCGTTCTCATGCGGCAGGCAAGCGATTTGAAAGCATGCCCCCAATGCAGCTTAAAGGCTGGCGTTGTTTCACGGCAATATTAGCATGCGGGAAGCCAGTCTTTTTTGGATTTATCTTGCCAGTGGCTCTTCTTTTTCATATGGGCCTAGGATCTGAACAGGATTTGTTTTCTCCCCGCTACCTAGCGTTTATTCAAAACTCTATAATTTTGGCAGGCTCTGCAGCTTTGGTCACAGTCGGTGCGGCATTGCTTATCTCGTTTAATGCTCGTCTTCATCCAGTCCGCCTGTCGTTTCTCGCCGGACACATCAGCCGCATAGGTTATGCCGTGCCAGGCGGCGTAATAGCCGTAGGCTTGCTGGTACCATTCGCAAGAATGGACAATGGCATCGACGCTCTCATGCGGGAATGGTTTGGCATTTCGACAGGACTTCTGTTCACGGGTTCGATAGCAGTGCTGGTTATGGCTTATGCGGTTCGGTTTATGGCTGCTGCACTAAACACATTGGAGTCTGGCCTCGGCACAATCAATCATAACATGGATGCTGTCGCCCGAACGTTGGGTCGAACACCACTGAACATGATTTCATCTGTTCACATTCCAATTATGCGTTCGACCATGTTCACCGCATTGTTGATTGTTTTTGTCGATGTAATGAAGGAACTGCCAGCGACCCTTATCATGCGGCCGTTTAACTTCGATACATTAGCCGTTCAGGCCTACCGTCTTGCTTCGGACGAACGCTTAGAGGGTGCTGCCGTGCCATCGCTGGTCATCGTGGTAGTGGGCCTCATTCCGGTAATTTTGGTCTGTCGTTCTTTGGCCCGCGACAGGGGTAAACGAAACGGCAAATAGCGGACAGGTTTTGACGGAGGCATTTGGCGGTGAAGGGTTCCGCAAATTGGCACGATGAAGAAACACAAATAACACGGAATTGCCGTGACGATTGATCTCTTCCAATTAGGTCCGCAGTCAAAATAAACGCCTTCTTACCGGCATCTGACAAGGAAGGCTTTCGCGTTTGGCCATGAGTTATTTTCCAAACGGCAAAGCTTCTTTGTTCACCATAGTGCTGAAGCCGCAGACTCAAAACAAAAAC
>CALDSI010000340.1 GCA_937911395.1 uncultured Labrenzia sp.
AGCGTGGGTGGTCAAATTATGCGCGCGTAACGAGACGAGCTGTTTTTGAGTGCGAGTAGCCGAATATACGGTAATTATCAGTATATATGGCAGCCGTCTGATGAGGTTCTGGGTTTTAAATACTGGTTGTATTCCGAAGGGGGGCTTCAGTGGCGCATTTCCGGTATCTTGTTGAGAATGTCGATGAGGCTATCTCCTTCTATCGGGATCTTCTCGGATTTGACCTGAAACAGCAATTTGGGCCCGCAATGGCGATTCTCCAGCGCGCTGATCTTGAGCTCTGGCTGGCGGGTCCAATGGCGTCGGCGTCAAAGCCGATGGCAGATGGAACGGGCCCGAAACCTGGAGGCTGGAACCGCTTCGTCCTTATTGTGCCTGATCTGGAAAGGCTTGTGACCGAGCTCAGGCAGAATGAGATCCCGTTCCTCAATGACATTGTCACCGGGCCCGGCGGAAAACAGATCCTGTGCCGGGATCCATCTGGAAATGTCGTTGAACTGTTTGAAGCGGCATAAAAAGTTTCGCTTGCAAGTACGCAGCCGTTCCAAGTGAATGTTTTAATGGTCTGTATATTGCCGTACAGCTGCGCAAGCAGATGGCAAAGTTTTTAAATTCTTGTCCGAAAAGGTTACGTTTGGGCGGAGTTACCCGTGTCGTCCGGGTTGCCAGGCGCGCCTATCTCAGGTCAGCACTTTTGTGGGGCGGCGTTTTCAAAAGGAACGTTCGTTTCCTTGAGCGACGCTTCGACAATCCCCATGGGCTGAAATGGCGGTTCCGTTTGCATTCCAAGATTTGCCATGTGGACCGTGAAGCAGCCTGAGAAAACGACAGTGGATCCGTCGGTCTTGGTTGATTTCAGTGCGACCGGAAGCCCCCAATAAATCTGACCGGCACCCGGATCAGGTTCGGTCGGGCCGAAAGCCACTTCAACACTTTTGGTGTCTGCATAACCTTCCGACCAGGACTTGAAATCCTTGGGCGCCACGTCCTTTTGAAAATAGCTGTAAGCCTGAACATAAAGTTGGTTGCTGATCGCATAGTAATAACTTTCGACCAGTTTTTGAGGCGTCGACCGGTCATCCAAATATGTCCAGCCCTCGCCATGCGCCGAATAGGCAAAGAGGCTGGGAATGATCACCAGAAGAATGCGAAATTTGATCATCGGGGTACCTCCAAGCGTTCGCGCGGGCGCAGGATCGTGGCCTGACAGGGCCAATCTAATTCGTCCAGCACCGTTCGAGAGCACGGTCGGTTTGTAGCATCAATCAAAAAAGAAAAAGGCACCATTTGGCGTCTCTCATAAATACCCCAACGGAGGTGAGTGTTGATCAGGCCGCAGCACCGTGGCAGCCACAGCTGGCGTTCGCGCGGGAATCATTGTTTTTGTGACCATTTGCGGTGGCCTCGATGCAGTAACTTTTGCCGTCTTTTTTCACCGCCTCCGCAATGGAGATGACGCTTACGTAGTCGCCGCAAGCGCATTTTGTTGGGTAACTTCGACCATGGGTGTTCTCGATTTTCGCGATAACAATAGCTTTATGCCGGCAAAAAATACGAGTAGAGAGGCTTGCGGACTAGGAAGTTTGACGTTTACGTAAATCAAGGGCAAAAAGTAGCGGTAAATGAAAGGATTGGGGGAGTCGATGCAGCCGATCATGAACGCTGATGAAATCATGGGGATGCTGGATGAGGTTTTTCCTCAAATCCATGCCGATGGCCGCGTCTATGCAATCGAGAGTGTGGGGCCCGGCGAAGCCGTGCTGCGCCTGTCAGCCAACGAGCGGCATTTGCGTCCCGGGGGCACCGTCTCCGGTCCAACCATGATGGCGATGGCGGACTTTGCCGCCTATGTGGTCATTCTGGCGCATATCGGGCCGCAGGCCTTGGCGGTCACCACCAATCTCAACATCAATTTCTTGAGAAAGCCAGAGCCGGGCGATCTGCTGGCAACTTGCCGTCTTTTAAAGCTCGGAAAACGGCTGGCTGTGGTCGACTGTGCGATTGCCGGGGAGGGGCAGGACGAAATGGTTGCCCATGCAACGGCCACCTATTCGATCCCGCCGCGGTAATCGGCTAAACAGTCCGAAAAGTGTTAGGCGCTTTTCTGAGCAGGCTCGTTCTTGAAAAGCCCTTCATGGTCTTCCGAGTATTCCACCACCTGGTTGCGCCCACCGCGTTTGGCGGCATAGACCGCCAAGTCCGCGCGGTGCAGGGCGAGATCCTCCGTGTCTCCATCGCGGGAGAGATAAGCACCGACGCTCAAGCTGGGTGTGTAGCTGTTGCCTTCGTGGGTGCAGGGTGTCTTCGCGCCTTCCATGACGCGCTGCCAGAGCCCCCGGAAGTCCTCTTTCGTGATGTTCCGGCACAGGATGACGAACTCATCCCCGCCATAGCGGCCAACAACATCGTCTTTGAGGCGGATACTGGATTTCAGCACATCTGCGATATGCTTCAAGAGAATATCACCACAGGCGTGGCCGTACTTGTCGTTGACCTGTTTGAAATAGTCCACGTCGACAAAGAGAATGCCGGTTCCGGCCGCCCTGTCGGGATCGATAAACAGTGCCTTCAAATGCTGTGTGGTCGAGTTGCGGTTGAACACCCCGGTCAGTTGATCATACCGGGTCAACTCAAGCATGCGCTTGTCGTTCTGCATCAATTGTTGGGTCCGACGCACGAATGCGCCGATGGGAAACAGAAGTACGAGCGCGGTTCCGGCGACGAGGTAAATGCTGACCTCTTGAAAGGTTTCTTCCAAAGCTTCTTCAAAGGCGCTGGCATCAACGTAAAGCTCGATCGTGCCAACCTTTTCGCCGGAAGCGGTGATCGCGGGCACATACGCCTCGATATAGGTTTCGGGAACCCGAGGATCGCCATCCGTCCGCTCGTCATTATCATCATGGTGAACTTCGATGACAGGTTGTCCCGATTCAAAGGCGCGAACAGCGTTCCCGTTCGGTACGTCGCCGTAATTGCTGTCCCGGTCCAGGCTGCCGTTTGACAGGAAGGTCTGCCGGCCTTCTTCGTCAAAGAGCTGAAAGCGGATGATGTTTACCAGGGCAAAGGAATCTTCCAGGCGGTTGATATCGTCCATATCGCCTTTGCCTGTCTGGATCAGTTCAATGGCAGACGGCGTGGTTTCCAGGAAATTGTGGGACCAGTTGAGCGCCCGTTCTTCCGCGTTGCGCTTGATGGCTTCCTGAACCTGCCAGTCTATAAGGGTGTCCAGTGCAATCCACACGATGCCGATCAGGGCCAGCGTTCCCGTGGCTGCGGCAAGAAGCGTATAGCGGTGTTGTTCATACAAACGCGTGACGTTCATCAGGGTTTCCCAGTCATATCCGGGGGAGATGGTAGCCATCGACCGCTTAAGGGCGCGTAAAACAGCGGGAAATCGAATCCTGCCAATTCCAGCGATTTGGCCTCGCCAACGCTTTAGGATACCGATAAACCATCAAAAGACGTAAAAATATGCGGTAATATAATACCGTTTTTTTAAATATCTGATTTTATTACGTTATTTTGTGTTTTGAACGAATAAAGGTTCTTGACGCCCAATATGGACAGGCGTATAAGCTCGATCCGAACGAATTGAAGGTCCGTTCGCTGTGCTTGTTGAAAGCCGCGCGGGCCTTTTCTTTAACCTGAACTCATGGATCGAACTCATGAAGACCTTCTCTGCCAAGCCGGCCGAGGTCGAGAAAAAGTGGATCTTGATCGACGCAGAAGGCATGGTTGTCGGCCGTTTGGCTGCCTACATCGCCAACCATCTGCGCGGCAAGCACCTGCCGACCTACACGCCGCACGTCGACACCGGTGACAATGTCATCGTCATCAACGCCGACAAAGTGGTTCTGACCGGCCGCAAGTACGACAACAAGAAGTACTACTGGCACACTGGCCACCCGGGCGGCATCAAAGAGCGTACAGCACGCGGCATTCTTGAAGGCCGTTTTCCGGAGCGCGTTCTGGAAAAAGCTGTTCAGCGCATGATGCCGGGCGGTCCGCTGTCCAACAAGCAGCTGTCCAACCTGAAGGTTTACGCTGGTCCGAACCATCCGCATGAAGCTCAGTCGCCGGAACTGGTCGACGTGAAGAGCCTCAACGCAAAAAATGACGGCAAGAGGGCTTAACAATGGCTGAGCTGCAATCTCTGGAAGAATTGGGCGGCGCGGTCGACACCGCAGCCCCTGAAGCTCCGGTCCATGTCCAGAAGCTGGACGCACAGGGCCGTGCATACGCAACTGGCAAGCGTAAAGACGCGATCGCCCGCGTTTGGGTCAAGCCGGGCACCGGCAAGATCATCGTCAACAAGAAAGACTTCACCGAGTATTTCGCTCGTCCGGTTCTTCAGATGATCCTGAAACAGCCGCTGATGATCACCGAACGTGACGGTCAGTTCGACATCATTGCCACCGTTACAGGTGGTGGTCTGTCCGGCCAGGCGGGTGCTGTGCGCCACGGCCTGTCCAAGGCTCTGACCCACTACGAGCCGGAACTGCGTCCGATCTTGAAGAAGAACGGCTTCATCACACGCGACAGCCGTGTTGTTGAACGTAAGAAATTCGGCCGCGCGAAAGCCCGCCGGTCCTTCCAGTTCTCCAAGCGTTAATCTTCTACGTACGGAAAACGAGTGTTTTTGTGCGGCGTTCCCATCCCATGGGAACGCCGCATTTTTTTGGTCGTCAGCAAAGGGTCTAACCGTTGACGCTCGTTGTCAGTGAGCTTCGAAAACGGATTGGCTCACAGCAACAACTCCGCCGAGCAATGTCATTGCCGAATTAAACCGGATCGCTTGAAGTTGTCTTAAAGGATAGGCTTCAGCCTTTCACACCAAACAAGCAGCTTTCAAGTCATCCCGAATGCCTCAGATGTTACCGGCAAGATGCGCCTCGAAAGCGTCCTTATAATCCGGGTGCCAGCGGCTGAGGGCCGGGCGGTTTTCAATGATATCACCGGTATTCCAGGCAATGCGTTTCTCATCCAGTTCGCGGGGGACATCGTTGTCCGGGCATAGAATATAAAAGTCGCCGTCATTGAGGCTATCGATCATGAAGTCGATGGTCTGTTCGGCGGTCCAGGCGCTTGCCGGCTTTGCGCCCGGTCCCTTCCGGTCCAGCCCGGTCATGCCGGTGTAGACGAAACCAGGCACGAGCAGATGGGCTGTGATGGCGCATCCTTCGGTGTTTCGCAACTCGTGCACAAGCGCCTCGGTGAACACCTTCACACCGGCCTTTGACACATTATACGCTGGATTTCCGGGTGGGGTCGTAATGCCTTGTTTAGATCCGGTGTTGATGATCGCGCCTGGCCGGCCACTCTCGATCATATCTGGCGCAAAGACCTGGACACCGTTCAGCACACCATGAAAATTGACGTTGAGAATGGCCTGCCATTGATCGTACGCTGACAGGCAAGACGTTGTGCCGCCGCTCCCGGCGTTGTTCATCAATATGTTGGCGCTGCCAAACCGATCCCAAACCTGCTGTTTCAAGGCCACAACAGCGGCGCGGTCGGACATGTCTGTCGCTGCCGCGATGATGTCCTGGGCACCGGCAACGCGCACGATCGTTTCTGCCTCTGCCAGTTTCACTTCATTCCTGTCCACGATCACAATTCGCATGCCTGTTCGCGCAAAACGGACTGCGGCGGCAAGCCCGATCCCCGATGCTCCGCCGGTGATCACAGCGATGGAATCTTTGTTGAGTGCAGGGTGCGTCATAGTCTATCTCCGATGCATCGTGAAAGATGTCGGCCGGAAACGTGTCCGGCCGGCATTTGTGTCAGGCTGCCTCAGCAGCGTCCGTGTTCAGTTTCAGCATTCCGTCAATTCCATAGGCTGTAAACAACTGTTCGGTGACCATTTCAGCCTGCACGTTGTACGGTGCAATCGGGTCGGCCATGCCACTGCGGTCAACTTCCGTCCGGAACGGGCGCGAGCCGGGCGCTGTTTCGATCACCTTCAAGACGGCATCCGAGACAATCTGTGGCGTTTGTTCCGGATTGGCGGCGAGGGATTCGCCCATACCCTCCAGCATTGTCTGCGGAGCACTGGCCATGTCACCGTATCCTGGATCGCGATCGCGGGATGCGGGCTGCATCAGGTTCCCGAAGAAGGCCGTCGGGAACCCGCCCGGTTCTATAACGGCGACGTCGACGCCGAATTGGCTGAGTTCGACCCGATAGTTTTCACTGAGCGCCTCAACCGCCCATTTGGTTGCGTTGTACGGTCCAAGAAACGGGATGGTGACCCGGCCGAGCAGGCTGGACACATTCAGGATAAGACCAGACCCGTGCGCTCGCATTGCCGGCACAACAGCACGCACCATCCGTTGAACACCAAACACATTCACATCGAAAATCTTTTGCAGGTCATCTGCCGAGAAATTTTCCTGCAGGCCAACAACTCCAACGCCGGCGTTATTGACGAGCACATCAATTTCGCCCAAGGCGCCGCGCGCAGCGGTCACGCCCTTTTCGACAGATGCATCATCAGTCACATCCAGATCGATGATCTCGATGCCTTTCGCTCGCAATCTCTCTGCTGCCTCCGCGTTCCGCCCTTGCGGATCACGGACGGTGCCGGCCACGTGATGCCCGGCAGATGCCAGGTCACTGACGATCAGTTCGCCAAAACCGCTGCTGGCTCCGGTCACAAGAATATTCATCTCTTCATCTCCTTCTGTGCGCTTTCCTCGGTGGTGCGCTTCCGAAAACGAAGGTAGGAATATTCAATTTGAAGCAACAGATAGATCTTGAGGAACATATGGTTCAAAATATTAGAACAATCGGGTTTCCTGCCTTGCTCAGTTTTCACACAGTTGCGCGTCTTGGTGGTGTAACGGCGGCTGCGGTGCATTTGGGAATGGTCAAATCGGGGGTCAGCCGCCATGTGGCACAGCTTGAAGATCATTTCGGTGTGCGACTTTTTGAACGCGGCGCCCGGACCTTGAAGCTAACCCCGATTGGCGAAACGCTTAACCAGCGAATCCGATCCATCTTGGCCGAAGTCGATTTACTGGAGGACATTGCTCGCGAAGAAAGTAGTGGGGTGGTCGGTGCAGTAACCGTTGTGACGACGCCGGAATTCTCGGGATTTGCGATGTCGGCACTGCTCCCGGCGGCGTTGGAGCGTCATCCAGGGCTCTCTTTTGTTGTCCGCCCAGCCTACGAATTTGAAGATATGCAGGACCCTGGCGTCGATCTCGCCTTTCGGATTGGTTCTATCGTGGACGACCGGTTGGTGGCCATCAATCTGGGCGATGTCCAATTGTTCCTTGTTGCGTCACCAAACATCGCAAAACAGTACCCGGTGAAACACCCGGAAGATATGCAAAACACTCCGTGCCTGGTCTTCCATGGAAGCCAGCGTGACGGCAGTTGGACATTCATCCGAGATGGGGAACAGATACAGGTTGAGATCAAGGGAAAGATCGCCGTGCGCAGCTTCAAGGTGCTTCTGGACCTTGCGATTGCGGGGCATGGCTATGCATTCCTGCCACATTTCATGCTGAAGGAAGCGCTTGAAAGCGGCAAACTGGTAACGTGCCTTTCCAGCTATAGGTCACGGCCGTATCCGGTGTATCTGACGTTCCGCCCTGGGGCTCGCCGTGTGGCTCGCATAGACGCTGCTTTGTCACTTGCGGAAGAAACAATCCCGAAGTTGCTGCGCAGTTCATAGCAGGCGTTTATGGGTGCCCCGCAAGACGCCTGACTTCACGGCGGAACCATTTGTGGGCGGGGTCGTTTTGGCGGCGCGGATGCCACATCAGATCGACATCAAAGACGGGGGACGGGAAGGGCGATGGACTGCAAGCCACATTGCCCTCGTGGAGTTTGGCGAGGCGGGGCGGCATCATGCAATGTGCGTTGAACTTGGATCCAAGTGTTCAAGCAAAAGTGTGCCTCAAATCAGTAGCTTGAGCGCAAGCCACTGACCATTCGGGCATTTTCCAGTGCGATAACGCTTTGATCGGCAAAAGTATGGGCAAGGTCAGTGGCTTCACGGCTGAAAGGGCGTATCTGCTGCCTGTAAATTGTAAAGGCCCCGACCAACCGGTCGCCGGACAGCATTGGGATAGCGACAAAGGATCGGGCACCGCCCAGCTCGGCTGTTGCGTGCCGGAGCGGATCATCGGTGTGGTAAACCTTCTCGGCCCGGACGTCGAAGATGTTTATGACTTCGTGTGTGTTTTCCATTCGCCCAAGCCCTGTTTGGGCACTGGGCGCAAACACGCCCTGGTCTTCGAACCAATCGCGAAACGCCGGTGGTATGCCACGAGAGAAACTGGCGGAAAAAAGATTGTTGCCGTGGTGCTCGAGAAGAACTCCGAATTCGGCTTCGCATAACTCCAGGGCAAAGCCGAGGATCGCGGCCATTACGGCGTCGATATTCCCTTGTGAACGGCTGATGATTTTCAATACTTCGGACATTGTGCGCTCACGGCGCAAGGCTTCTTCCAGGCTGAGAGCCAGTTCCGATATGACGGCGGCGTGATCTGTCTTGTCTTCGTTGCTGGGTTGCTCCCCGTTCAGCCGGGCGAGCAGTGCTATTTATGAGGAAACTTCAAGCTTGCGGTAGACGGATGCAAGGTGTGTACGGACCGTAGACGGCGCGATACAAAGTTGGTCTGCGATTTTTTGATAGGTGTCACCGTCCGCATAGCTGCTTGCAATTTCAATCTCACGCGGGCTGAGAATTTCGGACGCCGGCTTCATGGAGGTTGTCATGTTTCTCGTGCCATTTCCCGATTAACTCAGCCAGTGCCGCAGCATTTACCGCACCCTAGTACTGCATCGCCTCGCATAAAATACTGCATTCGCATGATACTTGGAAATCGTACCGCTTGATAACCTTTCGTCATGGTGTGGCAGGGAGAAGCGTCATGACGGTCGAGCATGTGCAGCAGTTTAGTGTTGCGTCCGATTGGAGGTGAGCGATGCGCTGGCGGATGCTTGCACTCCTGTTCTTTGCCCGGGTCGGGCTCGGTCTGCAATTTCAGACCATGGCGTCGAGTGGCGACGCTTTCGCAAAGAGTTTCGGATTGGCCTATGCCGAAATTGGCTTGCTGATCGGTTTGTTCATGGCGCCTGGACTGTTTCTCGCCCTTCCGGCAGGCTTTTCTGGCCGATACGCATCGGACCGACTTTTGGCGGGCGGCGGTCTTGCCGCACTCGCCCTCGGCGGCGTTATGTGCGGGCTGGCGACTGATCCTACTCTGGTCGCGCTTGGCCGGTTGATGGCAGGGGCAGGATTCCTGTTTTCAAATTTGTATTTTACCAAGATGATCGCTGATTGGTTCGATGGACGGGAAATCGCAACCGCGATGAGTATCCTCGTCATGAGTTGGCCTTTTGGGATCGCGATGGGACAAGCGGGTTATGCCTGGCTCATAGAACTTCACGGATGGCGGGTGCCGTTTTTGTCCGCCGCCATCTATTGCGCGCTCGCCGCTGTCGCTGTCATGATGTTTTACCGGCCACCTGAAACACACAGCGGCCCTGCATCAAAAGGAGCATTCCAGTTATCGCGAAGGGAATGGGCTTTGATCGTTTGCGCGGGCACAGCGTGGGCTGTCTTTAATGCAGGTTATGTTGTGTATCTCAGCTTTGGGCCAAAGATGCTTGAGATGCACGGTTTGTCGGGTATCGCAGCAGCAAGCGTCATAAGTGTCGGCAGCTGGTTGATGATTGTGTCCGGCGCGATTTGCGGTCAAATCGTGGATCGGTTCGGCCGCAGGGACGTTGTTCTGATCATCTGTATGACGGGCGCCATCGCGGCACTTGTGCTCTTGAGCTTTCCTTCTGCAGGCCTTCTCGCCAGTTTGCTCTTCGGCCT
The DNA here is from genome assembly GCA_937911395.1 of uncultured Labrenzia sp. Lineage (GTDB taxonomy): Bacteria > Pseudomonadota > Alphaproteobacteria > Rhizobiales > Stappiaceae > Roseibium. The sequence goes on from CALDSI010000340.1 coordinate 9,839, forward strand.
GATCGGTATGGCACCAGCCGGGATCCTCATGGCACTTTCCGGCCAGGCTGTTGCCCCGGAACGCAGAGCATTCGGGATGGGGATCTTCTTTACCATCTACTACGCCATCATGACCGCGGCCCCGCCGGTCTCCGGCGCGATTTTTGATACTTTTGGCACTCCGGGCGCGGCGCTGATCTTTGGAATGTGTTTGTTTGCCGCAGTTGTGCCTGCTGCCCTCGCATTCCGCTCAATTCAGAGACAGGGTGCGGAACGACTGGTCAAAGGAGAAACGTGATGCACATCCGGAAAACCGTTTTAATCCGCGAGTTGACTGAAACAGATGAAACCGGCGTTGTGTCCGCGCCGCTGGTTCGATGTGCGGCGCTGGCCGTGATCCAAAATCCTTTTGCCGGATTGGAACAAGACGATCTTTCCGCGCTTTTTGCGAGCGGAGCGGTGTTGGGGGAAAAGCTTGCAGCTGACGTTGCAAAAAGCCTTGGCGGACAAGCAGTTTCCTATGGAAAGGCAGCAATCGTCGGAGTTGATGGCATTGCCGAACACGGAGCGGCATTGTTGCACCCAAGGTTTGGCAAACCGGTGCGCAGCCAAATTGGCGGCGGTCAGGCCTTGATGCCATCAAATGTCAAAGTGGCAACAATGGGTGTTGCAGTTGATTTGCCGCTTGGCCACAAGGATGAGGCTTGGTCGTTCGATCACATTGACACAATGACTGTAAGTGTTGCCGACGCACCGCGAGCTGATGAAATTGTTGTATGTCTTGGTATGGCCGATGGTCCCCGTGTCAGAGCGCGAGTCGGTAGCGGTCCGGCAAAGTAACTTTTCTATATGGTCTGGACACTCCAGTTCAAAGATGTCCGCTGATCAATACATCATCTCGTTTTAACTCAGTCATACTGAGGTTTGTTCAAATGTCCTGTGCCAAGCGTCGAACCTGAGCGCGGAACCATTTGTGGGCCGGGTCGTTTTGGCGGCGCGGGTGCCACATCAGATCGACATCAAAGACGGGGGACGGGAAGGGCGATGGACTGCAAGCCACATTGCCCTCATGGAGTTTGGCGAGGCGGCGCGGCATCATGCAAAGCGCATCGGAGCTGGATACAAGTGCTGGAGCCAGCAAAAAACTCGGCAACGAGATCGCAACGCGGCGCTTGTGACCGGTCTTTTTGAGAGCACGATCGGTGGCTCCAATGAACCCACCGCCCTCCGGTGACACCAGGATATGCGGGAAAGCGCAAAATCCCTCAAGTGTCATTGGCTGCCCGACCAGAGGATGGGTCTTAGACATGATTACTTGGAAATCTTCTGTGAGCGCTGATTGTCTTTTGGCTTCCGGCAAAGACATGCCCGTTGCCAGCGCAAGGTCTGCCGTTTCGGCTTCGAGTGATGACCAGAGTGTTTTTGGATCAAAAGCCAAAAACGCCAATCGCGCGTTCGGAGCTTCCGCTGCCAGCATATTTTGAACGGGCGCGGCCAAAACGGCATGAACATAGTCAGTCCCAATCAAACGAAACGTCGTTTCGCTCGATGCCGGGTCGAAAACCGTGTGATCGCGTAACAAGGCGTTTAGGCCCTGAAGATGGGCGTGCAGGTCATTCTGCAAAGCGCGTGCGCGCGTGGTCGCAACCAGGCGCCGGCCAGACGGCACGAGAAGTGGATCGTTGAAGAGGTCGCGGAGCCGCTTGAGCTGCGCCGACATGGCAGGTTGCGTGATACCGATCTGTTTCGCGGCCAGTGAGACATTCTCATGGTCCAGCAGGGCATTCAGGGCGAGCAGAAGCCCAAGTTCAGTCTGTTTTATATCCACTTAGATTATACCTAATATCAAATTTCACGATTTTATTTATGTCATCTTTCGCACCATGTTCAAGCCATCAAACAACAGGAGATGGTTATGAACATCGGATTTATTGGTGCCGGCGGAATGGCGAAAGCCCTAGCTGGAAAGTGGGCCGCCAAACACGAGGTGATGTTGTCCGGACGGGATCTGGACAAGACTCAGGCCACTGCGGCCTCCGTAGGTGTTCGCGCTGGAACCGCTCAGGAAGCTGCCCATTTTGGAGACGTGATTGTTTTGGCAACGCGTTGGGAAGATGTGTTTTCTGCCATAGAAAACGCTGGTGGACCGGCCGCTTTTGAGGGCAAGACGGTTATTGATATCAACAATCCGGTCAGCATCGAGACCTTCTTGACAACCCGTGAGGATGGCCGGTCCTTAACCCAGGCGATCGCGGATGCATTGCCGGGAGCAAAGGTCGCCAAGGCCTTCAACATGGCGCAAGTCGCCGTTTGGGAAGACCCGGACATGATCTATGACGGCCGTCAGCTGGTCACGCTTTATACGTCCGATGAGGAAATTGATGAGACCGTTGCCGGGCTGATTGCCGATGTTGGCTCCGAACCGCTGCGGCTTGGCAGCAACGCGCATGCCTATCAGCTGGAAGCAGCGGCCGCCATTGTTATCAAGTTCCTTTTTGCAGGCCGGGATCCGCATACGGTCTTCAATTTCATCCAGCCCGAAGTGAAAGCCATTCGGTAAACCCGCAAAAGGAAAGCGCGTAATGTCCAGTTTTAAGGGAAAAAGAGTAGCGGTTGTCGGTGGCGGCTCCGGGATCGGTCGGGCAGTTGCCGAAAGTGCGCTGAAGCAGGGCGCAGAGGTTATCATTTCCAGCCGGAATGCTGCGAAACTCGAAAGCGTTGCGGAGAGCCGAACTGGTATGACCGTGCTGCCGTTGGATATGACGGATGAGGCATCCAGAGCGGCATGGGCGGATAGGCTTGGTCCGATTGATCATCTGATGATTTCCGCGTCGAGTGCGGCCCACGGACCGTTCTCCGATTTGGAAGAGGACCCACTCAGGGCCATGTTCGATGCAAAATTCTTCGGCCCCTATATGACGGCCAAGGCAGCGCTGCCACATCTATGCGACGGCGGCTCGATCACGTTCTTCAGCGGTGTCTTGTCCCGGAGGCCCGGAATGAACTGCTCCGGTCTGGGCGCGATCACCGGCGCCGTGGAGAGCCTCACCTATGGTTTGGCTTTAGAACTCGGTCCCCGGTTGCGTGTCAATTGCGTGTCTCCGGGCATGATCCGCTCTGATGCCTATGCGGCGGTGCCGGAGGCCGCAAGAGAGGAAATGTATGCAGCGACGGGCGGGTCCCTACCGATGGGCCGGGTCGGGGCAGTTGATGAAGCTGCGGGAGCTGCACTGTTCCTGATGGCAAACAGCTTCAGAACGGGTCATGTTCTGGATGTCGATGGCGGCCACATGATCCGGCAATACGCCACGCGGTAAGGCCGAT
>CALDSI010000341.1 GCA_937911395.1 uncultured Labrenzia sp.
AGCGTTTCGGATATCCCCTGAAACGCTGGCGTTATTCGGCAAAAATTGCCGAATCGCCTAACATGAACGCGAGGTGAATGCCGGATTCAGGGTGAGTATAGGTGCGTTCCGCCATTCTCCGTCCATACCGAAGCGCCCCAATTCGGACCGGGGCCAGGACATGGGAACGGGGACTATGAACAAATTTGCTTACGCAACCATCGCAGTGGCCGTAGTGATCGGCGCAGGATTGACCTTCGAATTGGTGATGCCCACTCCGCAGGAGAGTGAACTGCGCCGGGTGGAATGCCAGGCCCTCACCATGTTCACTCCATCCCGCGGCAAAAGCGCCGACGAACTTTGCGAGAACTACGGCGGCGTTGCCCTGAAGGATGCAGAGCCAAGCAAAGAAGGGCTCGTGATTCTGGTGCGCAACCAGCCGGTTGGTGGTTTTGCGGGCAATCCGAAGGTCCAATAACGAGTTTAGGACGCAGCCAGAGCTCCCGAAACGGAATGTGCAAAGGCTTCGACGTCTTCCTGGACATTATGAAGGGCGAGCGCCCCCAAACGTTCCATCGGTTTAGCCGTCGCTTCAGCCACTTCCCGTGACATAACAACGGCATGGCCGCGGGTCTTGCCATACTCTCCGAGCCGGGCAGCGATATTGGCGGCGCTACCGATGACCGTGAAGTCGAGCCGCTCCCGCGACCCGACGTTGCCGTAAGTCACCTCACCATACGCGATGCCGATCGCAGAGGTGAGCGGATGATGGTCGGTTCCTGCGACATCGGCCAGTTTCGCGACAATCTGTTCCGCGCTTGTGACCGCTTGAGCGCTAGCCTTCTGATTGCCCCGGCTGGCCGGAAAGATCGCCAGCACCGCATCCCCGATAAATTTCAGGACCTCGCCGTCATGGGCATTCACAATGTCGGTGGCGACTTCAAAAAAACGGTTGAGCTCCCGTACATAAGCTTCCCGGCCAAGCTCCGTTTCAAGCCTGGTGGAATGCCGCAAGTCGCAAAACAGGATCGCCGCATCGATAACATCGCCGTCCCCGCGCCGGATCTCCCCGCCAAGAACGCGGGCTCCGGTTCTTTTGCCCAGATAAGTCTCCAGAAGAGACGTCGCATTGGATGTGAGCGCGAACACCTCAAACAGGCGGCTGATCAGAGCGGAGCATTCAAAAACCAGCCCGAGATTGGCAGTTGTAAAGCCGCTCGGGTGATCGCTGGCAAGGGTCAAAACATTGACGCGGCCGTCCGAAAACGGCAATGGCATCGCAACATAATCCGTCACGCCTTGTTTGCGGAAATCCTCCATCACCGGGAAACTGAACTCGTCCGGGTTGGTGTCGAGTTTTTGCCGGATACCGCCCAGCCCATCAGCCACATGCCGGAGCGGGCTTTCCTGAAAAATCGGGCTTTCCATGAGCTCATAGGACGGTTGCCGGCTCTCGATCATGTCGCCTTCCCGGTTCCAGATGATGTGCCGGCCGGCAATCATCGGATGGAGCGACCAGACGAGAACACTCATTCGCCAGACTGCTACGCCGTCAGCGACGAGCCGCTTGCCCAGCGCAGCCAACAGTTCCTCAGGCGACTTGGCCGTCCAGGCCTCGCGCAAAAGCCAGTCAACCGTCGGACCGGAAATATTGCCGCCAAGGATTGTGTCGATCGCCGAACCGTTATGGGTCACCTGCAACCCATCTGCCGGCATGAAAGCAAGGCATCCGTCCACCGCTTGACCTTCAGGCAGGGCATTGGGATACCGCCAGGCGCCATTTTCAAGAACTTGAGCGCCGACGTGAACATGACTGTAAGAAGCCGTGCCCTTAAACGGGCAGAACGTCCTGTGCTCAGAGGCCGGCTCCAGTTTTGCGACAATGTCTTCTTCTGGAAAATAGACCACCGGCGGCAATCGCGTTTCATACATCACCCGGGCACGAGTGGAGCGCGCCAGAACATCACCACCAAGTGAGGCAATGGTTTCCCCAGCAAGTGGCTCCACCACGATGGTGTAGTCGTTCGACGTCAATTGCGGGCGCGCTGTCATCCCGGAAAGATAGAAACGCACCCGAGCGATGTCCAGCAATCCAGCAATGCAGAACTGCGGGTAGGCTTGCTTTGGTTACTCAGCCGCGAAGAGCTTGGCGGTCATTGCGAGGCTCGCTCCGCACGGCTCTTCGGCTTCATAGCCGCTCTCTTCACCAGCGCCGTCCTGCGGGCGTAAATTGACAAAATCATAAAGCTTGCGATCAAGCAGGTGCGACGGCCGGGTGTGGCCAAGCGCGCGGGCCATGACACCTAGACGGCCAGGCGTTTCCTTTTCCCACGCCTGCAGCATGCGTTTGACTTCCTCACGCTGCAGACCGTCCTGGGAGCCACATAAGTTGCATGGGATGATCGGGAACTCCATGCCATCGGAAAACTTCTGGATGTCGCGCTCCGCCGCATAGGCAAGCGGACGCAGAACAAGAAGATCGCCTTCATCGTTGATCAGCTTGGGTGGCATCGACGCGAGCCGCCCTCCATGAAACAGGTTCATGAAAAACGTTTCGAGAATGTCGTCGCGGTGGTGACCGAGGACGATGGCCTCGCATCCCTGCTCCCGTGCCACGCGGTAGAGAATGCCCCGGCGCAAACGCGAGCAAAGCGAACAGTAGGTTCGATGCTCAGGGATCTTGTCGGTGACAATGGAATAGGTGTCCTCGCGAACGATGATGTGCTCGATGCCGTTGTCTTCAAAGAACTTCGGCAGGATCTCTGGCGGAAAACCCGGCTGGGCCTGGTCGAGATTGCAGGCGACCAAATCTACTGGCAGCAGCCCACGCCACTTTAGCTCGATCAAAACCGCCAGAAGCGTGTAGCTGTCCTTGCCACCGGACAGACAGACCAGCCACTTTGGCCGGCGGGTCTCCGATGCCCCCTCCGGCACCATGCCAAAGTCGCTGATGGCTTCACGGGCATGGCGCAAAAGCCGCTTGCGCAGTTTCTTGAACTCAACGCTCGACGGCGCTTTGCGCAAGAGCGCCGGAACGTCGATGTTCGTGCTGTCGGCAATGTCGTTCATGATCTGATGCCCTGGGACCCTGTCCGGAAACAATTGACGGCTGACATACCGGATTGCGATCTCAAGGCCAAGAACCCTGGGGAGATTATTCCCCCCATCACCGAACTTCATAGTCCTGAACGAATTTCTCGATTGCCAGACATGTCAGAAATGACTATTGGTCTTTTTGTTATGTAATAACATTACATTTCTTGTAGAAAGAGGTATATCGTGAAGTTTCATTCGTCTGCAGCTCTTCTCCAAGCCACTGCCCTCAAATTGGGTTTGGCCGTAGCACTGTTCGCTGCCGCGCCTGTCGCAGCGACCGAAAAGGCCCAACCCAAAGACCACAATCACAGTCACTCTCACGGGTCCCATTCCAAGAAGTCAGAAATCTACAAAGGCTACTTCGAGGATGATCAAATCGAGAACCGTTCCCTCTCCGATTGGGCCGGAAACTGGCAATCGGTCTATCCGCACCTGACTGAAGGGACACTGGACCCGGTTATGGAACACAAGGCCGAACACGGCACAAAAACTGCCGTTCAATACAAGGACTATTACCTGATCGGCTACAAAACCGACGTCGATGCCATTGAGATTGACGGAGATACAGTCCGCTTTGTCAAAGACAGCGGAACCGCAAGCGGCGCCTATACCTATGACGGCTACGAAATCCTGACCTATAAAAAAGGCAACCGCGGTGTTCGCTACATCTTCCAAAAGGTGTCAGGCGATGAAAGTGCACCGGAGTACATCCAGTTCAGCGACCATAAGATCTCACCCGCAGCAGCAGATCACTACCACCTTTACTGGGGTGACGATCGGGCTGCCCTGTTGAAAGAAGTGACCAACTGGCCGACCTACTACCCGGCTGAGCTGACCGGTCAGCAGATCGTGGAAGAAATGGTGGCCCACTAACCCCTCTCCACGACGTTCCTAAAAACACATCTCCGCCAGCATGGCGGGGATGTTTCTGTTTAAGACCTCGCGCTAAACGAAGGTCAAAAGTCCGGATCACGGCGAGTAAGTTGCAGTCAACTTAGCGTGGTTAACATCGGCATAGTCCGGAATATTGCGCTTTGCGGACTGAAGAGATTCCCGAACGATGGCGAGTTGCTTGGACCGCTCGCGGACTTCAAAAACGTTGCCCAGTATGTGTAGCGCGGAAATCTAAAACACCTAGAATAGAATTTATTTTTAAAACACTCAAAAGTCGTGCTAACCTTACCTTGCGGAAGTTCACTGATTGAACCCGTAGATTGTACAATAGGGAGAGTAGTTATGTCTGACGACTTTGCTAAGGTATTTTCAAATCTCAATCTCAAAGACGTTCGTGTCGACAGCATGGGCAATATCAGAATTACCAATCCTGATATCGCAAAACAAATTGCAGACATGAAGGGTGCATTTGACGCTGATGCTCTGGCAGACAGCTCCAATTTTGGAACCTGCAACAATACCGCGTGTATGGCACCAGCAATGGACCAACTTGCCCAGCGCCGGTGACATCCAAACGAAGATACTGGCACCCCTTCTGGGCCAGTATCTTCCTCACGAAAATTGTTAGGTTAGTTTGGAGTACCACCATGGAAGCGGGATCCAATTTCCCCAACAACGGGGGCAGTTTACATCTGGCTGAAAACTTTAAAGCCGCCTGGAACCAGAACCATCTTCACCTCATCATCATGCCAACGGAGAAATGCAACTTTCGTTGCGTCTACTGCTATGAGGATTTTAAGATAGGCAAGATGAAACCCGCTGTTTTGGCGGGTGTCAAAAACCTGCTCCGAACTCGTGTACCCACCATTAAATCATTGGAAATAAACTGGTTTGGCGGGGAGCCAACAGTTGCGTTGGACACCGTCCTTGAGGTGATGGAGACTGCGAAATCCGTTTGCCGGGAACACAACGTTTATTTGCGAGCCGGCATGACCACCAACGGTTTTCTGCTGACCGCAGACGCGTATCGCGCGTTGGTAGACCATTATGTGGTCGATTACCAGATTTCACTCGATGGCCCGGCCGAATTTCACGATACCACGCGCCTTCAGGCAAACGGAAAAGGTAGTTTCGAGCAGATAATGGCTAATCTGGATGCCATTTATCGGTTGCCGATAGAAGCAGGAGAGATACTACTCCGGCTGCATCTGACCCGAAAAAACGAGTATGTTCTGAATGATTTCGCGCAGTGGCTTGAAATAAGATACGGACAAGACAAACGTTTCCGCTTCACACTCCAGCCTGTCGAAAATTTAGGTGGTGACGCCGACCTATCTGAGCTCGTCCTGGAAAACCAGGAGCGCGGCTGGGGTGAAAACTCCCACCCGGTTCCATCAGATGAAGAAACCAGCGGCATGGAGCGCAAGCATGACGAGAGTTACGTGTGCTACGCAGCGAAAGCGAACTCGTTTGTATTGCGCGCTGACGGTCGGGTCGGCAAGTGCACCGTAGCTCTCAACAATGATTACAATACAATTGGTGAGCTGAAACAGGATGGCAGCCTGTCGTTGGATGAAGCGAAGACCGCACGATGGTTCAGAGGCTGGAGCACTCAAAACCAAGCTGATCTTGCCTGTCCGGCCGCATCGGTATTTTTATGATGAAACCGGTTTTCACACAGCCTTTCTGGAACGGCGACTATCTGGTACGCCGTCCCATCCGGGAATGGCAACAAACAGTCCACGCAGCCTTCGACACCGCCATAGCGGCTAATGACAACACTAGCCTCGCCGCAGCCGCCAACTCCTTTGGACTTTTGTTGGTGAAATGCCGTCAAATCGCAGATGCGGTATCGCTCTGCGATAGTCAAAAAAAAGCATTCTTACACATCGATCCTGAACTCGCGGTCCAGCCGCACATAAACCTTGGACGGATCGCAGCACGCCAGGGTCTTTGGGAAACGGCTCAGCGCCATTTTTTTTGGCATGAAAGAGGTCACTGCCAAAACCAAGTCTTGGTGGACAACCAAACTGTGGTTCTCACGAACGCAGCCAACGTTGATGTCTGCACTACGGTTTGTCTTACAGAGGGAACAGCGTCTTTTTTCAATCATTTGCGCAGGAATGGGAGTTCCTTGGAACCAGCTTTTAAGGCGTTGCACGAATTCGAAACAGCCAATCCAGGCCTGGTCGCTGAGACAACCGCATGGCTCGCTTATCATACTGAAGACGAAGTACGTTTAGCTCGTGCTATTGGTAAATTGGTGCAATCAGGTGGAGATCCGCTAAGGGTGCTGTTTTTGCAGTCGCTGCAAGCATCCACAAATGGAGATACGGATCGTGTTCTCCAAACGGTTCTGCTGCTGGCCAGCTGCCTTGATGATCACACCGACCAGTTGCCTCGGCTTGCAAGTTTGTTGATATCCATTCGCACGCTCATGGTCGAAAGTGATTTCCAACCCGACCAGATGCGTATGATTGGAAGGTTACCCGCGATCAAATCTGCACTTTACTCGCTAAATGACTGCGAAATGTCTGCTGCATTTAACGGCGAAACATTCTCGTACAAAGCAAATGAAAAGGAACAGAAGCGCCTAGATCAGACACTCGAGAAAATGCGTCAAACGTTTCACATGATGCAAGAACCGCGCAGGGCGTTTGCGTGAGACTCCGGGTGTCACGAAAAAACCCCGCTGTCGCCAGCGGGGTTTGAAGTTTTTCTATATTCGGCGCTAGGTTCAGCGCGAATAGAACTCGACCACCAGGTTCGGTTCCATCTGCACCGGGTACGGCACATCAGAGAAAGCCGGAACGCGGGAGTAAGTTGCAGTCATTTTTGCATGGTCTGCATCAACATAGTCCGGCACGTCACGCTCAGCGGACTGGACCGCTTCCAGAACGATGGCGAGTTGCTTGGACCGTGCACGAACTTCAATCACGTCACCCGGACGCAGCTGGTAGCTCGGAATGTTGACGCGCTTGCCGTTGACCTTGACGTGTCCGTGGTTGATGAACTGACGGGCAGCAAATACGGTCGGGACGAACTTTGCACGGTAAACGACTGCGTCGAGACGGCGCTCCAGCAGACCGATCAGGTTCTCAGAGGTATCGCCTTTCAGGCGGGACGCTTCTGCATAGACCTTGCGGAACTGTTTTTCGGAGATGTTGCCGTAGTAGCCTTTCAGCTTCTGCTTTGCGCGCAGCTGAACACCGAAGTCGGACAGTTTGCCTTTACGGCGCTGACCGTGCTGGCCTGGGCCGTACTCACGACGGTTGACCGGGCTCTTCGGACGGCCCCAGATGTTCTCGCCCATCCGGCGGTCGATTTTGTATTTAACGCTATGGCGCTTTGACATCGCGGTTTCCTTTAAACTTCGCGTTGTTTTTCTAACAAGGAAACGCGCCCTCCTTCTTCTGATCATGCGCATCAGCGAGCGATCAGATCGACAGGGTTTCAACAGACGGCGCCGGCTGAAAACCCACGGGTGCGTAAACCGGCCAGATCAAATCCAGCCAGATCGCGCGGAGTTACCGGTTTGGCTATCAAAAGTCAATGCCACCTGCCCGCTCGCGGCGGATTTCTTTCAGTTTGCTGGATCTGCCGACGGACACGACCGGGAAAAACGGGCCTCAATTGACCTCCTCACCAATCAGTGATGCCTATACGTAATTTTCACGTCAAAATTAATGCATACATTTAGAAAATTTTAATTGCAGTTTTTCACTATGCCCGCCAATCACAACCATAAGAATAATTGCCAGTAAAATCTGCAACTCGGCCTGTTTCAGGGCCTCAACGATTTTTCGTATTGTGACGACATTAGTAGGTAGACATGTTCTCGCCCTCACCTTCCGAACCAGAGGATGATGGCCCTGAGCCGGTTCCCGGCCAGCCGCCCATCAAACACATTTTAAACAGCCTGGATTACGCTCTTCAGCCGATCGTTGATGTCGGGACAGGTGTTGTTTACGGCTACGAGGCGCAGATCCGCAATTGCAGCCGTGCTGGTGCCAGTTCTCCAGATGACCTTCTCAACCAGGCCCACGCCCAGGGTTTTCTACCGCACCTGGAAACCGCCCTCTTGCGCAAGGCCGCGACCAAATTCATGGCGCTACGGACCGCCAAGGGCACCAAACTCTTTTTCAAACTTGATGGGCGAGGTCTTGGTGAAAACGAAGACCCGCGCATGGAGATGGACGCAATCCTGGTCGAATACGGACTGCAGAAAAGCCAGATATGCCTCGAGTTTTCCGGCCGCCATCAAGAAACCTTGAGTGATGTCTCCCATCATGCCCTGAGCGACCTGCGCCAATCAGGCTTCATGATTGCCCTGGATGATTTTGGTCGCGGGTCATCAGAACTGCGTCTTCTTCACGATATGTCTCCGGAATATGTCCGGATCGACCGGTTTTTCCTGAGCGGTATCGACAGCGATCCACGCAAGAAGCTCTTCGTCACAACAGTCGCAAATCTTGCCCACGTTTTAGGCGCCCGCGTCATCGCAGAATGCATTGAAACGGAACGCGAGTTCCGCGCCTGCCGGGATGCCGGTTGTGACCTGGTTCAGGGGTATTTTATTGCAAAGCCCTCGGCCGCCCCCGGATCAGCAAAGCTTTTCTACGACCACATCCGCGCCGACACGCCGAATGGAAAACGCAAGGAAGAGCAATGCCGGATCCGCAATGAGCTGTTGGAGTTGCCAACCGTTCAATTCGATTCGTCCATGAACGATCTTCTGGATCTTTTTGTTCACAATCAGGATGCCAGCATCATTCCTGTTCTGGATGCCAACCAGGAACCGCGCGGCATTATCCATGAACGCGATTTGAAAGCTTATCTTTACGCCGGGGGGCCGGATGACGAAGACGCCAAGGCGGCGCTCGACTTTCCACTGCGGTCATTCGTGCGGGCCTGCCCGATCGCAGATATCGATTCCAATGCGGACATGTTGCTGGTGACGTTTGCCTCCTCGATCAATTCCGATGGCATCATCATCACGCAGAATTTCCGTTACACCGGGTTCTTGTCAGCAACCTCCCTTTTAAAGATCATTCACGAGAAGCGTCTGCAGGAGGCGCAAGATCAAAATCCTCTTACTGGCCTTCCCGGAAATGGCGCGGTGAGCCGGTTCATATCGAAATCTGCCTGCACGACGGCATCGGACCGGCACATTTGTTACATCGATTTCGACAACTTCAAGCCGTTCAACGATACGTACGGATACCGTCAGGGCGACCGCGCGATCATCCTCTTCAGTGAACTCTTGCAAAAACATGTAACCGGCAACAATTCGTTCCATGGACTTATCGGTGGCGACGATTTCATGGCCGGTTTTCTAACCGGCGACCAGATGGAAATCGCGACGAGAATGCGGGCTTTGCGACGCGCATTCCGGACCGACGTTGAAAGCTTCTATCAGCCGGAACACCGCGAACAGGGCTTCATGCGCGCGCAGGACCGCTATGGGACGATGCGGGACTTCCCGCTTCTGCAATGCTCGATCTCGATCCTCACCCTGCCAAAGGGAGTCCCGGCAAGCACCGGATTGATTACAGAGGAAATCGGTCAGCTGAAGGGCGCAGCCAAATCTACGGATGATGGCATCGCACTCAAGACCCTGGCAGCCTGAAACCGCAACCGCGGCACCTGATTAAGTTCGGTTTTACAACTGATCATACGTCCGGCATAAGCGCCAGACCAAAACCGGCGAGAAGCCGCTCGATTGCAGGCTTCCGGGTCCCTGAAGTCAAAATGGCAAGGTCGGCGGTTTCAGATGGGGCTGATGCCAGATCCGATCCCAGAACGCGTACCAACTGGCGCGCGATCGCCTCGGCCGGGTCCAGCCAGTCGACGGGCCAAGGTGCGATTTTCCGGAACCTGTTCGCCAAAAACGGATAATGGGTACAGGCCAGAACAACGATATCTGTCCGTCGGCCATTTTGCTCCAGAAAACAGTCCGAAATCTCCTGACGCAGTGCATCGTCAGACACCGGTTCACCGCGCAGATGCTGTTCGGCGAGTTCTGCTAGATTGTCAGAGCCCACGAGCCTGACATGACACTGCGCGGCGAAACTCTCTATCAACGAGCGGGTATAAGCCCGCCGGACCGTGCCAGGTGTCGCCAGCACCGAAATCAGACCCGACGCCGTCCGCTCTGCTGCCGGTTTGATCGCCGGGACCGTTCCGACAAACGGCACATCTGGAAAAGCTTTACGCAATGCTTCTCCGCCAAGCGTGAAGGCGGTGTTGCACGCGATCACGACCGCCTTTGGATCATATTTCTCGATCAGCCTGGCAAATTGGTCCTTTAATCTGACCAGAAGTTCTGCTTCCGGCCAGCGACCAATTGGAAAAGCCGCATCGTCCGCCACATAAAGAAGACGCTCATAGGGAAGCAGGTAACGTGCCTCACGAAGAACCGTGAGCCCGCCTAACCCTGAATCATAAAAGAGCACTGGCCGGACATCACCCACGGGCACTTCCTCAGGCTTCTGTCTCGTCGACGTCACGGGTTTTACGCGGACGTGTTTCCCGACGCTCCAGAGCAGCTATCACGCCCCGCAAGGTGCGGACTTCCTGTTCGCTGAGTTCAGCTTTTTGGAAAATGTTGCGCAAGTTCCGCACCATATGTGGGCGGCGCTCCGGCGGACGAAAGAAACTCACTTCGTCGAGAGAGCTTTCCAGGTGTTCGAACATCCGCAAAATGTCGTCCTTGGACGCCGGCGGATGCTCTTCCTCCGACAACAAGAATGGCAATTCACCTTTGCTCGCTGTTTTCCGCCACTCGTAGGCGCAAACAAGAACAGCCTGAGCAATGTTCAGCGATGCAAAATCCGGGTCGACTGGCAAAGTAACGATTTCGTCGGCAAGCGCGACTTCCTCGTTGTTGAGCCCCCAGCGTTCACGGCCGAACAAGTAGCCGACACCATGCTGGCGCTCACCAAGATCCACGGCCTTGACTGCTGCTTCATCCGGGCCGCGGACAGGTTTTGGCACCTCGCGCGAACGGGCTGTAGTTGCGTAAACGAAATTCAGATCGGCAATCGCGGCTTCCGTGGTCTCGAAGACCTGAACCTTGTCGATCACATGGTCTGCCCGACTGGCTGCAGCGCGCGCCTTTTCACTTGGCCAGCCATCGCGCGGATTGACGATCCGTAGGTCAACCAAGCCGAAATTGGCCATCGCCCGGGCGGCTGTTCCGATGTTTTCGCCCAGCTGTGGCTCACATAGGATCACAGCAGGCGGCCGCGCAGTAATTGCCCGCGCTTCATCTCTGATTTTTGCGTTTTTGCTCATGAAGCGGGATTTAGCCGAACGGCGGAAACTTTTAAAGCCCCCGCATTCCCAACCTGTACCGGAGTCAATCAGGGCCGCATCGAACGTTGTCTTGAGATTTCTGGAAAACAAACAAACAGGCAATAAAACAAAACCTCGTGTTTTTTGCTTTAGCTCAACACTCTCTTATTCTTCCTCTGAGAGAGTACGATCTGGTTCTATTAGCTATCAAAGAAGGATGCCATGCACCGTGCGGCAATCATTCCAGCTATAGTAATGGGGTTTGCGATTGGACTTGTGCCAATGCCGGCAGCTTCTCAAGAGTGCCCCCGCGGCGGCACACTGATCGCTGGCGCAGGTGATTACCGGCCTTACAACATCGTCGAAGACGGAGAAGTCCGGGGCATGGACTTCGAGGTCATTGAGACAATCCTCGGCAAGCTCGGCTGTGATCTTGTGAAAGTACCCCTGCCCTGGACCCGACACCTCAATGCCTTGCGCAACGGTACGGTAGACATTGCCACACCCGTTACAAAGACACCGGAACGTGAGGCGTTTGCACATTTCTCAGCGCCCTATATTCAAGCCGACGAAGTGCTGTTCGTGCGGGCAGAAAACGTCGATACCTATGAAAGCCTCGGCGACTTCTTCCAAAACGAGAAACGGCTGGGTGTGGTGCGGGACTATGCTTATGGTGGTTCGTTCCCGGCACTGTCGGAAGCCTATCCGCATCTGATTGAGATGACGGACAGCCTGGAACTGAACCTCAAACAGCTTGAGCTCGGCCGGGTCGATGCGATTTTGGGGGAAACCTATGTCGTAACCTCGGAGATCCAGTCGCTCGGGCTTTCAGAGGTGATTAAAGCAACGAACGCGATTGTCGCTTCCGAGCCGAACTACATCATGTTCAGCAAGAAAAGCGTACCAACGGACTTCGTCGCCGCGTTTTCCAAAGAACTGGAAATCATGCAGGAGAGCGGTGAGTTCGATCGTATCACCGCCCGCTACAAGGACGGTGAAGGCGCAATAAACTGATCAGATCGGGTGTTGAGCCGAACTGACCACCTGCGTCGGCGGCAGGTTTTAAACCTCTTTCCGTAAACCACCTTAATTGCGTTTTTCGTCCTGTTTGCTAGAACACCCACGGCTTTTGCGGCCTTCGCCTTTATGAGGGCTGGCAATTGATTGCGTACAATTGTATACGCTCTTCGAACTCCGCCCGGAGGCGCCTCCCTGCCCCGGCAGATCCCGTTGGACCATCAGGAAACGTGAGCAACATGGCCGATATTATCTACACCAAGGTTGACGAAGCGCCGGAACTGGCATCAGCTTCCTTCCTTCCGATCATCCGCTCCTTCACCAAGGCCGCGGGCCTGACCATCGGCACCAAGGACATCTCCCTTGCCGGCCGGATCCTGGCAACGTTTCCGGATTTTCTGACCGATGAACAGAAGCAGTCGGATGATCTCGCGCTCCTTGGCGATATGGTGAAGCAGCCGGACGCCAACGTCATCAAGCTGCCGAACATCTCCGCCTCGCAGCCACAGCTGAATGCAGCCATCAAGGAACTGCAAGCCCAAGGCTACAAGCTTCCGGATTACCCATCTGATCCGGCAAACGATGCGGAAAAAGACATCAAGGCGCGATACGACGGCATCAAGGGCTCTGCCGTGAACCCGGTTCTGCGCGAAGGCAACTCCGACCGCCGCGCGCCCAAGGCTGTGAAGGAATACGCCAAGAAGAACCCCCATCGCATGGGCGCCTGGGCATCTACTTCCAAGACACATGTTGCGACAATGGGCGAGAACGACTTCCGCTCCAACGAGAAATCCATCACTGTTTCCGCAGCTCAGGCTGGCACCGCCAAGATCGTCTTTGTTGGCAAGGAAGGTTCCGAGACCGTTCTCAAAGGCGACTGGCCGCTGGAAGATGGCGACGTAATCGACGGCACCTACATGAGCGTCAAGGCGCTCAGCGCATTCCTGGAAAAGGAAATCCAGGACGCCAAGGATCAAGGCATCCTGTTTTCGCTGCACATGAAAGCGACCATGATGAAGGTCTCCGACCCGATCATCTTCGGTGTCTGCGTGAAAGCATTCCTGAAGGACGTCTTCGAAAAGCATGCGGCGACGTTCACTGAACTCGGCGTCAACCCGGATCTCGGCATCGGCGATCTGGAAGCCAAGGTAGCCACTCTGCCAGCCGACAAGGCGGCCGAAACCCAAGCTGATATCAAGGCTGCGCTCGATAACGGCCCGGCGATGTACATGGTGAACTCCGACAAGGGCATCACCAACCTGCACGTTTCTTCGGACGTCATCATTGATGCCTCCATGCCGGCACTCATCCGCGCAGGCGGCAAAGGCTGGGGCCCGGACGGCAACGAAGGCGACGCCAAGTGTGTGATCCCAGATAGTTCTTACGCCGGCGTTTATTCCGCCGTTATCGATTTCTGTAAGGAAAACGGCGCGCTCGACCCGGCCAAGATGGGCACTGTGCCGAATGTCGGCCTGATGGCCCAAAAAGCCGAGGAATACGGCTCCCACCCGCAGACCTTCAAGGCGCCCGCTGACGGCACCATCAAGGTGGTTAGCGCTTCTGGCGAAACCCTGATCGAGCACGGCGTTGAAGGTGGTGACATCTGGCGCGCCTGCCGGACAAAAGACGCTCCGATCCGCGACTGGGTGAAGCTCGGCGTCAACCGCATGCGCCTATCCGGCATGCCGGGCGTCTTCTGGCTGAACTCAGAACGCGCGCACGATGCGGAGCTGATCAAGAAGGTGGAAGCCTATCTGCCGGATCACGATACGTCCGGTCTGGACTACCGCATCCTGGCCCCGACCGAGGCTACAAAATACTCCACCGAGCGCATTGCCCGCGGTGAAGACACGATCTCCATCACCGGCAACGTGTTGCGTGACTACCTGACTGATCTATATCCGATCCTGGAAGTCGGTACGTCCGCAAAGATGCTGTCCATCGTTCCGCTGATGAACGGGGGCGGTCTGTTTGAGACAGGGGCCGGCGGCTCTGCTCCGAAGCACGTTCAGCAGCTTCAGGAAGAAAACTACCTGCGCTGGGATTCGCTTGGCGAGTTCTGCGCGCTTGGAGCCTCTCTGGAGCATCTTGCCAACGTCAAGGGCAACGCCAAGGCCCAGGTTCTGGCAGATGCGCTCGACAAGGCAATCGAAGGCCTGCTCGACAACGACAAATCACCGGCCCGGAAAGTCGGCGGCCTCGACAACCGCGGCAGCCACTTCTACATCGCGCTTTATTGGGCACAGGCTCTGGCCGCTCAGGATCAGGATGCGGGACTGAAAGCCCAGTTCGCTTCGATCGCAGAAGCTCTGTCCTCAAACGAGGACAAAATCGTTGGCGAGCTGAACGGCGTCCAGGGCTCTCCGGCCGATACCGGCGGCTACTACCATGCCCCGCAGGCGAAGGTCGACGCCGTGATGCGCCCAAGCGCAACGCTGAACGACATCATCGGCTGAGGCTGGATTAACATTGCAAAAGGCGGTCCACTTGGGCCGCCTTTTTTTGTTTTTGAGAGTGTTCAAATGCAACAACCCATCAAGGCGATCCTCTTTGATAAGGACGGCACGTTGCTGGACTTTGATGCGACTTGGGCAACACCACAGGAACAGGCAGCTTCATTCGCGGCAAATGGCCACGAGCTGTTGACGAAGCGTTTGCTGGTCGCCGGTGGGATGGATCCGGTGACACGGAAAACTGCGGCTGGTAGCCTGTTTGCTGCCGGTAACGCCCTGGAGATTGCAGAGGCTTTCATAAACCAAGGCGCCCCGCGCACCCTTAAGTATCTGACATCAGAGTTGGACCGGATATTTCTGGAAGGGATGCAAAAGGCCATACTGTTGCCAGGGCTCGCAACGTCGCTCCACAAACTGCACAACGCTGGATATATTTTGGGGGTTGCAAGCAGCGACAGTGAGGCGTCTATCGCCGCCTTTCTGCGCACCACCGGTGTTACGGACCTGTTTTCATTCATCGCCGGTTATGACAGCGGTCATGGACACAAGCCCGGCCCCGGTATGGTCAAAGCGTTTTCCGGAACCACCGGCATCCCAGTCAGTCAGATCGCAGTCGCCGGCGACAACACGCACGATCTGGAAATGGCGAAAAACGCTGGGGCTGGCCTGAAGATCGGTGTCCTATCAGGCACGGGCGGCTCAGCCGACCTCAGCCTTCTCGCCGATCTCATCCTCGAAAGCTGTGCGGACCTCTCCGAGCAGGTGCTTGTTCGCCTGTGATCTCACACAACTTGGTGCTGAGCTCGTCGCCTAGTGCAGCACGGACGCAACTTCTGTTCTGACTGCGCCAACGGATTGCGCCAGGATCATGGCGCGATACTCCGGAAAGGCGACAGCCGGGCTCCAAAGAAAGCCTTGTCCCAAAGTCCCGCCCCAAGCCTTCAGATAGTCCTTTTGAAGCGGCGTTTCGATGCCTTCAGCAACAGTCTCGAGATTAAGTTGGTGGGCCATCAGGAAAATCAGTTCCACAATAGTCCGGCGATCCGCGCATGTCGCAATATCCATGATGAAGGAGCGGTCGATCTTCAAAGTGTCGAAGGGCATGTTTGCCAGGCTGCTGAGGCAAGAATATCCTGTCCCGAAATCATCAATTGCAAATTTGACACCTTGTTCCCGGATGGGGCGAATGCGGTCCAGAACAGTGTCTGAGTAATCCATGAGGCTGGACTCGGTGATTTCCAACTCGACCTTTTCCGTCGAGACGCCACTTTCGCTGACGGTTCCAATTGTTTCCTCGATAAAGGTTTCTTCCTGAAATTGCGCCGGGGACACGTTCACAGCCACCGAAGTCTCAAGCCCCTCAGAATGGAGGTGCTTGGTATCGTAAAGTGCTCTTTGCAAGACGAACCGGCCAATGGGTGCAATCAACCCTCGTTCTTCAGCGATCGGTATAAATTTGGCCGGCGAGACATGACCGAGAACTTCATCATTCCACCTTAGCAAGGCTTCCGATCCCACGATCCTGCCATTTTCGGGGATGACTTTCGGCTGGTAAAAGACCTCAAGGCCACCCGTATCAACCGCATGCCGCAAACGATCTGCAATCAATTCGCGCTCATTGGCCTGTGTTCTGAGCGTTTCACTATAGGAAACAGCCCGGCCCCGACTGGCCGACTTTGCCTGATACATTGCCAGATTGGCATTTTTCATGACCTCTTCAGCGGTATCGCCTTGCTCCGGGTACGTCACAAAACCGGCACTTGCGCTCACTGAAAGAGACATACTCCCGATCTGGACCGGCCGGCTCAGAAGCCGGAGCACGGTCTCTGACACCTCAGTTAATTGGTCCGGATCTGTGAGACCGGGAAGGATCGCGACAAACTCGTCTCCGGAGAAACGGGCCAATGCAGGTGCATTCTTGGTGTGCGGATGGGCAACCTTGTCGAGCAACCTGCCCAGACGTGCCGCAAGCTGCCGCATGACCTCATCACCAACACGATGACCATGCATATCGTTGATGAGCTTGAACCGATCAAAACCAACATAAAGAACCGCGCCTTCCGCACCCGGTTTGTGGTCGATCATCGTCGCGGCCAGCTTGTCCAAC
>CALDSI010000342.1 GCA_937911395.1 uncultured Labrenzia sp.
AGTCAGGGTCTGAGGCGCGGCCATGCTGCCGACAATTTGCGCCAGAGGGACAGGTGCCTGAGGCTTGAGGCTCAAAGTGATCTCACCTGGATTTGCGAGATACTCTGAAACCGCTGATCGAACCATCTCGGTGAATGCTGCATTTTGATTCGGGGCGGTTATTTCGACCGCCTGCTCGATCATAGCCTCGCGGAACACGTTGACCGGTATGTTCTGGTCATTGGCGATATGAGCGAGACCGTTCTCGGTTACGCCGTCGTCGACAAATCGGATGCGGGCATCGATGAACTGGGCAACGCTCACCGCCATCTGACCCTGGCCTTCGGGATCTTCAAAAAGTTCTTTTGGAACATTGCCGAACCGCGCGGAAGCCTCTGCCCGTCCAACCCCTTCCATTTCGAAAGTAAGCCGTTCGAGGTTGAGTTCCTTTGTGGCTTCGTCCCAATAAAGACGCGTTTCGTCAGACCAGATGATCTCAGAGATCCCGAGCGCTTCCAAAAATGCTTCCACTTCCGGATCACCCAAAGCCTTCGCAGGGATCTGAATGCCGTCGTTCTTGGCATAATAGCTTGTAGGAATGGGCGGTACCGTTGAAGCCATCCGCATCTCTGCGCGGTTCACACTGGTAACACCAGCATCCGGCACGGCGACCTTAAGCCCCTCCACTTCATACGAAATGGACCGCGGCATGAAGGCCCGAAGAACGTCCAAAGGGTTCTCCTCGCCATAATCAGGATTGTCGATCAACGTTTCGATCATGCTTTCCATCGGAGCAAAGTCGGCGAATTCAATATCGCCAAGCGCGGCCCATTCCAGAGACATGGCTGCACCCTCGGGAAGGTCTGGGGCGGCAACGCCGACAAGCATCATTTCCCCAATGCCATCAGAGCTGACATTTGTCAGTGCGGCCTCCTTGATGGTCACCTTTGCAGGTGTGTCCACGCCTGCCTGCTCAATGCTGACGTCAATTCCGGATACACGCGCGTCTGCGATCGCAAAGGAGCGGTAGATTTGGAAAACATTGGTGATGATGTCGACAGGCTCCGGCAGATCTCCGGCAATCATTTTGTCCATCAGGTCGAGAAAATCATTTTCGCGTTTCACGAAGGTCAGATCATCCATCGAGCTCCGGTCGATCTTGAAGGCAATCGTCGTCCCATCGCCCAGGTCCTGCCGAGTGGAGTAATCGACCGCAGAAGCCGTCCGGATCACCGTAACTTCATCACCGGTCTCCGGAACATCCGGATCGAGCAGCGCAATCAGGGCGTTTGCATCCATGTCCTGGTAGACAGTCTTTCCCTGGGACGTGGTTTGGGTGAGTGTCTGCCCGCTGGTCTCATCGCGGGTTTCGAGGGTCTGAGTCATCTTGTCGAGCGAATAACGTGCGATCTTTCCGTCGACCGCACCAGCCATGAGATACCCGTCCAGTTGAACGGTTCCGGACATGACCTGGACTTCGTTGCCGTCTTCGTCTGCATATGCTTCCAGCGTCATGGCCGTGGTATCGACCCGAATCTCATCATAGGAAGCTTGCAGGAGGGTTTTGACAAACGGCAACCATCGGCTTGCTTGTTTATCCGGGGCTTCGACAGGCAGCGCGGGTATGGTGAAGCTGTAGTTTTCAGCTTTTGCGCCGGCCAGCCGTGCGTCAGCCAAAAAACGGCCTTCACCGTCAATGGCGGCTGATATGCTGAGGCTTGTGTCGTCCGAGTATGACCATCGGCCTGCAGAAAAGACGTTGTTGTCTTCGCTTAAGCCTTCAATTTTCACCGTGCCCGATGACAAGGACAGGTCGTACGAAAGGTTAGTGTTTTCGGAGGCATCTGCGTCAGCGTCATCACCGTCAAATCCCTCGGCGGGAAGATCTGTGATAACGCCTTTGAAACCGACACTGGCATCCGAAATCGTGAGTGTATCTGTGGTGCCGTCATAGTTGATCGCACCGTCCTCAACGGCAAACCCAAGATCCTTCAGGCCGGCAACATAAGCGTTATATGCTTCGAGCCCGGTCGTTTGCGCGCTGGCTATTCCAGGAGCAATTGCAAGAGCAAAACCGACCGAAAGCACGGTCGTTCTCATGGGCGCCTGGTAGGCGGGGCGGGGGCATTTGGAGAGAGGGCTGGAAAAATACAACATCTTGGCTCCGGTATCCGGGATAGAGGTCTGGCATATCCGAGGAAAAACACCCCTTGCCGTGATGACCTTTCAATAAACTATAGACCATTCTCACGAGAAGATGGCCCAAAGCTGGCGATCACTTTTTTATCCTTGCTTCTGCCACTCGTTGCGGACGACAGCGTTGGTTTCTGATGTCAGTGCGGCGTCGCTTTTTTGTCTGAACATGGTAGCTGGAACGAGCTGCCGCCAGGCCCAAACCGCCGTACCACGCACGGTTTCATCCGGATCATTC
>CALDSI010000343.1 GCA_937911395.1 uncultured Labrenzia sp.
CGGTTCCAATTCTCGTTCCCTGAAGGCAGAGGCTGCTTAAGCGGATGCTGCCTCTGCGACCGGCATCTTCCGCAGCATCTTGGTTGCCTCTGCAGCCGATACGGCTTCGCCGAAATAGAACCCTTGTGCGTATTGGCAGCCGAGCTGGAACAGCTCCAGCGCGTCGTTTTCACTCTCAGCGCCCTCGGCAACCACGGACATGCCCAGGTCGTGACCCATGGCAACGATCGTGCGCAACAGCACCGGACGCGCGGCAGACCCGTCGGGCTTGACGAACGCCTGATCGATCTTGATCGTGTCGAACGGGAACCGCTGCAGATAGGACAGCGATGAATGACCGGTGCCAAAATCGTCCAGCGACAGGCCAGCTCCCAGACTGCGCAACCGCTCCAGAACCTTTGCGGAGTACTCGGGGTTGGACATGACGAGGGATTCCGTTAGCTCCTGCTTCAGCGTCCCGACCTCCAGCGAGTTCCGGGACAGGATCGCCTTCACTTCATTAATCAGGTCTTGCTTCAAAAGCTGCCGGGAAGACAGGTTCACCGACGCGAACAAAGGCCGCGGCATCGGAAATTCGCGCTGCCAGAACGCAAGCTGACTGGCGCCCTTGTCGAGCATGTACATGCCAAGGTCGTTGATCAGACCCGATTGCTCGGCAATCGGAATAAACTCCGCTGGCGAAATCTTGCCACGCTTCGGATGGTTCCAGCGCGCCAGCACTTCAAACCCGGCAATCGCCTGATCTTCCAGCCGTATGATCGGTTGGAAGAAGACACCGAGCGTCTCCTTCTTGATGGCTTCGCGCAGGTCTGCTTCCAGGTCGACAATGTTCTTGCCAAGCGGACGCAGGATCGGCCGGTAAACTTCCTGGCGATCACCACCAAGGCGCTTGGCGTGGTTCAAAGCGATTTCGGCGTTGGTCAGCATGTCCTCAACCGCCTGCTTGCCGCCTTCAAAGAAGGAAATGCCAACAGAGCTGGTCAGGAAACTCTCACGGGCGCTGAAGGTGATCGGCGCGCGCACAGCCTTGCGCAGCTCATCGGCCAGGGCAACGATCCGGTCCGGCTCATTCTCTGACAGGAGCACCAGACCGTACTGGTCGCTGGACAGGCGTCCCAACGTGTCCTGCTGGCCGATCAAGCGGCCAAGACGCCGGGCCACGGTCAACAAAATGCTGTCGCCGGCGGATAGGCCAATGCTGTCATTGACCTGCTTGAAGCGGTCCAGATTGATGACAAGCACGGTCGGCTTGGTCGTCTCTTCCGCCTGTGCCCGCACCACGCTGGTGTGCAAGCGGTCGACGAACAACTCCCGGTTTGGAAGGCCGGTCAGATTGTCGTGGACTGCATCGTGCAACAGGCGTTCTTCGGCGGTACGCTCTTCGGTGACATCGAGCATCGTGCCGACGCAGCGGATGACTTCGCCATCAGCGCCGACAATCGGCCGGGCGCGCAGCCGGAACCACCGGAAGTGACCGTCCTCGGAGCGCAAACGGAACGTCTGCTGGATCTTGCCGCGTCGCTGATCAATCACCGCGTCGAGCGTTGCCCGGAACCTGTCCCTGTCTTGCGGGTGCAAGATCTCCAGCCAGTCCCGCGCAGGTCCCTCCAAGGTGCCATGTTTGAGGTTCAACAGGTCTTCGACTTCGTTGCCCGTGTAGATCTTGTCACGATCGATGTCCCAATCCCAGATGATGTCTCCAGCACCGGTCAGCGCCAGCGCCTTGCGCTCGACATCAGAGATCAGCCCTTGAGCGATTGCGCCACCGGCAAAGGCATGCTGCATGACCGTGAAGCCGATCAGCAGCACAATGAGAACCAGTCCACCACCCAGCGCCGGTTGGACGATGTCGTTCGACAGACGGCCTGTCACCGTCATGGCCGCACCAATCAGCCATGCAATCAGCAAACACCACGTCGGGATCAAAAGGATCGCCCGGTCATAGTGTTGATACGCCAGCACGGCGATTGTGACGAACCCCAGGATACCGATGATGCCCAGAGAAAGACGGGCAATACCGGCTGCAATCGACGGATCCCAAACCGCAACACCAAGCAGCCCCAATAGAAGGATCAGGGTCGTCAATGCCAAATGGGAATAGTGGATGTTCCAACGGTTCAGGTTCAAATAGGCATAGAGAAAGATGATCAAGCTGGCGGCCAGCATGACTTCCGCAGAGGCCCGGGCCAGCTGGCTGCTGCCGCCTTCCAGCTTGAAGACCATGCCCCAGAAGCCAAAATCAATGCAAAGATAAGCCAAGACCGACCAGGCCAAAGCCGCCGTTGCCGGGAACATGACCGTACCCTTGACCACGAACAGGATCGTCAGGAAGAGGGCAAGCAGGCCCGAAATGCCGAGAATGATGCCGCGATACAATGAATAGGCGTTGACCGTTTCCTTGTAGACATCCGGTTCCCAAACCCGGATTTCCGGCAGGTTCGGCGTTGTGAGCTCAGCCACGAAGGTGACGACAGAACCGGGGTCCAAAGTGACCAGGAAGACATCAGCTTCCAGGCTCTTTTGGCGGGAGGGCGCGATCCCCTGGCTCGGGGTAATGCTGGCAATCCGCGAGGATCCGAGATCCGGCCAGAACAGATCAGAACCCACGAACTTGTAATTTGGCGCAACGATCAGGCGGTCGACCTGTTCATCGCTGGTGTTGGCAAGCGCAAAGACAGCCCAGTTGGTGTTTTCCCCGCTGCGCGATGGCACTTCGATCCGCCGGACAATGCCGTCCGCACCCGGCGCGGTTGACACCTGCAAACGGGTTCCGGCGTCCCGGTGCATATCAATCGCATTTGTGATGTCCAGCGCCTCGATATCCAGGGGCACAGAAATCGGCTCGAGCGCACGGGCGGCCTGCGGCGCAACGACAAGCATCATTGCGGCGGCCACAAAAATGGCGCTGCGGATCAGATTGAAAATATGGACCGGCACAGAAATCGACATGGGGCGAAGAACTACCGGTTTGGAGCACATGTCACAAGAAGTCTTTCAAAATTCCTTCGACGAGCGGAGACACCCCATCCGGGCGCGCCGCGTGGTCTTCCGCCAAACAGGAGAGCAAAAGATGATCCTGCCAAGTTCCGTTTATTAACAGATAGTTACGCGCGTATCCTTCCCGGTTGAACCCCGCCTTTTCCAAAAGCCGGATGGACGGGGTGTTGGTCGGAATACAGGCAGCCTCGATGCGATGAAGGTTCAAAACGTCGAAACAAAACGGCAAGATCATGGCGACGGCCGCCGACATGTGCCCTTTGCCCGCGTGGCGCTCGCCCATCCAGTAGCCAAGTGTTGCCGACTGGCTGACACCACGCCGGATGTTGCTGAGCGTCAGTCCACCCAGCAAATCGTCATTGCGCGCGTTGAAAAGGAGGAATGTCAGGCTGCGCCCTTCCTTGCGATCGCGCGCATAGCGGCGCAGTCGGCGGCGAAAGCCGGATTTGGACAGATCATCCGACGGCCATAACGGCTCCCAAGGCGTCAAAAAGGCCCGGCTATCGCTGCGAAGCAAGCACCAGGCCTTGAAGTCGCTCATGATCGGGGGGCGCAGATAATGCGCGCCGGCTTCTATGAGAAGCTCGGCGTCGGGAGGCGGACCTGGGCGAAGGAGAGACATGCCGGTCCTCGCCCTATTACATTGATGCAGCCTGCCGGACCGGCGCCTGCTGAAGCCGCGCCGCCAGCTCATCGGCAGTCATAATGCCGTTGATCGGGCCGATTGCCGTCAGTGTCGGCGTTGTGCCAACGAAGGTGTTGTAAGCCACCTCGCGAATGTCTGCCGCAGTGACAGCCTCGATCTTGGCCGAGATCTCATCCGGAGCAAGGACCCGGCCATGCACAAGGATCTGGCGTGCAATCTGACCGGCCCGGGCCGCGGGGCTTTCAAGGGCCATCATCAAACCTGCACGAATCTGCGCCCGCGAGCGCGCCACTTCGTCCTCTGTGATCGTATGGGCGGCGGACACCAACTCATCTGCAATCATCGGCATCAGCGCGCCGAGGTCCTCGTGGCTCGTTGCGGCGTGAATACCGAAGAGGCCCGTATCGGAAAACGCCCAGTGGAAGCTGTAAATCGCGTAGCATAGGCCATGCTTTTCACGAATTTCCTGGAACAAGCGCGACGACATACCCCCGCCCAGCACAGACGCCAGGATCTGGATGGCATAGTAGTCTTTGGCCTTGTAAGGGCGGCCCTCAAAGCCGATCAGGACCTGCGCTTCCATCAGGTCCTTGTTGAGCAGCTTTTCACCACCTGAATAGCGGGCATCAGGATCCGGGGCGGCCGGTTCGCTGTTGATGGCACCAAACTTTTGGCGAGCGAGTGAAACAAGCTCATCATGGTTCACCGCGCCAGCAGCCGACAGAACCATGTCCGGTGCCCGGTAACGGCTTGCCAAATAGTCGTTGAGGCTGTCGCGGCCGAAGCCTTGCACGGTCTTCGGTGTGCCCAGGATCGGACGGCCAATTGCCTGTTCCGGCCAGGCGGTCGCCTGGAACAAATCAAATGCCTGGTCTTCCGGAGCATCGTTGGATGCACCGATCTCCTGCAAGATCACGTGTTGCTCGCGCACGAGCTCTTCGGCCTCAAAGGTCGAGTTCTGCAGGATGTCCGCTAGAATATCCACCGCAAGCGGAAGGTCTTCTGCCAGGATCCGCGCATAATAATTTGTGTGTTCAATGCTCGTAGACGCGTTCAGTTCGCCGCCAACAGCCTCGATTTCTTCCGCAATACCGCGTGCCGACCGGCCCTTCGTCCCCTTGAACGCCATGTGTTCAAGAAGATGCGTAATGCCGTTTTGATCCGCGTTTTCTGCTCGTGATCCGGTGCGGACCCAAACACCAAGTGCTGCCGTCTTCAGGTGCGGCATCTGGTCGGTGACGACGGTCAGGCCATTTTCAAGAACTGTCGTTTCTACTTTCATTCACTTACACCCCTGCCCCCACGGCACGGGCGTGTTTTTCAATATATTGTTCGACCGCGCCCTGCTCGGCCGCCAGAACTTGCTGGCGCTCCTCGGCAAACATCATGTCTTTCAGATTTTCCGGCAGATCCGGACGGACGCCGCTCGCCGCTTCGACTGCATCCGGGAACTTGGCCGGATGGGCGGTGCCCAAGACAACCATTGGCGTTTCACCGCTCGTGTGCGCTTTGGCAACATGCACACCAATCGCCGTGTGCGGATCAAGCAGATAACCCGCCTCTTTCCAAAGCTCAGCAATGGTTGCCGAGGTTGCCTCTTCATCACAGCGGCCAGCAGCGAAATGCTCACGCATCTCAGCGAGAGGTCCCTCTTCGATCGCAAAGCTGCCGGACTGGTTCAGCTGGTTCATCATCCGGCGCACGACATCTCCGTCACGTCCGTTCACCTCTGAGAGCAGACGCTCAAAATTTGACGACACCTGGATGTCCATCGATGGAGAAATCGTCGGATGAACGCCGCGTTTTTCGTAGCGCCCCGTCTCAAGCGTCCGCGCCAGGATATCGTTGACGTTGGTTGCCACCACCAGCTTGTCGACCGGCAGGCCCATTTTCATGGCGGCATAACCGGCGAAGATGTCACCGAAATTGCCGGTCGGCACGGTGAAGGATACTTTGCGATGCGGTGCGCCGAGGGCAGCACCTGCCACGAAATAGTAGACGATCTGAGCGAGAATCCGCGCCCAATTGATCGAATTGACCCCGGACAGGGCCACGCGGTCGCGGAAATTGAAATGGTTGAACATGCCTTTGACGATCGCCTGGCAATCATCAAAGTTGCCGGTCAGGGCCAAGGCGTGCACGTTCGGTTCAGTTGGTGTCGTCATCTGACGCCGTTGCACGTTTGAAACCCGGCCGTCCGGAAAGAGAACGAAAATGTCCGTCCGGTCTCGACCGCGGAAAGCCTCGATGGCCGCCCCGCCGGTGTCACCCGACGTTGCCCCGACGATGGTCGCGCGCAGGCCCCGTTTGGTCAGCACATAATCCATCATCCGGCCCAGCAGCTGCATGGCGACATCCTTAAACGCCAGGGTCGGGCCGTGGAACAGCTCAAGGATGAATGTGTTGGAGCCTGTTTGGACCAGGGGCGTGACCGCCGGGTGCCGGAAACCGGAATAGGATCCCGCAATCATGGACTGCAGGTCCGCATCCGGGATAGCCCCATCAACAATCGGGCTGATCACTTCACACGCGACATCCTCATAGGATTTTCCAGCGAAAGAAGCGATGGTCTCAGCATCGAACTGCGGCCAAGTTTCCGGAAGATAAAGACCGCCATCGCGGGCAAGTCCCTGGAGCAAAACGTCCGAAAACTCCAATACAGGTGCATCACCGCGCGTACTGCTGTATTTCACCGCGTCACTTCCTCTAGTGTTTCCAGCCGGGTTAGAGGCATTAAAGCCATTTCCTGACCGCAAGCCTCAACCCTACCCGAATTTTATCAGCTTTGGAACAAAGCAAGCCAGTCTAGCGACTTACGCGCCATCCTCATCGGACGCAAGCCACAGGTCGGTAAAAAAGTGTCCGATTTCCGGCAGTCCTGCGGACAGGTGACGCCTTAGGCGTGTCCGGCGTCTGAAAACAACATGGCTGGATCAATTCCCAGACTGCCGAGGGCCCGGTGCCATTTTTGTTCCGAATTCGCGTCAAACAGGATGTCCCGATCCGCAGGGGCAGTCAGCCATCCATTTGACTGGATTTCATTTTCCAGCTGACCAGGGGCCCAGCCTGCATAACCGAGTGCAAGCATGGCCTGCCGCGGCCCGGTGCCTTCGGCCAAGGCCCTGAGGATCTCCAGCGTCGCTGTCAGGCAGATCCCGTTGTCGATCGAAAGCGTCGATTGGTTGAGCTGAAAGTCATCGCTGTGCAGGACGAAGCCACGCTCAACCTCAACCGGCCCGCCCTTATGCACGCTCATGCCGCGGACCTGAGGTGGTAGACGGATCGCATCATCGTCATTCACGATATCCAGTTGAATCAGCAACTCCTCAAGAGACAGGTGTTTTGCCACCTGATTAACGATCAGGCCCATTGCGCCTTGTTCGGAGTGAGAGCACACATAGATGACCGAATGCTCGAAGCGGCTGTCCGCCATGCTGGGCATGGCGATCAAGAATTGACCCTCCAGGGTGTCTGCTGCTCCGATTTCGGACATACGCACCTCGTTATTGCTCAACGCCCACCGCCTTCTTTGATCAGCATAGCCCCAATAGGACTTCATGTTAATGACTGATTGAGTCGCAAGCTCACAATCGCGTCACGAGGATATGACCATTCGAGCGTTGTGCGATGCTGACGCGCCTTCTGCTTTGGTGTAGCTGTTGGTCCATGAAATCTGCACTGGCACTCCTCGTTCTTCTGGCAATCACACTCCCAACCGCAGCTCTCGCAGCGGCCAGTGAATGGGTTACCGTAAAAGGTGGCGCCGTTCGGCTGATCACGGCAGGACCGCCTGAAAACGGCACTTACTGGGCGGGACTGGAGTTTCAACTGGAACCAGGCTGGCACACTTATTGGCGCTATCCGGGCGAAGCCGGAATACCACCGCAAATCACCTGGACGAACACGTCCAACATAAAGGACAAAACACTTCTCTACCCAGTTCCGGAGCGATACAGCGATGGGTTCTCAGACTCCATCGTCTACCACGACGGCATTATCCTGCCGCTAAAGATCTCGCCGGAAGATGCCTCCAAGCCCGCGCAGATTTCGCTGGAGCTGTTTTTTGGCGTTTGCAAGGACATTTGCGTGCCGGGCGAGGCCACCTTATCCCTTCAACTTGACCCGGAGGCGCGCCCAGACAGCCTCTCAGCGAAACTGATCAAACGCGATTTGCAGGCCGTCCCCGGCATCGCCCCAACTGGCGGGCTGAATATTGTCTCTGTCACGCTTGTTGATAGCGATGGCAAGCGTTTGAGGATTGAAGCTGAAACCGGATCAGCGAGCACTCCGGATCTTTTTGCGGCGGGGCCTGAAGGCTCTTACATCGCTCTGCCGAGACTGGCCGAAGGTGAAACAGGCAATCCCGTTTGGCACTTGTCGACAAAGGGCCTGAAAACAACAGCTTCCGACACGAGCCTGCGCCTGGTCCTGTCCGATGGCGAAAACGCGTTGGAACACCTCGCACCGATCCAACCGGATTGGTTGAACTAACTTCTTTCGCAAAGATTTCTCGGCTCTCCCTCGACGGTCCGTTCTGGAAGCCCTATCTCTTCAGCGGGCTGCGGAATAAATGGCAGCGGTTTTTTTACAAGGGGATTTAGACATGACACTCAAGGTGGGCGACAAGCTGCCGGATGCAACATTCAAGACCATGACTTCCGATGGTCCTGGTGAAATTTCAACAGCAGACCTGACGTCCGGCAAAACAGTTGTCCTGTTTGGTGTTCCAGGCGCTTTCACGCCGACGTGCCACATGAACCACCTGCCCGGCTTTGTCGAGCATGTCGATACACTGAAATCCAAAGGTGTCGACGCGATCGCTGTCGTGTCCGTCAACGACGTGTTTGTCATGGACGCGTGGCAGAAGGCGTCCAACGCCAATGCGATCACTTTCCTGGCTGACACCGGCGCAGAGTTTGTCGAGGCAGCCGGTCTCGGCCTTGGCCCGGCACCGATCTTTGGTCACCTGCGGTCCCAGCGGTTTGCTTTGATTGCAAAAGACGGAGAAGTCAGCTTCATCGCCGTCGAAGACAGCCCCGGCGATGCGACTAAGACCGGCGCCGCAGCGATCCTGGAAGCGCTTTAATCCACGTTCGCTGAATGCTCCTGCTTACGCGGCCACAATACGGCGGCCGCGTAAGCCAAGAAAACCCCAACGAGGGTTGCTGCAAGACCAAACCAGGTCAGCGCATACCCCAGATGATCATTCTTGAAACGCACCAGGGTTTCACCGGCCTGAGGCAGACCACCTTCAGGCGTGTGCACGGCTTGCAGATCGATGCTGTAGGGCGCAAGGTTTCCGCTGACGTTCATTGCCTCCGCCATGGCATCTGTATCGCGGGCAAACCAGAGTTTTGCATTCAGGTCCGGTGCCGGCGTAGTCCAGACAGGTGTCTCACTCAGCCGCAAAAGTCCAACCAGCGTTTGGTCTCCTGATGGCGGCATAAGCGCGTCCCGCTTAATATCGTCAGGAACGCCGTCGGGCAAAAACCCCCTGTTGATCAAGACCGTCCATCCCTCTGCCGTCTCAAACGGGCTGTAGACCATTTCACCCGGCCCACCATACGTGCCAACCGGATCGGTGAGCGAGAGGTAGTAGAAAACGTTTTGCTCCAGGAAACGACCTGTGACCGAGACCCGACGGTAATCGTCCTCATCACCGAGCCCCTCCCAATCGGTCATGCCGGGCGCGGCCACCGGGGCCGATTTCAAACCTGTCTCAACTTGCTCAATCAGCGTTTCTTTTTCAGCCAACCGCCGAACTTGCCAAAAACCAAGATTCAACAGGATCGCCAAGCCAATCAAAGCAGCAACAGCAGGAATGATGAGTTTACGGGCGCGGCCCATTGGCAAGTTTCTCTCTTACAACTGATCTGTTTGATCGCCATCGGTGTCCAGACGGCCTTCTTCAGCCTTATGCCGGTATTGCACGGCAATCATCAAGCCTTTGAGGGGGCGCAAAATGCCGCCTGCAAGCACTACGGTCAGCGGCAGCCAAAGGATCAGATGAAGCCAAATAGGAGGTTGAAATGACAACTCAACAAAGAGCACCAAGCCTACAATGATGAACCCGACAATCATGATGACAAAGACGGCTGGCCCATCCCCGCTGTCGGCAAAACTGTAATCGAGCCCGCATGTAGAGCACGCGTCTTTCACGCTCAAGAACCCATCGAACAGCTTTCCCTGTCCGCAACGCGGGCATGCGCCCGATAAACCAGCAGTGACAGGGTTGACCGAAGGGAAATGTGCCTTGTCTTGCATCTTGAGGCTCCGCGGGCCGGATTTGAAAAACGCCCGGTCGGATGATCCGCCGGGCGCTTGTTTTTCCAGTGTTCGTTGAGAACGACTTCCGGCTTATTCGCCCCAGATGTAGATGGCGACAAACAGGAACAGCCAGACAACATCAACGAAGTGCCAGTACCAGGCCGCCGCTTCGAAACCGAAGTGCTGTTCTTTGGTAAAGTGACCAGCAAGTGCACGGAACAGGCAAACCGCGAGGAAGATCGTTCCGACGACGACGTGGAAGCCATGGAAGCCTGTCGCCATGTAGAAGGTCGCGCCGTAGATGTTGCCGCTAAAACCGAAGGCTGCGTGGGTGTACTCGTAGATCTGGCAAATGGTGAAGAGAACACCGAGCAGAACAGTCAGCGTCAGACCCCATTTCAAACCTTCGCGGTCATCGTGCAGAAGCGCATGGTGCGCCCAGGTAACGGTGGTTCCGGACGCAAGCAGGATCAGCGTGTTGAGCAGCGGCAGGTGCCACGGATCAAAGGTTTCGATGCCTTCCGGCGGCCAGACGCCACCCGTTGCCTCGGCGCGCGCGTAGTTGATTGCTTCGCCAGCAAACAGCGCTGCGTCGAAGTAGGCCCAGAACCAGGCAACAAAGAACATTACTTCAGAAGCGATGAACAGGATCATGCCGTAACGCAAAAGCAGAGACACTACGCGTGTGTGGTGACCTTCATGCGCTTCCTTGATGGTGGCGCGCCACCAGGCGAACATCACGTAAAGAACGATCAGCAAACCGACTGCAAACAACATCCATTTGGCAGAGGACAACTCCAGGCCAAAGAGTTCAAAAGAGCTGCCGGACGCGTAGCGCATCCAGGCAATCGAGCCGAGTGCGAGAATAAAAGCGCCAACGGACGCCATAAGCGGCCGCGGACTGGGTTCGCCCAGGTGGTAGTCGTGGATCTTGGTATGTGGACCAGCCAGTCGCAAGC